>JBKQMP010000001.1:0-10742 GCA_052146665.1 Dissulfurispiraceae bacterium
GTCGAAATGTATTATAATCTTCAGAGGAAGCATTCAGCACTGGGCTATCGTTCTCCGGTATCCTTTGAGCTGGATGCAGTAGCAGCCTAACCTAACTCGGTGTCCATTGAACCGGGGGAAGATCAGAGACAATCTGAAAGGGGCTAAGAGATTATGGGGACTCTGGCTACATCAGGGTGGTCTCTGTCCGATCTGTCATCAGAAAATTACAGGCGATATGCAATGGGATATCCATTATATCAATCGTAAGACTGATGGCGGAAAGGGCACTGTCTCAAATCTGATACTCACGCATGCTAGTTGCCATCGCATGGTTCATAGCCTGTAGTTGGAAGTTGTGGAACCGGCAGCCACTAGCTGTTTATGAAAGGCTTGAGCCGTGTGTGGGGAAACTTACACGCACGGTTCTTATGGGGCCGGGGCTCAGTAATGGGCTTCGGCTACCAAACGAAGACATATTTCGTGACTACAACGGCCGCTGACGATTATAGGTGGAAACAACTAAGCAGAAATAAAGAGTCCCCCGTCCCCCTTATTTCCCCCACTTTTTACTTTTTCTTTTTTACCTGTTTATAAGTAAGGTAAACGATGCCAACGATAACTATGACGGGAAGTAAAGGGAATGCAAAAGGTAGTAAAGGAAAAAACACCATAAGCAAGATGCTGAAAACTATGATAAGCACTGCACCAAGAATAAGTGCTGAGGGTATTACGACAATTAAGCCAAAGGTACGGAGGACCATTGCTAGATATGCTGTAATGTATCCTCCTATGCCGGTTATCTGCTTGCGGTTATAACAATTGTCGTTCCTGCGAAATAATTTATTGCTGTTGCCAGCAGTACTATCCCAATAACAATAAGCAGCGTTCGTTTCGTCTTCATATTCATTGCCTTTGTTTATATATTACACCATGACTCCCTAAGGACATCTTCATTTTGCCTTGACATTTTTTAAACAAGATGTTGCTTTTTGGTGGCGAAAAAATTATAACCACTGCAGGAGGTGCATACATGGACATATTTGCAATTCACGTTTGCTCACTGTGTTTCATCATAATGGTAGCATACAGGTCGCTGCCAATGAATGACCCTACGAATCCGGAGAGTCCTATGAACTACTATCACGATAGCAACATTGAGGACAGGTTGAATCTCATCGAGTACTTTAGAGCCAAGGGCGAAGAGATAGACGGGTCTGAATTGATATTGTGGCCGGATCTTTGGCCCCTCTTGATTACAGGCGCCACAACGGCAGCTTGCGAGGCTGCTTACGCAGTTTGGTCGCACCTAATCTAGAGTAGCGTCATTCCCCTATCTCCACCTTTCAACGGGGACCAGCCGCTAATCTGCGCACAGTAGTCAGCCGCACAAAACACGTCACTTCCGGCAAAAAAACTAACCAGTTATCGTTGAAGACAGACTAGATATGTGAGGATAACCGTCTTCACGAGGTCGTCTTTAAGAGCCGAATCACTCAAATATCAAAAAAACGGTCTTTTTTGTGTCTGTGTAAGCGATAATGATGGCCATGTCTTGTTTGCCGAGGTGACGAAAAAAGCTTTCGCCCTCTTTTCCGTCAACCGCCCAAGCCTTTTCAGGTTGGAACTGATTAACTAAAGTCACCGATTGTAGCGTAACTAGCGCTGCTCTGGGGCGAGTGGATTGGCGACTGACGCATTGCCTCCCCACGTTAACAGTTACGTGTGGGGCTTTACTCTGGCTGGAAGGGCTCTTGATTTCCACGGCATCATCGTGTACAACAAAAGTTTTGTCATCTGTGTAGATATGCACGCTGTGCGCAAGATGCCACGCAGATTGCCAGCCTTCAGCCCCTGTAGCAGTCGAATCCTATACGACCCATAGGCTGCCGCTAATACAATCCTGAGCACTACTACAGAAAAACTCAGACCCACAAATATACCTCCCGCTATGTCCGGGATAAATACCGATGCGAGGAGGCATACAACAATTAGGAAAGGGTGATCTTTCATTTAATCTATATATTAAGATTTTTTCTCCTGTAGTCAAGTTATTTCAGGAAAATTTTCAAACACTGCCTTCACTCAATAAATACCCTCTAATCATCCTGTATAAAAAAAGATTTGATTATGAGACGGAACTTTTAGATATCTTAGTGGGTTGATTTAGAGGCATTGCGAAGGCGCCTCTTCGAGAGGGGTTTTGAGACAGTGAAGTGAACGCAGATTCCTGTGTGTTAATTCTAGCTGAAAATTGACCCCCTTAGCCTGCGCAAGTCTCGGACTCAAGATCTTCTTAAGGTTGGAGGTCCGACTCAGAACTTGATAAGGGTTGACGCAATCTTGGATGAACAAATTAAGCTGCTCAGGAAAGGAAAAGATAAAGCCCAATAAAGAGGCTGAAGATTTGCCTACGAATTTTTGAGTACTGATTCTGTTACTAATAAATTAGTGGTGGGAGCCTTGACAAATATCTAGAGTATCGCCTATCTTCTTTTTGAGCGTTAGGATAAGAAGATGAAAGGAATCATACGTCCAACTTCAAGAGAAAGTAAGTGCCCTAAGTGTTTTAAGGCTTTCCAGCACATTTTAAAGACCGGCTATATTTGTCCTGACTGTCAGACTGTTCCAAAAAAGTTAGTCATAGATGTGCACTGGAAAGGGCAGCGTACCCGTATATGCTCTGACAAGCAAGGTCAGCCTTTAGATACTTATCGGAGAGCCGATGATTTGCTCTCAAATATCAAACATGAAATTGACCAGCACATTTTTGACCCGACGAGGTATTTAGCCGCTGAAGGAAGAAAATTTTATGCATCACCGTTACTTGAGGAATTCCTGAAGGACAAGTTGAAATCGATAGCACCTTCATATCGCTCGGGATATAAGAAACAGGTGGAAAGAGCAAAGCAGCATTTCGGCAATTTAGATGTCAGAGAAATAAGAAAGGACGATGTTGTCAAATACCTTGAGTTTCTGAAAAAGGAGCAGAAGGCGAAAGATATACCGCTTAAGTCTAAGACCATTCTTAATAATTTTGCAAACTTTAAGACGTTCATGATTTATCTGAAGGAAGAAAGGCAGCTGATCAGCACTGTGCCTGACTTCCCGACAGAGAAAGAGATAGAAAGAAGGATGGAAGAGATTATATTGAATGAAAAACCCTTTCATTATTCCTGGTTTAAGCCTGAAGACCAGATGCGCATTTTGGATGCAATTGAAGGCAATGAGGATAAAGAGATCATAAGGTTTCTCATGCTTCACGGATGTAGGCCTGGGGAAGCTAGGGCGCTCCGGGTAGGAGATGTAAATATTGCAACCCTGAGCATAACTATCAAGTCTACCTATTCAAGAAATACTCTTAGGCGGCGTCGGAAAGGGAAAAAATCCAAACCCTACTCCATCGCCATACATCCTGAGATGATCGCTTTTTTCAAAAAAAGAGTTAAGAACCATCCTGAAGCTTTCATTTTTGTTAACCCGAAAACCGGCGGACCTTATATGATAGACGCTTTCCAAAATATTTTTGTGAGCGTTCGTTCAAAGCTCAATATACCGCGCGAAGTCAGATTATATGATGCGTCTCGTCATTCATTCGTTACTCAGTTGATAAGAGTGGGGCTCCCTGTTGGCGAGATCAGCAAACTGGTGGGACACAGCTCAGAGAAGATTACCGAAAATATATATAATCATGCCGATGATATAGAGATCGAAAATAAGAGGATGGCTATCTCAAAGCTGTCATTGAAAAAAGCTGCAGAGGTTGTTAATATGAGGGCGGCCAAGAGGAAATCGTCAACAAACCGTCAACGATGATTTTGAGCTGATATAATTGTCTTTGTAGATCAATGAGTTGTAAAGAGTATGTGCGGGTTCGATTCCCACACGCTCCCGCCATAAGTATTCCTTATTGTCAAATAGTTAACTTCAATAGTACCATTCAAACGTGCATCCCTGAACTGTCCCCGAAGTTGTCCCCAATTTCTATTTCAAGCCAAGTGCCTCTCTTTATTAAATTTGATCGTGATAATAGATAACTCCTAGGAATCCTCATTATCGAGCATCCTGATTAAGCCGCGATGTATAACTGGAAAAGCTCAGGGATCGTTTCTCGACTTCGCCTGATAATTGATAGTTATTAGAAACTGAAACTCTTAAAGAGTTTGTCCCGAAGTACGCACATAGTGTCATATGTGAATAAGGCGGTCTTGTGCGCTTGGGTACACCGACAAATGCGCAAAATCAAGTGCTGATAAACACTAACGGTTATCGAGAACAACCAATACGTCAGAGCATTCCATCCTATTTCTCGATGTCTTCATCCTCACTTTGCGTTTTTTTTGCGGATGCACAGTTTCTATTAGAATAAATGACGATGAGAAATCCCAAACGAAAAAGTTTCTGAGCAGTATGCACAACTACATCATGACAACCTAAAAGTGATATCATCACTTCAGGAGAAAGCAGTCAACTTTCTCGAACATGCTTTTTTGTCTTCATAAACAAGGGTGGAGGAAGCTTTGCAGCCTCCCCCTTGCTTAGACTGTATGTACAGCCCTGATCTAATTGAGCAAACCAAGGTTAGACTCTTTTTGTAGATTCAACTATTGTCAATTCGTAATTTAAGGAACTTCTTGTACTGAAAACGTCGCTGACACTGAGCAGTTGGCCGTGATTGGACCAGTCGTGTATGTATGTCCGATCAGCGAACCGCCGCATCCTTGCACTGATCTGATTTCGAAACCTTCAAACGGTGTCACAGTGAACGATATCGTTGAGTTATAATTTACGGTTTGTGGTGTGCTCGGGCTCATGTTTCCTCCTTTTCCCGCTGACGTAGTAACCGTGAAGGTTACTGCAGTCAGGAACAAAAGCACACCGCTTTGGTTCCCCCCCCTTACGACAAAACGCGAATCGGTGTAGGTGATATAACCTGTCTTAGAGACCCTGAGTACATATGTTCCCGCAGGCACCTCCGTAATGTTGAAGTTCCCTACGCTATCTGTAGGCTTTGCCAGATCAGCAACGGACACGATGGCACCAGATATCACAGGTCCCGTAATTGTGCCGATATTTACTGTGCCGTTCCCTGTCCATACCGTCCCACTTACGGAATGAGTGGTTCCTGCTAATGGGGTCAAGGCGAATCTAAGACCGCTTTGATTGCCGGTTATGGTATAGCTCGAATTGGTATAGGTCGTATAGCCTGTCTTGGAGATGGTCAGCTTATGAGTTCCTGAAGGGACGTTTGTAAGGCTAAAGCTCCCTGTGGTGTCAGTAGTTGCTGACTTGCCAGCGATCGAGACGGTGGCTCCAGCCAACCACGGTCCGATGTCGTAATTGTCAGCATAAATATTACCAGCCATAGAATAGGGCATCGACAAAGTTGTGAACGTCCTGTCCACTCCATCGACACCCCCGCTGTTGTTTGATGCCCCTATGGTAAAGTGGTAAGTTGTGCTAGGCGTCAGATTGCTAATCGCTGCATTTACGTTAAGAGCAGACGTCCCGCTACCCGCACTCCCGGCAACAGTATCGTTACCATATGCAGTGGAAGTCCCATACTGGAAGTCGTAACTTGTGGCGGCGTTATTGGGGTTTACCGTACCATTCAGTGTTGCGGTAGTTGATGTGATGTTCGTTGCATTAGTCGTCGCTACTATTGGAGGAGCTCCCAAAGTAGTGAATGTCATGTCTGCGCAAGGGGAGCTACCATTGCTGTTGGTCGCCATGATACAGTAATGATACGTCTGATTTGGGATAAGGCCGCTAAGATTTGCCATGATGAATTGAGCACCTACTATATTAGACCAACTCCCAGTGTTTCCATACGATGTCGTAGGGCCATACTTAATAACGGCATTAGTGGCTACGCCGTTGGGGTTTACGGTTCCGATGACAGTTGCTGAGGTTGTTGTGATAGACGTTACCTCAAGATACGTCACAATAGGAATGCCTGTTGTAGTAAAAGTCATGTCTGAGCTGTCAGATTCCCCCCCGGAGTTATTAGTAGCTAGCCTGTAATGATAGGTTGTATCCGTTGTAAGCCCTGTTATGTTTACACTTACGGGCACGGTATTTAAAGAAGCTGGTAAAGTTGTGCCCATCGCGCCGCTTGCGTAGCTCGTATCGAGGCCCCACTCAAACAAGTACAGTGTGTTTCCGCCTTGAGTGTTGATAGTCCCATTCAAAGTGGCGGTGGTTGGCTTGATATTCGTCGCTGGGGTAGCCGTAACGATTGGGATGTTAGGAAATGACATATTCCAACTGGTGACAATTCCGTTGTTGGATGTAGCCAAAAGGCGGTAATTGTATTGGGTCTGAGAAGGCGAAATACCATTGATGGTGGCGCTCACTTGCACGCCGTTCTTGCCACTACCCGCACTGCCTACAGGAGTAAGGCTTCCATAGGCTTTTGTAGTACCAATCTCGAACTGGTACTCCGTAAGGGCTCCGTTGGGGTTTACCATTCCGCTAAGCGTGGCAGAGGTCTGTCCAATGCTGGTTGGATAAGCGGTAGACGCCGATGGAGGCAAGTTATTATCTTGTCCGCCGGTAAATAGAATGTTTGCGGTATCAAAGTCTCGGAGAGATATCTGAGTAGGATTACCATGTGAGTCGGTACCATTCATATAACAGTCGTAATTCATATACAGTGGCATCCTGAAAATTCCATTCGGCCGATTGTAACCAGTCACTGTCGTACCGTCAGAAGCATAGATAGGGTCGTTCCCCCAACTGTTAAGAACGATCCAATACCAATTGCTAGGGTCTGGATCGCTATCGTCATATCCTACGACGAGCACTTGGTGGGACTGCGAATGTGTAACTGTTTCCCCGCAATAGTCATCTGGATCCCAGAGAACTGACTCTGCATTGTGCCAATAGGCTCGAAAGTTGTCGACGTCTGAATCGTTTGCCCAAGTAATCCCAAAGGTGACAGCCATATTTTGTTGAAGAATATTCTTTATGTTGGCAATTGCAGTCTCCTGACCAACGTTGTGGGTTTCAACATTATACGCATGGAAAGAACCCAAAGAGATGGCATAATTAGGGAATGAGGCTATGCTCCCGCAAGGCACATTCAAAGTGCCATCGCCATCGGCAAAAGCCGCATTTGTATTGGACCACGGAACTGTATAACCCAACTGAGAATAAAAGTCCACTACCCCGTAAATGTTTCCTCCAGCACAACTACTGTGACACGAGTCAGCTAATTCTACTGAAAGCGTGTCATTCACATTGTTATTCACTGTGTGAGCAATCTCCATGAGTGCTGTTGATGACCATATCCAGCAGTTACCGCAAGCTTCTTGGGCACGCAAAGACATATTTGACGAATTCCATGGTGAATAACTCATAAGATTGATAGAAGTCGGATAAGTCCCTAAAGTATCACTGAGCATTTTAGCTATTCCCTCATCTATAGGTGCTTTCGGTGCATTTTGTCGCTCTTCTTGCCATTTCAGAAGAGTTGCAACGTCAACACTCATGACCGCAAGGCTATTTGTATCAGCTGTGCCTACAGAGTCTTGCGCCCAAGCACTACCGACTCGAAAGACGATAAGGAGTGAACATATCATTGCTGCATAGGCAAGTATTTTTCTTTCCATAATCTCTCCTCCATTGAATAGGCTAAACTTGTTGAGATTTTATAATGATGGTTGCTGTTATTGCCTCTATCAGCTCTTCGCATTGGGATTCTGATACAATCCCCTTGTGGAAACAATAAAGAGAATCAGCTCAATGTCTTCAAACAAGGAAATGTCAAAAAATGGAAATGGCTGGTTTCATTCTCTACAAGATGCACCATTACCTGCTCTTGTCATTCTTTCACATGAAGTTCTTTCAACATTCAAATTAGCTATCGCCTCCCCACTCACTCCCCGTGTTGACCCACGGTTTTTTAGTCTTTTCACACGGTACGAAAAAAAGTACCAACAACAAAAAATGACTTGCGGGAGTACCCCGCCTGTCATGCAGTCAACAGCACTGGGTTATCGCTCAGCACAGCATACACCTTTTTGCTCAACTTGTCATTGATCTACATCAACCGCCTCTTGATCTAGACCAAGAATGATATCCAGACGGAATAAGGCCTAACTCATCATGCATGTTTCCGAGAAAGCAAGCAGAGAAAAGGACTGCCCGTGCAGTCCGGCTTTATGAGCAAGAGCGGGAGAAGCCTTTCGGCTCCCCCCAGCTCGGATTGTATGTACGGCGGTGGGTCAGTTTGGTAATGCGGGTCTAAAAAGATAAAGCATAATATCCAGATCAACCTAAGTCGTCCTGAAATCGATGGCGGGCAGGCGCCAAGCTCGCTTGCAAGTGTCCGTAGTCATTTTTGATGGTGTCTAGCTGAACACGCTCAGCGTGGCATACACGCCAGTGATACTACAGTCACGTTACCCTCGATACCATCACATTGCGCGGAACACGCTCCGGCTTTATCTGCGGCGTATTCATATTGGGTGTCATTGCACAGTGGTTCATCAAAACATAATCCATATGGGTACTCTTCGATGGACATGAGATCACCTTTTGTACACCATGCGCCGCACGATATGAGTATGTCGTCGCCGTTACAATTGCCGAAGGCCACGTACAAGCCGTTTGGCGCTGGTCCGGTGAACCCGAAATTTTCGACGTAAATGCTGTCCTGCTGAACCGAAAACCATGAGATGGGTGTTTGACCCCGTAGGCAGTTACTGTTACAATTTCGGATTTCAAGGATGCCCGAGCGAGTAACGCAACCACAAATTTCATTAGCATAACCAGATTGTGGATATCCTGCCGTGATTAAAAAAGTAAGGCAAATACCAACCATAACTACTATGACTATTTTTTTCATGTATCCTCCTTTTTAAGCTAAGAAACTAAAACAAATCAAACCAATGTCCTCATCGTAGGTATCACGTCACGCATCACCTCCTTGCATCTCACCCCATCTCGTTAAGGAACTAAAACCTCTATCACCGAATGTCGAGACCCAATCCACCTCTCACACACCATACGTAAAGGGAGTCGCGAGAGTCGCTAGTTTGCTTAGCATCGATGTAGCCAAATTGTACACCTATCTTGTTGATTTGTCATTGATCTACATCAATCACCTCTTGATATAGATCAAGAATGATATCCAGATGGAATAAGGCCTAGGAAACATGTATTTGTCGAGGCGGAGATAGCAGGTGCGCTTAACAGCTGCAGGAGTGCTTAAGCAGTAACCTAAGATTTCTTGACGGAAAGAAAGGAGTGTTGCGACGTAATAATTAACAGGCGTGCGTGCTTAAGAACACGTGTGGACTGGTGATCGTCAGTGTCTGTTTCGACCGCTTCATGCATCCATCTGTGCACAACCTTCTCAGCAGGCGGCAGAGATGCTCCGGTGTCACTTGGATCATACGTGCTATGTCCATGTGTTTCAGCGGCACCTCGAGATTGACCGTCCTGTCGCCTTCCGTAAATCCATGTTCCATAATTAATTCACGAAAAAGGGACTTCAGCCGGGCTTCTGCAGGTGTGGACTTCGCTGAAACCATGTCAACAATCTGCTTGCAGAGCTCCTGGCTCAATAATCGATTTATGTGCAATGAGAACTGAGAATCCTTTGTCAGCAGATCAAGGAATTGTTTCGCCGAGATGCTGCGAAGTGTGCACGGTGTGAGCGTAACAGCTGTTGTTACATGGGGTCTCTTTAATAAAACTGAAATAATGCCGAGGAGCCAATCCCGCCGCCTGAGACCGATCAAAACGTCATTGCCTTCGTCATCGTCGCACACGAGCTTCACAAGGCCCTTTTCAATCAGAAAGATGATGTTCGCCTCTGCCCTTTGATGGAATAGTTGAACACCGTGCTGATAGGCCTGCGAAGGGCCCCATCCCTGTGACTCCTTATATTGGATGGAAGAGGTGAATGAACACAGGGGTGCTGAGTCTCTTAATTCACGTACTTTGGGGTGAGTAGCGGCTTTGCTTTTTGTGGGTGTGTGCTGTCTTTTCATAGCGTGACCAAAAAACTCAATAAGCCTATCGACTACAATACAGGATGCCGTGTCCAGTTTGTCATAAAACGTCTTTGATTCAGATTAATATCCCTGTTGTTTCTCATCTCCGAAAATTAACTCTGAGACCGTGAAAATACCTTGTCAAATTTAGCCATGGCCGAAGTATATCCGATGACAAGTGAACTGTCAATCCCATATTTTGGATGCCAAGGCAACGTAGAAATTGAGACAGGAGGTCATCGTCCTACTGATTTTTGCTTGAAACCTGCAGTATTGACAGGACAATTGCGGGTGTGGAGTCCAGGAAGAAGCCAAAAAACTGATCGAAAGCTGGCGGAGCACGGCATCACGTTTTATTACCAGAAGAGTACGGGGTGTAAAACGATAACTGGAAGTCGTCCATGTACTCCCACATCTCGTTCTGATGCAACCAAATAGGGTCCGCATTCCTCCGAATGAACTCATCCACATCCTCGCCGTCAATAGTTGGCGGTCGCTTGACGCGTTTCTGCTTTCCATTGATGAAAATAGTCATATATTCTTTCCGCCTCCGCCGTTTCTCAGCTTTCTCGGAAGCAGTGAGTTGTCGCTTTTGTTTTCCCATAACAAGAAAGAAAGAGGCACCTATAACTTCCTCTATTTCGGGATATAGGCATTTAATCCTATCGTAAGAGGTTTTCCATTTACTGTCAGAGCGGTTCTCATATTGCCTCTGGTGCTGGCAACCACAAGAGTCTTCCCTGATGAACTCGGCACAGG
>JBKQMP010000002.1:0-2589 GCA_052146665.1 Dissulfurispiraceae bacterium
GAAGATCTCTTGGTCAATCTGAAAGGGACGATAAGTGCAAAAGGAGACAAGAGCACTGTGGAGGGCGCTGCTCAATTGGACAATGTCAATTTAACTATGTATGGTAACAGCCTAACAAATTCTTCTCCGGTCATCATAAAATTAAAGGACAAGAGGCTTGCTATAGAGAAGGCAACACTAAACAGCGAGGCCACTCAGTTCAATTTAGCTGGGAATATATCCATAGGGCAGAGCTATGATGTCACTCTGAAGGGTTCCTCATCTCTTGCTCCGCTGAAGGCGTTTTCTAAAAGTCTCGAGGTGTTGAAGGGCAATGCGGCATTTGATCTGTCGGTGTCTGGAGGCTGGAATAATCCGGAGTTCAACGGCAGCCTCACCTTATCAGAAGGCACGATTGGTTTCAAAGCTATTCCCTATCGGCTCACCTCTGTCTCTGCATATCTCTTTTTTGATGGTGATAAGATTGTGATTAAAAGTGCGAATGGAAAAGTGTCCGGCGGAACGATGTCTGCTTCAGGAACTGCGAATCTGAAAGCATTTTCAATTAAGCGATTTTTTGTGGAATCACATTTCAAAAACATATCAGCGCCCTTAAGGAAAGATTTTTGGATCAACGTCGAGGGTTCATTGTATTACCAGGGCGATCTGGTATCACAGAACTTATCTGGCGAAATAGATGTGAAAAAAGCTCGATATACTGAGAGAATTGATTGGCGGAGCTGGCTGCTCAATGTTCGTCTCAAAGAAAGACCTAAGAGGGAGTTCACCAAAATCGACGAAACCAAGTTGAATATCAAGATATCAGCGCCTAATGTGCAGGTTGATAATAACCTCGCAAGGGCTTCGTTAAGTGTGGATATTCTGATGAAGGGCACGGTGGGTCAACCGATACCCCTTGGTAGCGTTGAGACCAGGGACGGCATTGTCTACTTTAGAAGCAATGAATTTAGTATCTCAAGGGCAAGAATAGATTTTATGGATCCAAAGCGCATAAATCCATACATTGATCTCATTGCAGAAACAAAAGTGGACCCTTATAGCATAAAACTCACGCTAAATGGTTTCATTGACAGTTTTAGTCTTTCTTTTTCTTCCAGTCCCTACCTGAACGATACTGACATCGTGAGCCTGTTGACCGTCGGGTATATCGGAAGCCAAACTAAGACGGGAGGTGGTGGACTTGGCGCGAGTGAGGCCGCAGCGTTTCTTGCAGGTAAGTTGCAGGGAACGCTTGACGAGCGGCTGAGAACCGTTGCGGGAATTGACAAGGTACAGGTTGAGCCGTATGTCAGCAGAAAAACTGCCACTGTGACTCCTCGTGTCAGCGTGTCGAAGAAGGTTGGCGACAATGTTTATGTAACATATGCAACTACTGTGGGGCAAGCTCAGGGAACTGAACAATTATGGAAGATAGAGTACAAGTTGGACAAAAACATCTCCCTCGTTGGTATCAGGGACGAACTGGGCGGTCTTGGCGCAGACGTAAAATACAGGTTTGAGTTTAAATAGATGAGATCAAGCTGGCAAAAAAAGACATAGATATATAGATATTGCATGAACCATATAAGTATAGCATTATTATTTGGGATGATTGGATGTATGTCTTAGTGAAAAAAATACTGCGTGGACGCACTTTTTGTCATGATGTCTGTGACTTAATTGTGTTGAGTTGTTATACCTTTCTCTGGATCGTCCTATTGAATTCCATTGCCACGGCGGAGAGTTCTTCTCCAGGGTCACAACCAATAAAGGATATTGAGATTACGGGGCTATACTCTATTAGTAATGAAGAACTCCTTAATTTGTTGAACATAAAACAGGGCATACCATTAGACATTGCGTCAATAAGCACTGGCATTAAGAGGGCTTTTCTGAAAGGAATATTCGAAGACCTTATTATTGAGACTGCTGACACTGAGAATACCCATATCAAGATCTTGGTAAAGGAAAAAGAAATAATAGACGCCATCAAGATTTCTGGGAACGACCACTTCGCGCAAGGGTTTATTAAAAAACAGCTCTCCTTTTCTTTGGATGACAGGGTTATCATTGAGCGACTGCGTGAATCGGTGAAACAAATTAAAAGTGCAATGAGTAAAAGAGGCTTTCCAGCATCAGAAGTCAGTTATGAAATAAAGCCTGGGGAAAGAAATAAGGCTACTGTCCTCATTATAGTGAAAGAGGGTGATCCTGAGATCATCAGGAGCATCGAGATTGCAGAACGCGGAGATGAAATGAAATCATCGTTAAAATTTAAGGAAGGTGATATTTACAATGAGACTGATGTCGCAAGGTTCGTTGAAAACACAAGGAAAAACTTTACAAAAAAGGGCTACGTAATGACGTCTCTCACCTACATTTTTAAGAATGGCACGCTGTCTTTCACTTTCGAGAAGGGAAAGAAACTCACGGTTTCTTTCGAAGGAAATTCCGCTCTGTCAAGTGGCGTTTTAACGAAGGAGCTGATCTTTAAAGAGATAAATGACTTTAGTGATGATCTAATAGATGAAGCCATAATGAGGATGATCACCGTGTATCATCAAAAGGGTTACGCATTCGCGAAGATTGTCCCTCATGTCAAAACTGTGG
>JBKQMP010000003.1:0-17887 GCA_052146665.1 Dissulfurispiraceae bacterium
ATTACGTTAAATCTCAAACCAGACATCAGGCGCCTTTACACAAAACTTCATCTGGCACGTGCCGTCACTGCGGAATTGTACGGATACCTCCGACCGCCGTGACTCTCAGTCCTCACCTGAACCGAGTTGATAAGTTAAACTCCTACCACACCATGTTGGAACCCGTCCGGCAATGAGGCAGCCTTTTCTCTCCAGCCTAAAACTACTCTCTTGGCGCCTGATTTTACCTCTACCTATTCAGCCCGAATCTGCTCCCATCCGAAAATAGCTCCGTTAGCTCTTCTTTATTCGCCTTGAGGTTATTGTTAATGAATCGCTGGCAAAACCTTAATTGGCTTGACAATCAACATTTTTTTCAATAGAATGATATCGCTACCTTGATTGACGGGTAGACACACAAAGGTCCCAAAACATTAGGAGGATATTATGAAACGCTTATCATTAGTCATGGCGCTTGTGTTTGTCTTTAGCCTCTTCGCGACAAACCTTTTCGCAGCAGCTACCCTCAACTTGAGTATCCCGCTTCCACTGACAGGTTCTGAGGCCAAATTCGGAGAGATACAGAAGAGGTCTTACGAGATAGCTGCCCAGGAGATCAATGCAAAGGGCGGCATAAAGGGAAAAAAGCTCGTCCTGAGATTTGAAGACTCAGAAGGCAAGCCGGAGACGGCGAGGGCCATTGTCGAGAAACTGATAGATGTCAACAAACAGATCCTCATTGTGGGAGAATACACCTCCAAGTGTGCCAAGGCTGTGGCGGCTGTGGCGGAGGAGAGAAAGGTCCCGTACCTTGTAGTGGCGAGTGCCGCGGATGATATCACGCAGAAAAACTACAAGTATGTGTTTCGCATGAACGCATCAAACTCTCACTATGCTGACGGGGTGGTTTCTTTCTTAAGGGAGGTAGTCAAGCCCAAGACGATGGCAATCCTCTATGAGAGCTCGGACTTTGGCACCTCCGGGGCCGAGGACATGGAGAAGCAAGCGAAGCAACTTGGCATAAAAGTCTTACTTAAGGAGAGATACGAAAAGGGTGCGGTAGATTTTAAGCCCATCCTGTCCAAGGTGAAGTCAGAAAGGCCTGACGTCATCTATATGGTCTCCTATGTCATGGATGCGTCCCTGCTGATGAAGCAGATAAAGGAGTTGAGGATTGACGCAAAGCTCTTCGCTGGAGGGGCCGCGGGCTTCGCGATTCCAGAATTTATCGAAAATGCAAAGGACGCCGCCGAAGATGTGATCACGGCCACATTGTGGAGTCCGAAACTGACGTTTCCAGGAGCGAAGCAGTATGCCGAGAAATACAAGGCAAAATACGGCGAGTATCCCTCTTATCATGGAGCCTCCGCCTACTCGTCCCTCTTCGTTGTAAAAGACGCCCTTGATAGGGCAAAAAGCTGGAAATCGGATGATATCCGAGTCGCGTTGAAAGCCACTGATATCAAGACTGCCTTTGGGCCAGTGAAGTTCCAGGACAAGGATGGGTATCAGAACCAGAATTTTATGGACACACTCGTCCTGCAGGTCATCAATTGTGAGCTTGAGACTATATGGCCTAGTTCTATCGCAACGAAGAAATATGTCTATCCGATCCCGGCATGGAGAGACAGGTCGGTAAAATGTAAGTAAGCACATCATGTCAGCGCAAATCGAACTCTTTCTGCAGACGCTTATAGCGGGCATCCTGCTCGGAGGCCTTTATGCGCTGATTGGCCTGGGCATGGCGCTTATCATGGGAGTCATGAGGATAATCAACCTCGCCCACGGCGACCTCATGATGGTGGCCATGTATATCGCCTTTTTTTCTTATGATATCCTCCATGTCGACCCTTATGTTTCGGTGCTTATTGCGACTCCTGCGCTTTTTCTACTGGGGGTTACCCTTCAGAAATTTCTTATCACGCCGGTACTTAAGGTGGAATCGATACTGCCGCACAACCAGGTTATTCTTACCGTCGGCATTGGAATGGTGCTCTCAAATCTCGCCACAGTCTTCTTCAAGTCCGATTACCGTTCTACCCCGGTGGACTATGCGACGAAGGCCTGGTACCTGAGTGACTACTGGCGGAACTCGCCCATCGAGTTATCCCTATCTTTTCCGTGGTCGGTCTCTTTCGTGCTTGCTGTCGTAATTACTGCCATGCTCTGGTTCTTTCTTACGAAGACCGATACCGGCAAGTCCATCAGGGCAACGTCGCAGGATCTTGATGCCGCCCTCCTCATGGGCGTGAATGTGGAGAGGATGAGAATGCTCACTTTTGGCCTGGGTGCCGCCCTTGTGGGAGCCGCGGGTTGCCTCTTCATGCCTATTTACTATCTGTATCCTGCCCTTGGCAAGCAGTTTACGAACATCGCCTTTGTAGTCACGATCTTGGGAGGACTGGGCTCTACAGAGGGAGCTATCATAGGGGGGGTGATCCTTGGGATCTTTGAGTCCATGACGGCCACGTATCTTGGCATGGGATGGGCCCCGGTAGGAAGGTTTATGATCTTCGTGGCGGTCCTTGTATTCTTGCCAGGCGGCGTTGCGTCTTTATTGCGGAGCAGGAGGTTCGGCAGATGAGGAAGTTCCTCCCCATAGTGTTGCTCGCCCTCTTTGCCCTCATACCGCTGGTTGGCCTAAGCAGCTATCTGATGCACATCCTCATTCTTGTAGTTATGTGGTCGGTGATCGGCATGGCATGGAACCTGCTCGGCGGTTATTGCGGCCAGGTGTCCTTCGGTCATGCGGCTTTTTTTGGCGTTGGCGCATACTCTGCCGGCATCATCTACACAAAGCTTGGCGTGTCTGCCTGGTGGGGCATACCCTTGAGCATCATCGTGGTTGCTCTCGTCGCGCTGGTCATAGGATTTATCAGTCTCAGATTGAGAGGACCCTATTTCGTGCTTTCGACGCTTGCGATCGGGGAGGTCTTCAGGGTGAGTGCTGAAAACCTCGAGGGCCTTACGCAGGGGACCCTCGGAATATTGATACAGGAGAGGACGTGGGTAGAAAAGATTTGGTACTTTTACATCATACTTTTTATCGCGGCAGTGACATATTACGCGATCAAGAAAACGATCGGGTCAAGACTTGGCTATTATTTTGTGGCAATCCGCGAAGATCAGGATGCTGCGGAGTCGCTGGGTATAAACACTACCATTTACAAGACGATAGCCCTATGCATGAGCGCGGTGATTGCCGGACTTGCCGGAGCATTTTACACCAATTACATGGGGTATATAGACCCAGATGTGGTTTTTTCCCTTTCGGACATCTCCATAGTCACCGTCATGGTGGTAATGGTAGGAGGAGTGGCCACGTTCTGGGGGCCGGTGGTGGGAGCGGTGATCATGGTGTTGTTCGCCGAATTGATCAGATCGATCCCCATGCTCGGCGCAGCCCATCAGACGCTCTTTGGGATCTTGTTGATCATAATCATAATATTTCTGCCAAATGGAATTGTTGGGGATCTTGGCAAGATCTTAAGGTTTTTAAGGATCAGGAGAGTGTCTTAAGATGTCGTTACTTGAGATCAGAGACATATCGAGGTTTTTTGGTGGGCTTGCCGCGGTGAGTGATGTCTCTTTTACGGTCGACAAGGGCTCGATAGTGGGTCTTATCGGCCCTAACGGTGCTGGCAAGACCACTGTTTTCAACATGGTTAATGGCTTTTATACTCCTTCAAAAGGAGAGATTTACTTCAAAGATGAGAAGATATCGCAGCTCAAACCTCATCAGATTTGCAAGCGCGGGATTGCGCGGACCTTTCAGGTGGTAAAACCCCTGCAGAGAATGACCGTCCTGGATAATGTGATTGCGTCGGCCTTTGTGCGCGCAAGAAACAAGGCGCAGGCAGAGGCGATGGCTATGGAAACCTTGAGCTTCACCGGTCTGTACGATGACAGGACTATCCTGTCCAAGAGCCTGCCCCTTGGCAAAAGGAAGAAGCTTGAGATTGCGCGGGCGCTTGCCACTCAGCCCGAGATGCTGCTTCTTGACGAGTCCTGCGCGGGACTGAATCCTTCGGAGCTGAATGAGGCGATCGAGATCATTAAAAAGATAAGGGATCGAGGGATAACCATACTGATCATCGAACACCATATGAAGGTCATCATGTCGATTTCGGATAGGATTGTCGTGATCAATTATGGTCAGAAAATCGCTGAAGGGACTCCCCTTGAAATAAGACACAACCCACTCGTAGTTGAGGCATATCTTGGAGAGGCACAGAGTGCTTGAGATAAATAATATAGACGTCTTTTATGGCGATATTCAGGTAATCTGGCATGTCTCATTTCATGTGAACAAAGGCGAGATCGTGGCGCTCATTGGGGCCAATGGGGCAGGGAAGTCAACGACTTTAAAGACGATATCCGGCATCCTGCGTCCACGGCACGGACAGATGCTCTTTGAGAAGCTTCCTATTTATCAGATGCCACCCTATAAACTGATTGAGCTGGGGCTGGCGCACGTACCCGAGGCGAGGCGCCTCTTTGTTGAGATGACCGTTGAGGAGAATCTGGAGATGGGCTCATTGAGGGGACAGGCAAAGGCCGAAAGGCAGAAGACAAAAGAGATGGTGTTTGAGATCTTCCCGCGTCTCAAGGAGCGGAGAAAACAGCGCTCCGGGACATTGAGCGGGGGGGAGCAGCAGATGCTCGCAATCGGAAGGGGACTGATGTCCAGGCCGCGGTTACTGATGTTTGATGAGCCTTCTCTGGGACTCGCTCCCATTCTTGTGAAGGAGATATTCAATGTGATAAATCGGGTGAGAGAGGAAGGGACCACCGTCCTAATTGTCGAACAGAACGTGAAGCAGACCCTTGCAATAGCAGACAGGGCATACGTGCTTGAGAGTGGGAAACTGGTTCTGGAGGGAGAGGGCAAATCGCTGCTCGGTAACGAGCATGTCAGGGCGGCTTATCTCGGGGTCTGATTTGCCGCGGCGGGTGCCTGAGAAATAATGTCGGAACATAAATTATAAAGGTGCGACAAGGAGGTAATTGATGTTTGTATCGGACTGGATGACAAAGATAGTTTTTACAGTGACTCCAGATGAGCACGTTTCCGATGCGGTAAAACTGATGAAGGAAGTGGGGATCAAGCATCTCCCCGTGGTGAAGGACGAGCGGTTAAAGGGTATTATTTCGGACAGGGACATCAAAGAGTTTACCCCTTCAAAGGCCACGACACTGGATGTGTATGAACTGCACTATCTTCTGGCAAAGACAAAAGTCAAGGAAGTGATGAAAAGCAACGTAGTCACGATACCCCCTGATACCCCGGTGGAGGAAGCGGCGATGACCATGCATGACAGGAGGATAGGTTGTCTTCCCGTCCTCGAGGATGACAGGCTCGTTGGCATCATTTCGGATTCTGACATTTTTAGGATCCTTGTTGACATCACCGGAATAAGGCACGGCGGCCACAGGATCTGCCTGACCCTGGAAGATAGGCCAGGTTCGATCAAGGAAGTCGCTGACATTGTGCGACAATACGGCTTCAGCCTCCTGAGTATTCTGACATCTTACGAAGGGATGGCGGCCGGATACAGGAGGGTGGTCATACGGATCAAAGGAAAAGGGGATTTCAAAGGTCTTAGACAGGAGCTCGAAAAGAGTCCTGCCCTTTGCAGTGAGGTCAGTTTTAGGGAGGGTCAGGACGTACATTAGTCTTGTGTTGTGGTTTGATCGGGGTATGGATGCGGTATCGCTAGCTAGTCTGACATCAACTTGCAGCAAAGAGGAAAGGTCAAGTAACGTATCAAGGCATCCCGATGCCTTCCACGGCAGACCCGCAATTAGGACAGCGGCTAGCCGTCATTTTGACTGAAGTCAAGAAGAATCCATATCTCTCGATGAGTAATTCTCCGCAGGATGGACAGTACGTACTTTCCCCGCCCTGGCCATGGGCGTTCCCCTCATACACATACTTAAGACCGGCCTTGAGTCCTATCTGCCTCGCTTTGACGAGGGTGCCCACCGGCGTTCTAGGAGCGTCTGTGAGCTTAAAGGTGGGATAGAACTGTGTCACATGCCACGGCATCGAGATGTCGACAGATTTTATGAATTCGGCCACCCACGTCAAGAAATCTTCTGAGTCATTGTAGCCGGGGATTATTAAGGTCGTCACTTCAACCCAGACACCGAGTTCTTTCATGAGCTTGATTGTATCGATCACTGGCTGAAGCCTGGCACCAACAACCTTCTTGTAGAAATCATCGTCTCCCTTGAGGTCAATATTGTTTCCGTCGAGGTATGGAGCGATGAGCCTCGTTGCCTCAGGGGTCGAGAAGCCATTGCTCACAAAGACGTTTTTGAGCCCTCTCTGACGGGCGAGCCGCGCACAGTCGTATGCAAACTCCATGAAGATGGTCGGTTCGGTGTAGGTGTAAGATATGCTCTGACACCCAGATTTTTCTGCCTCGCTGACCACCTGTTCAGGCGTCATCTCCTGCCCAGGAATGTCATGGCGCTGTTTTGGATACTGGGATATCTCAAAATTCTGGCAGTGCATGCATTTGAAATTGCACCCCACTGTCGCGATGGAATAGGAACGCGAGCCGGGCTGGAAGTGAAAAAGGGGCTTCTTCTCTATTGGGTCGACATGGTGCGCGATCACCTTGCCGTAGACCAGGCTGTAAAGGGTTCCCCCGATGTTTTCCCTGACCCCACAGATACCCCTGTTTCCGGCAGCGATGATGCAGTGATGGGCGCAGAGATAACAGCGTACCTTTTCATCTCCGGTTTTTTCATACAGCAGGGCTTCTTGCATGAAATACTATTTGGGCTTTCTGGCTCTCGTCGTTGTTGCTTTGCTCACGGGTTTCTTAGCCTCGGTCTTTGGAGCGGCTTTTTTGGTGGTTGCTCGGCGGGTCTGTTTCTTTTGTGGTTCAGCCTGGGCAGCAACAGACGATTCACCTGTCTCACGTCCCTTGACGATACTCTCAGCCTCGAACCAATTGTCTAAATCGCGGCCCTCACATCGCCCGCTTTTTTCATAAAGTTCGTAAGCGAGCTTTTTTATTTCCTCATGCAGTCTCATTACAGACCTCCTTTGATTAAAAAGTATCTCTTAAATTATACCACCTCCTTCAAAATATCGTATGAAAACCGCAAGTCACCTCTGTAAGCACCTTTGGCTGTCACGGATAACTGGAGGTTAGCCCAGGCTATTGCCTTCTTGGCAAAGTAAGGCTGAAGGTGCTTCCCTTCCCGGGACTGCTTTGCACCCATATCCTGCCGCCGTGGGCCTCGACAATAGTTTTAGCGATGGACAGTCCGAGACCGGACCCCTTGGTGTCCCTGCTCACGCGGTAGAATGCATCAAAAATGAAAGGGATATGATTTTCAGGGATGCCTGTGCCAGTGTCTGTCACCTGCACGAGGATGTCATCCTCTCTCGCGGTCAGTCTGATGTGTACCGTTCCGCCCTCAGTATTGTACTTTATGGCATTGTCTAGCAGATTGGTCAGTACACGATTGATCATTGCAGGGTCCGCATTGACAGCACAGGGGACATAGCCTTCAGTTTTTAAGAGAGAGATATTAATATCCCTCTTGTCGGCCTCGATTTTCTCGGATTCAACCAGCTTTAACAGCTCGTCATCCAGGTCCAAAGGCTCAAGCACCGGCTTGCATTCCTTTGCGTCAAATCTCGAAAACTCAAGGAAGTCCCGTATCAGTTCTTCCAATTTCTTGAGTTCATCGTTGACCAGTTCGAGGCAGCTCTGTTGCGGCTCCGAGAGTGTCCCTCCCTTGAAAGTGCGGACTCTCGAAAGGAAGCCTCCTGCCGTCATCACAGGATTCTTCATGTCATGGGCAAACATTGAGAGGATATTCTTCCGTTCTCTCTCCAATCGTTTCTGTTCAGTGATATCCTCAAGGATGACCACGAATCCGCCTGAGGGGTCCCTGAATGGGTTCACGCTGACCTTGAATGTTTTTTGGGCAGGGTTCTGCAATGTAATCTGCCTTTGTTCATCCTTCCTGAATATATCCCTGGGGATCCAGGGAAGCAATGCGGTGAGGGGTCTGTTTATAATCTCCGATTTATTGATGCCCTCGAAGGACTCCACTTCCCTGTTAGAGTATCGGACCTTCAATGCTGAATCGACGGTCACAATGCCCACAGGTGTACTCTCCAGGATATTCTCGGTGAATTCCTTGAGATATAGCAGCTCGCTGTTGACCTCAGCCAGCTCAAGACTGGACAGCCTCAGGCTCTCGGTGATATGCCGCACCGTTTCCGCGATCTCCTTCCTCTCTTTTTCTGTAACGACAATCTTACTCGCAAAAATGATGGCCGCTATGGAAGAGCCGATGGCTCCCGAGAGCGCCTTCTCCGCTTCATCGCGAAGTTCCGCGAGCTCTTTAGGGGTCAGCTCATCTGCCGCCTTCTGTTTTTTAGCCAGGAAGGCTTCGATGACGCCTCTTGCCTCCTCAATTCCAAAGTATTGTGTGAGGATGTTCTCTATGTTCCGGGATGTATAAGCCCCGCCTGGACTGAGTTGTTTAGCCCTTTCGTATGACTCTACAAAGATAAGAGCTTGTCTGTCCTCCTGCGCTGACCTCCCTGTGCATAACGATACCCCAACATAAAGGACCACATTTACAAGCATACTCCAGAAGAGCGAGTGCCCCCATTTCCCAAATGTTCTCATTCCGAAGAGGCTGTTTGGGTTGAACATCTCCGAGTTCACGATCAGCGAGACAATTCCCTCATCTTTTACTACACCCGACCTCATCGCGGCGGGCAGGATCAGGGTGTAGGACAGGACTGCAAACCCGGCTATGAGACCGGCAATCGCCCCTTTCTTGTTGCCGCGGTTCCAGTAGAGGCCCAGCAGGAAGGCCGGTGCAAAGAGGGTGACCGCCTCGAATGACTTAAGCCCCATGTCAACGAGGCTGTATGATTCGCCGATTAGCACCATGAAAAGATACCCAAGAAAGACAACACCGATGATGACGA
Organism: Dissulfurispiraceae bacterium; assembly: GCA_052146665.1. GTDB lineage: Bacteria > Nitrospirota > Thermodesulfovibrionia > Thermodesulfovibrionales > Dissulfurispiraceae > JBKQMP01. Next base: position 8,954 of record JBKQMP010000003.1, read on the forward strand.
GTCTTTTTATATTCAGGAGGATAAAAGGGAACCTGACGTTGTCCTGGAACTTTATTAAAGATGGCATGATTATGCTGTTCATGACCATAGTGCTCAAAGCCAGAGATTCCACAATGACCATGCTTGTGGCGGCGGAAAAACCCCCGATGAAGGCCAGGAGCGACAGGTATTTCTCCCCGTGGCTCAGCGGCAGGGTGAGGACGAAATAGTCGGCCCCCGAGTCAGTGCCTCCCAGGAGGAGACCGCCGAAGGCAATGGGGATCACGAAGATGTTTATTAAGAACAGATAAAGGGGAAAGAGCCAGGCAGCCTTCGATATGTGGGAGTCGTCATAATTTTACACGACACTCATATGGAATTGCCGCGGCAGGAACATGATGGCCATCATCGAGAGAAAGAGGATTGCGAGCCATTCAGAATAAGGGGTGCCCGAGCCCACTCCCAAGTGAAGAAGCATGGAGTGGTCGGACTGCCTGATACGGTCGAGGATATCGTTAAAACCTTCAAAAAGCCCGAAGGTGACAAAGACGCCCACAAAAATGAAGGCTCCCAATTTGACTATGGACGCAAAGGCGGTGGCAAAGACGAGCCCACCATGCCTTTCTGAAAAATCAAGGCGCCTGGCGCCAAAGATAACGGCAAAAACTCCAAGGATGAGGCTGATGAAAAGGCCTCCTGCGGCGCCGCCTGACATTTTCCCTGAAATGATAGCTGAGGTGCTGATTATTGCCTTGATCTGCAGTCCGATATAAGGAGCTAAGCCGGCCACGGCCACTAGGGTGACGAGCGCAGAAAGGAAGATGGATTGCCCGTACCGCGAACCTATGAAATCAGAGATGGTGGTAATGTTGTTAGCTCTGGCAATACGCACTATCCTCTTCAGGATGATGGGCCACAGGGCAGCCATTATTGTCGGTCCCAGGTAAACAGGCAGAAAGCTCAGGCCGGAGGTCGCCGCTTTTCCCACGCTGCCGTAAAAAGTCCAGGACGTGCAGTAGACCGCGAGCGAGAGACAATAGATGTAAGGGTTATTGACGATGCTCCTGCCAGCATTCTCCCTCTTTTCCGCATAATATGCCAGGCCAAAGAGTAGACCGAGATAGCATAAGACAAATATGAAGATGTTAAGGGGCGCAAACATGGCGGTTCGTTAAGGTTGCTTTGAGCGTTTTATTTTAGAGTCGATCAGGGCTACTGAAATAATAAAGAGGAGCCAAGAGACCGCGAGGTAGGATACGACATTTGAGCGGAATATCTCCAGAATGGGCCAGTTAAAACATAAAAAGCCCAGGATAAAGATAAAAATCAGTACTTCAAGAGCTCTCACTCTTTCCCCTCTTCTCCCGTAACGTGCATCGTGCGCCTTCCAGCGATTCACGCTCTTTTCTAAATAATATCACTGTTTCTCGCTCAATGCAATTAAGGATCTTCTTTGTTATCTTCATCATTAAGATATCTGACAGATACCTGCCACTGGCATCACATCGATGAAGGCAGAAAAGTGCGTTGGTCTGGAGTCTAGTTGGCTCTCTGGCGGGCCTCGTACTGTTAAAAGCGGTGATTATGGAAGGGATCCTTTGTCACACTTGTCGGAGGGCATCTCAAAAGTACTGGTTGTCGGCCAGGGGGCATATCATTGCAACGCTCTTGATGCAATTTGCAAAAGATCGTGCGGGGCAGGTAACTTATTTCCGGGTTACGCGCTAGAGAAAGCCTTTGGAGGACTTATCAAAATGTCTGCTTTCGCCCTTCTCTACCTTGTTCTCCTGAGTTGTCAGGGGCCCAAGACCGTCATAAATGGCCCTTCTTCACCCAACCTCAAGCCCTGCCCTGATTCTCCCAACTGTGTTTCTAGCCTGGCAGCGGATGGCCGCCACTATGTCAAACCGTTTGAACTGTTTCAGCCTCCCGAGGACGCCATGAGAGTGATCAAGGAGGCCATCCTCTCATTCCCGAGGACATCACTAATAACCGAAAGCGATTGTTACCTGCATGTAGAGTGTAGGACGCTCCTTGGCTTTGTTGACGACGTAGAATTTATGATCGATAAAATGAAATCCATGATCCAAGTGCGCTCCGCCTCCCGTATCGGCTATTGGGACATGGGAGCGAACCGCAGGCGCGTGGAGGAACTCCGTACGCGCTACCAAGCTCTAGTTAAGGTCTATCGATAAAATCGCTGTTCCTTTGGTGGGCAGCGCGCCGTATCTTATACTGTCTTCCATAGAGAAGCTGCGGCAAGCCGCACAGACTGCTTAGGATATGGCCAACGCTTTTTTGATCTTATCTTCCTGAAAGCCTACAATGACTTGGTCTCCTATGACGATGGTCGGGAACGTGCATCTTTCATTTATTCGTTTAACCTCTTCAATCATTGCGAGCCTCTCCTCGCCGGTCAGTAAATCAATCTCTGCAAAATCATACTTGACATTGCATTCATCCAGCAGTCGTTTAGCAGCTTTGCAGTGTGCGCAGGTGCTTAAGGTATACATCTTGACAGGTGCTTCCATGTCCCCTCCCTCGTTTGACTGAAGTGTTGACTCGCTCCGGACGGTCACTCAACTCAAAAAACACCCATACGTCTGTCTTCATGTGGGCAATGGTGCAGCAGTGCAGGGGACGTTCGGCCCCTTTTCCAGCCGGCGCGGAGCCTTTAATGGGCTTGATTTACGCGTAGAGCCAGTCGGAGCAGGCCATGCTGCCAAAGGGATGCTGAGGCTCATTCCCTTGGGCAGAGTTCATGCACCGTCTGGAACCGGTTTGCAAATCAATACGTCTTGACCCGCACCGTCACAATAGCGCAGGACTGTGATTCCACAAATTTCTTCAAGTGTGGGCGCTTGTTAAGGTAGAGCTTAACAAATTCTTCCCTCTGGTGTTCATCGACTTCTCTGCCCGCCACAAGGCCCTGACAAAAAACGGTTTGAAAAAAAATCCAGCGGCCGGTTCACCTGACTATCTAAAACCGGCAAGACTCCCTTTCTGCACAAAAGGGTGGCGCAGGTTGTCGTTTCGCTATTCGCTACAAGGACAAAATTTTTATGTCCCCGGTGGCCAAGATTGCGATGAGACTTCCGTAAAGCAGGCCGTCTTCTTTAGGGTCACAGGATTATTTCTTGAGCTCTGCCTTGTCAACGCAACATTTCATGTCTTTGCCGGATTCAGTGCAATCCAAATCGGCGAATGCTCCTTTTTCCTCACCTTCCATTATCGTGACGTGCTCAACTTTGCGATCAGTCTTGGCGCATTCCATCTTGCACTGTCCGCCCTTAACAGCCTCGCATTTAATCAGATAAACTTCTTTCGGCTCCGCTTTCTGTTCCGCAAAAACCAGAGCGGGTAACAACATCAGTAGTAAGGCAATCAAGTAACGCATTCTGCACCTCTCAAATTTTTTATTCCACATATTTCAAAATCTTGGCACAAATTGTACCCCGATCCTGATCGTGTCTATTATATAGAGCTACATCTAAAATGTGAACATACCCGCCACTTAACTGCCTACGGCAGTTGAAGTGGGGGCTTCGCGCTTCATCGACCGCTGCGTGTTGCGGGTATTGCCCGCTCCACGTCTTACGTTGGTCTCCACGCACGTAACTTCGGACCGTCCCGTCCCTAGTTGAGACTTGCTATCCTGTTTCCGAAACCCCACGCTCTTCTTGTCCTTAGCTGTGATCTTACCATTACGCAGCATCTTGATTCCACGTTTCTTGATCACTAACGATGCATTGTAATCAGCATTGAGCGTGAGCCCACACTTTTGGCAAGAGAATATCGCCTGGGTTTCCCGATTATCGGGGTGAATGTGCCCACAAAGGGAACATTCCTGCGACGTGCCGTGTGCCGGTATTTTAATGGTTAACTTCTCTTTCTTGAGGCCCTTGTATCTTGCGAACGTAACAATCCTGCCCCACATCGAGTTAAGTATGGACTCGTTGAGGCTAGCCTTCGCTTTGGCACCGTTGTTGAGAAACTTGCCGTTGGCATCCCTTTTGACTTTCGGTCTCCTGACCATGTTGGGGACCCGCAGGTCCTCGAAGATATTTACCTGTGCAGTATCTGCTACGATGTCATGGCTGATCTTATGGGCACGGTCCTCACGGATATTGCGCTCCTTCGCATAGGTCTTACTGATCCTCACCTGGGTCCTCTCCCTGCGCTTCGAACCCTTTTGCTGCTTGGAGAGTTTCCGTTGCAACTTCTTCCTCCACTCTCGAGCATGCGCAAGAGACTCTTTTTCAGCCTCGGTGAAATCATACTTCTTGCCATTGCTCGCAGCAACAGGTATCACCACCCCTCTGTCCAAGCCGTTCGCTATCCAATCCAGTTCTTCCTCGGTCAGGCCGGAGAAGTACTCAAGCAACTCCTTTTCAGTCATGAGCGGTGGGGTATCCTTAGGGAGTTCGCCATCGCCATAATTGAACGATATGTACCACTGGCTATTGTGTCGAGCAATCGTGATGCTGTTTGGTAACTCGTACGGCCTATGAGCCGTGAACTTGAGCTCTCCCGCCATGAATTTCCCAGTGCCAATTAGCAGGCGGTGTCCCTTCACAAGACCATCGTTGACCTTTGTAGTGTTTCCTGTCGGAACGAACTGGAAAAGTTCCTTCCTAATCAATACGGACTGCCTGCCAACCTTCTTCTTTCGTGAGGGTCGTTGCGACAGTCCTTTAAAGAACCGCGCATATGCCTGCATGAAGCGGTACGCCCCGTTACGCAGGATCTGCGACGGCACCTCAAACAGCCATGGCGTGAGCTCGCAGTCCTTGATCTGGCTGTACTGCTGCTCCACAGGTGTCCGCAGCCCGGTCAGCGCAAGCGCATGGTTAGCAAACGTACGGAAGTAACTGTCCTCTGCCACCTTGCAATTGTAGATAAACCGCTGACACCCAATCCAGCAATTTAATATCGCACACTGCTTACTGTTCGGGTACGCCCTGAATTTGACTCCGCTTGCCATATCGTATATTCCTATAATGTATTTAAGTGCATCGAAAAGCAAGTATCCGCGTCCACTTTACATGCCTATGCTGCAGGCTGCTTAACCCCCTCCCGGCCTGTGCCCTACCAGGGGGAATGCGCAGCTATCAGTTCAAAATACAAGGAGTTCATAACATAACGGCTGTTTTAGCTTATGATTTATTAAAGCAAGTGAGATTATTCTATGGCAACCAATTACGGGTGAAGTTGCGTTAAATCACAGACAGTCATGAAAGACAAAAATAAGACAAAAGGGGATCTTCTGCGTGAGCTAGACGAAATGAGTCAGCGGGTCAGCAGCTTCAAAAAGGCACATGCCCGTGGGGATCGAGACAACCAAAAGAATCGACACCTTGCCTCATTCCCGCAGTCAAATCCAAATCCCGTCATAGAGATCAATTTCAAGGGAGAGATCACATTTTGTAACCTTGCCGCCTATGAAGCGCTAAAAAGACTCGGGCTTGCGGAAGATGCCAGCGTCTATATTCCACCCAATCTCGATAACGTTCTGAAGGCGGGCGCACGCGATAGCCTTTTGTACCAAGAAGTCAGGATAGGAGGCAGAGTCTTTGCTGAAAACATCCATATGACAACGCGGGGCAGGAGACTACGCATATACGCTCATGACATCACAGAACAAGTGAGAGCCACTGGAGAACTCAAAGGTAGTGAGGAGCGGTACCGGCACCTTGTTGAGCTCTCCCCTGAACTTGTGGCCGTACACAGCGAAGGGACGATATTATATATCAATCCTGCTGGGGCAAAGTTTCTGCGAGCCAATTCCCCGGATAGGGTTATCGGTAGGCCAATCCTGGATATCGTTCATCCTGAGTATCGTAAAACCGTGACAGAACAAATGAGACAGTTAAGAGAGAAAGGAACGCAAACACCTGTGAGCGAGATGAAAGTCCTTCGATTCGATGGACAGGCCATTGATGTGGAGGTGGAAGGTGTACCGATCAGTTATTTTGGTAAACCTGCGGAGCAGATCATTATTAGGGATATCACCCACCGCAAGAGGACAGAAGAGGAGCTTAAAAGACACGGCGAGCTGCTCGAGAGGCTCGTTGAAGAACGTACAATGGAACTTATAGCTGCTAACCAAAACCTGAGGGATCAGGTTGTCGAGCGCATGCGGACGGAGGATGAGTTGCGCAAGTCGGGAGAGGCGATACACGATCTATACAACAATGCGCCCTGCGGCTACCACTCGCTGGACGGCGCAGGGGTCATCGTCCGTATCAATGATACAGAGCTCAAGTGGCTGGGCTACACACGCGAAGAGGTTGCCGGTAAGGCAAGATTTACGGACATGCTTACGGCAAGAAGCGCAAAAGCTTTCCGGAAGACTTTTCCGCGATTCAAGAAGAGGGGACACGTGAGTGATTTGAATTTCGAGATGGTGCGCAAAGACGGCACGATCCTGCCCGTGATCTTGAGCGCGACGGCTCTTCGAGACAGCGACGGCAACTATTTGATGAGCCGGTCAACGGTGTATGACATCACGGAACTCAAAAGGGCAGAAGAGCAATTAAGACTTTCTCATGCGCAATTGCGCAATCTTTACGCGCATCTGCATATTGTGAGAGAACAGGAGAGAACGTACATTGCTCACGAACTCCATGATCAGCTGGTGCAGATGCTTATGGCCCTCAACATGGATATCTCATGGGTTAGGCAGAAATGCGGTGACCATGAAGAACTACTTGACAGAACAAGATCAATGACAGAGAGCATTGGCGGCATGATTAAGACAGTGAAAAGGATATTATTTGACTTAAGGCCATGGATACTGGAGCATCTTGGCCTTCCAGCGGCAATTGAAGTGGAGGTCAAGAAATTTCAGGAGGCCATGGGAATTCGCTGTAAGGTACGCATGAGGCCGGCGAATATCGCTCTGGAGGACGATCTTTCCATCACAATTTTTCGTGTTCTTCAGGAGGTCTTGACAAACGTCATTCCTCTCAAAAGGCCAACAACAGTCAAGGTAGTCCTTACAGAAGAGGATCGCAATATCATCTTGAGTATTGAAGACAATGGGAAGGGGCTCGCAAAAGAAAAGTTTGTCGAATCTCAAACCCTTGCCCTTCTCGGCATCAGAGAGCGGGTTGATTATCTCGGAGGTGGGATAATAATCAACGAGATTAAGAACCGGACAACCATGACCATAAGTATTCCGCGTCTCAGGAATGCATGAAGTCCGATAGGCGCTTGGTTGTTAGAGACCGGCCTCTGCGATCACACGGCAGGCAACTTCTGGCTGTTAGCGGATAATCTACTGACGGCCTTTTCATCTAAAGTTCCCTGCTGCCCATCCAGGAATCCTTGAGGGCCGATGGCAGAAAATATTGTCGAGACGCAAGTATGTCTTTTTGCAGGGTCCAACCGCTTCCTGTGGAAGATGGCCCTCGCACTTCTGAGAGAGTCCTGTGACGAAAGGCGGTTCCTGCCCGACCTGCAGTGGACTGGCAAGGCTCCCACTGACTGGAAGGCCGGGAACCCACCTGCTTCTTGCATTTGGGCTTTTCTTTAGCGCTGAAGAAAGGCGTTAATCTGGGCAGCCGAAGATCCTATCGGTGAATTTCACATACCATGCTGCCGATTGGGTCTGTATCATGTATGCAATGCTGATCACGAGGGCCGCATCGGAACCGGCGGCTCCGAATGAATTAATCGCAATTGCGAGTGAGATCGAGAGACTCCTTATCACTGTCCCGTAAACAAGTGCAATGGCATCACCCCTTGGCAAAAGAGTTCTGCCTATGAGCGTGCTGAGTAGAAAGTTTATGGCGTAAAGGGCAATGAGAGGCAAGAAAATATATAACAGTAACAGAGGATCGTGAGCTATGGCCCTCGCCTTCAGCGCTATAGCCACAAACACAACACCGAGGGCGCCTAAAACTGAAAGGGGAGGGAACTTCGGTGCCCATTTTTCATGGAATGTTCTTTCCCCGTATTTTCTTATCAACGCCTGCTGTGTGAGGAAGCCCGCCGTCATTGGGATAAAAACGATGAGCGTTATTTGTTCCATCATATGGATCACGTGAACTTCCACGTGAGCACCCATCAAAAACAGGACATAAAAGGGCGCCAGCAGGGACCCCAGGGTCAGGCCTATGGCGGTCATTTTTACCGCGGCCTCAAGGTTACCCCTTGAAAAGCCGGTCCATGAGACGGTCATGCCGCTTGTTGGCATGAGGCCCGCCAAAAGCAGTCCCAGGGCCATATACGGCCTGTTTGCGAAGAAGATTCGGCCTATCCCATAGGCGATAAGAGGTATAAGCGCAAAATTGATGAACTGGGTCAATGCCTGTGCCTTTATATCACCCCCCTCAAAGACTTTCCTGATGTTAAGTGTTACCATCATTGGGTATGTCATGAGGAATATCAATGGAACAATGAGGTTCTTCAGGAAATCAACCTCAAAGAAGAAACCAAGGATGAACCCCATCAGCATCATCGATGGAATGGCAACAACGAGGTGCTTGTTAATTGTTGAAATGATCTTCCACATGATCGCTGAAAACGGTTAGAAATGACCTCGAGGGAGACAACAAAATTTAAACATCTCGCTTTTTGGAGGAGGCCTTTTATGACCGGCCTCTTGTTTTGTACCAAACACCCCAAGGATTACCGGCAAACCTCCCAAAAGAGAAGAATTAAAATCAAGGACTTAGTGGCACTGGAAAACGCATGAAATAGTATAAATGAATGTTTGAAAATTTCCCAACCTCCAGGCATGCGCAGACGAGAATTGAAAGTGGCCTGAACAGATAACGCGCATTGCCCATCCTTTTTAATATGTTATTGATATTTTGTTCTGTAAATGAATCATTAATATAAAGTGGATAGTATGAAAATAAAGTTACTTCTTGATTTATCAGAAAGCGCCGTAAGACCCCGTCCTTCAGGGCGGGGATATAAGGCGTAAAGTAAAATGTCTTTTGGTAT
>JBKQMP010000004.1:0-28791 GCA_052146665.1 Dissulfurispiraceae bacterium
TGTTCAATATCGCAACCGGCGCCGGTGTCATCACTGATGTCAGCTACAAACATTGCTCTGTGCTTCACAGGGCAGACGGATTCAACTATAAACAAAACGTGGCGCTCCTCCTCCCCGCCCTGAAGGATGGGGTCCACGCACCACGAGGCTTCTGATGGTATAAAATGAATAGTACGGGAAATGCGGCAGTGACCGCAATTATCATAAGGCTTACAAGGAGAGTAGCATGAGATTAGCGTGGAAGGGTATTTTGGTTTTAATCGTTTTTCTCTTTGTTGTCACAAGCATAGGAAGCGTTTTTGCGGAGATGATTATAATCACCAATGACGGTCGCCGCTATACGGTTCCGGTCAACAAGAATGAAGTAGACCGCATTGAATACACCGACATGCATCATGAAAGATCAGGCGTCCGACCCCTCGGCTGCTTTAGAGACACCGAAGACCGGGACTTGAATGGTTACTCAATCAATCGTTCAGATATGACGAGCGAGATGTGTGTGTCAATTTGCCGCGACCGGGGTTTCGAGTATGCTGGAAACCAAGATAGTATGTGGTGCTTCTGCGGCCAAAGGTTTGGCAAGTATGGACCTGCGACAAACTGCAACATGCCCTGCTCTGGCAACAGGGGCGAGATCTGCGGCGGGTCATGGGCAAACACTATCTACGATATCAAGTAGTGGGCTGCCGGGACTGAACGCATGAATTATGGTGTACCAGGCAGTGCAGCAGGGAATACGTATTGAGGTGGTGAACAAAATCTCGTAATCATGGTCACGCGGAAGCACCGCGCAAGACCGCTTTAACAGGGAAGAAAAGGCAGGCATTTCAGCTGTGAAGAGCGTGCTCCCGGCTCCTGTGAGAACAGGCATGGACAGGCTTGAGGTCGCGGATCCTTATTTGAAGGGCGCCGAGTGCCTGCTTGTGACGATGATAATTATACGCCAAAAGCATACCGTTAGCAGGAGTTAGGCACATGTTATCCGTCTGCGTCTTCCCGCGATGCCTTTCCTTTGTGGAAAAACCTCTGCCGCTTTGTCTTAAAACGTTTCAAGATGTCTTCCACGCCGGGGAGACCAAAAGTCGACGACACCGCGATGCGGGATAGGACACGGTGTTCTCTTTTCACAAGGCTGTTCATAACCATATAGCCAGTATCTTCGTGGGTAGGCGGCCTACTGTTAGCCGGCGATATTCTTTCGATGCAATATGTGTTGGAGGGTTCCATTCACGGAATATCCTTTCCCTCTGGATGTTAGCAAAAAGAATATCAAATCAATTCACTAAACTCAGGGCACCTTTTTTTGATCCACGGAAAATACATATTTTACAATATAAGCTGTTGTACAATAACTGTCAATCAGAGCTGAGATGCAAATCGCTGAGCTCCAGCAACAGGATAACCACACATGATTCCCATTAGAGACACTGTACCCAACATAACATTCCCTCTCACCACATGGCTCCTTATAGCACTTTGCGCGCTAGTTTTTCTTTTTGAGACCACCCTCTCGCAAGAAGGGCTCGAGGAGGTCATATATTATTTCGGGATTATTCCCGCTAAATATACACAGCTGCCTGGTTATCATCGCACCCTCACAGACTATCTTGCGTTTCTGACGGCCATGTTTTTGCATGGGGGATGGCTGCATATTCTGGGGAACATGTGGTTTCTCAAAATTTTTGGAAGCAAGGTGGAAGACCGCATGGGCCACAATCGATTCCTTTTGTTCTACTTGGTTGCAGGAATTTTTTCCATGTTATTCTATATTTACTCCAGCCCTCGTTCTTCAATGCCCGTAATAGGTGCCTCAGGGGCGATTGCGGGAGTCATGGGGGCATACTACGTGATGTTTCCGCGGGCCAGGATTCTTACCTTGATCCCCATATTCATATTCCCGTGGTTTGTGGAGCTTCCCGCCGTGTTGTTTTTGGGGTGGTGGTTTTTGCTCCAGCTTTTCGCCGGAACCGTTGACAAAGTTCTTCCCGGATCTGGTGAGGGGGTCGCATGGTGGGCGCACATTGGTGGGTTCGTTATAGGTATCATCTTGGTGCCTTTTTTCAGCAGGGCATTCAAGGGACGTCATTAAAAAAAGGACTATTAATGATAATTTAGATATCGGAGGTGGATTCATAGTTATAGCGTCCTCCTCAGCCGATGTGCGCGGTCATCGTTTTGCGATATTCTTGGTAATATTTTGTCAGGCCAAATTGGTAGGGTTCGTTAAAATACTTGGTAAGGTTCTAATGGAATTCCTGAATGCTACGCATGGACAGGAAAATAAGCAGGTCACGTCATGGCGAACACTAGAGAAAATGAAATTCTTTATGCCGCAGGGCACACCGGAAAACTAGGCTCAAAAGATGACAGAGACAGTTCATAGACCACTTCGCTGGAATAATTGTTATGCCGATTTTTGTGGGCGGCAGCACACCCTTCTTTTAAGAGGATGCAGCATTCATCCTCTGCAGATTCCTGATTTAACATTTCTTTTCAGCACCACAGGACAGCGATAAGTGAGGATTTAGCGACCTAGCCAGCTTGATACTTATTGTTTTGCTCTTCCAGAAAGCCTTCCGTTAGTCAAAATACGAGACTGTTACTGCAGAAGTTCTTATCCGCAGTATCATCAATATTGGAACAATAATGTTCAGGTTAAAACAATTATGTTCTATGTCACTAAAGCATCTCTTGCCAGAAATAATTGTTATTGTGAGTTTTTTTTCATTGGCACGCCAATTGCAAAAAACAGAATATACAATAATTTTGACGGAGGACATGATGAGACAGATCGCGATTTATGGAAAAGGCGGCATTGGCAAATCGACAACAACCCAGAATCTGGTGGCCGGTCTGGCAGAAGCAGGATACAAGTGCATGATAGTCGGGTGCGACCCGAAAGCGGATTCGACTCGCCTCATACTTAACAGGAAAGCCCAGAACACGGTTATGGACCTCGCACGTGAACGTGGTTCAGTTGAAGACCTTGAAATTGGGGAGGTGTTGCTTACCGGATACAGGGGCATCAGGTGCGCGGAGTCTGGCGGTCCGGAGCCCGGCGTGGGCTGTGCGGGGCGCGGGGTGATCACGGCCATTAATTTTCTTGAAGAAAACGGTGCCTATGAGGCGGATACCGACTTTATCTTCTATGACGTACTGGGCGACGTAGTTTGTGGCGGCTTCGCTATGCCGATTAGGGAAGGAAAGGCCAAGGAGATTTATATCGTTACCTCGGGGGAAATGATGGCTATGTACGCTGCAAATAATATCTCTCGCGGAATTCTTAAGTATGCGCAAAGTGGGGGCGTGCGGCTCGGGGGCCTTATCTGTAACAGCAGAAAGACAGACAAGGAGTTTGAACTTATCTCTGAACTGGCCAGTAAACTCAGCACTCAGATGATCCACTTCGTGCCCAGAGACAACGAGGTGCAGCGAGCGGAGCTCAGAAGAAAAACCGTGATCGAGTACTCTCCTGAACATGCGCAAGCTGAAGAATACAGGGTACTGGCCAAGAAGATCGCTGAGAATAAGAACTTCGTGATCCCTACGCCGATAAGCATGGACGAGCTGGAGAGGCTTTTGATGGACTTCGGCATTATGGAGAGCGAGGAAGCGGCAGCATAGAGTATGCCAGCAGTGAAACAGGATGAAAAAAGTGATTCCGTGCATCGGTAAGAGTGAAGAGCAGAGATGTGAGACTGATGAATCGCAGCTAATGAAAAACAAACTGTCTTTTGTGCTTTCGTTCATTGCGATTCACTAGTAACAAATGACAGTTTTTCCCAAAACAATACGTGATGAAAACCCATAATAACGAAAGGGGAGGATATTATGAGCAGAGCGATTGAAGAAACACAAAAAATGATAGATGAAGTGCTGGATGTTTATCCGGAGAAGACAAAAAAAGAGCGTTCGAAGCATGTGAAGCCCAATGATCCCACCGGTCAGTGCGCCTCATGTCAGGTGAAATCAAACGTGAAGTCCCGGCCTGGCGTAATGACGGTTCGTGGCTGTGCTTACGCTGGTGCGAAAGGTGTGGTCTGGGGCCCTGTAAAGGATCAGATTACTATCAGCCACGGCCCGATCGGCTGCGGCCAGTATAGCTGGTGGGCGCGCCGCAACTACTATAATGGACAAACTGGTATCGACACCTTTGGAACGATGCACATAACGACTGACTTCCAGGAAAAAGATATTGTCTACGGCGGCGATAAGAATTTGGACGCTGCGCTTGTTGAGTTGAAGGACCTTTTCCCGCTTGCCAAGGGAATCGGCATTCTTTCGGAATGCCCGGTAGGCCTCATTGGCGACGATATCGAGGCGGTAGCAAAGAAAAAAGTGAAGGAGTTTGGCATGCCGATTGTGCCAGTCAGGTGTGAGGGCTTCCGTGGTGTAAGCCAGTCACTAGGCCACCATATCGCAAACGACACGATCAGGGACCACGTTCTCGGAAAAGGGACACTCGAAAGAACAACGCCTTATGATATCGCCCTCATCGGTGATTACAACATCGGCGGAGATGCATGGGCCTCCAGAAAGATACTTGAGGAAATGGGCCTGCGCGTCATTGCTCAATGGACTGGAGACGCTTCCATCAATGAGATAGGGATTGCCCATAAGGCGAAACTGAATTTGATCCACTGCTACCGCTCCATGAACTACATATGTCGTCACATGGAGGAAAAATTCGGCATTCCGTGGATCGAGTTCAATTTCTTCGGCCCCACAAAAATATATGCGAGCATCCGGAAGATCGCTGCACAGTTCGACGATACGATCAAGGAGAAGGCTGAAGAGGTTATCGCCAAATACAAGCCGCAGATGGATGCGGTGATCGAAAAGTATCGTCCCCGGCTTGAGGGCAAGAAGGTCATGCTCTATGTTGGGGGTCTTCGGCCGCGTCACACTATCGGGGCCTATGAGGACCTCGGCATGGAAGTGGTCGCTAGTGGCTACGAATTCGGCCACAATGACGATTATAATCGCACCTACCCCGACATGAAAGAGGGCGCCCTGATTATGGATGATGCCACTGAATATGAGCTGGAGGAGTTTACGAACAGAGTTCGGCCCGATTTGGTGGGTGCGGGAATCAAGGAGAAGTATACATACCACAAGATGGGCGTGCCGTTTCGACAGATGCATTCGTGGGATTATTCGGGACCGTACCATGGGTTTGATGGTTTTCCGGTCTTTGCCAGGGACATGGATGCGACGGTGAATAGCCCGACTTGGAAGCTCATCAGGCGAAAAAAATAAGGTGATTACTAACACGCAACGGAGGATGTCATGACGAAGCTTAAGATAAAGGACCACAGCGAATTGTTCGGCGAGAAGGAATATCAGGAACAGTTCGCACGCAAAAAAGAGTTCGAGTGCTGCCCGACGTCTGAAGAGGTTCAGAAGATCTCGGAGTGGACAAAAACTGAAGAATACAAAGAGAAGAACTTCGCACGGAAGCACATTAAGATCAACCCGGCCAAGGCATGCCAGCCACTTGGCGCCCTTTACTGTGCGCTCGGTTTCAAAAATACGCTCCCATTTTGCCAGGGTGCGCAAGGCTGTGTTGCTTATTTTCGTAGCCATCTGAATCGTCATTTCAAGGAGCCCGTGCAGGCGGTTTCATCCTCCATGACGGAAGACGCAGCCGTTTTCGGCGGGTTGAATAATATGCTTGAGGGACTTGAAAACGCATACGCACTTTATAAGCCTGAGATGGTGGCTATCTTCACGAGCTGTATCGCTGAGGTTATCGGTGACGACCTGAACGCATACACCAAGGGTGCAAAGGAAAAGGGCGTCGTCCCAGTGGAGTTGCTGACGCCGCATGCAAATACGCCGAGTTTTGTGGGCTCGCATATCACGGGCTATGACAACATGATGCGGAGTATCCTCAAAGCACTTACGGCGGACAAAAAGGGTGAGTCAAACGGAAAGGTGAACGTCATCGCCGGCTTTGATCCTTATATCGGCGATTACCGTGAGATTAAGCGAATTATGGATACGATGGGCATCAAGCATACTGTCCTTTCGGATGTCAGCGATTCTTTTGATGCCCCTAATACAGGTCAGGCGAAGCTTTACCGAGGCCTGACCACGATTGAGGACACCATGGATTCGGTGAATGCCATAGCTACGGTGGCGCTCCAGAAGTATTCGACCAGCAAGACGATGGACTTTATCAGCAAGGAGTGGAATCAGGAGATGCTGGTGAAGATACCTGTCGGCATTGGAAACACGGACGAGATGCTCGAGGCCTTGAGCAAGATTACCGGCAAGCCGGTCCCGCAGGTATTAGAAGACGAGCGTGGACGCGTGGTCGACGCCATGATCGACTCGCACCCCTACGTGCATGGCAAACGCTTCGCTTTAGTGGGCGATCCTGACCTGCTGCTCGGCATGGTCAGCATAGTCATGGAGATGGGCGGTGAACCAATTCATATCGTCTGTACCAATGGCGACAAGGCGTTTCTGGAAGAAATGGAAACGCTTCTTGCCAGCAGCCCTTCTGGCGCAGGAGGCAAGGTACATATCAACAAGGATATGTGGCACTTGCGGTCGCTGATGTTTACCGATCCGGTGGATTTACTGATCGGCAATTCGTATGCCAAGTTCCTCTGGCGTGACACGGGCACGCCGCTGGTCAGGTTTGGTTTCCCGCTCTTCGATCGGCACCATTTGCACCGGTATCCGATCATCGGCTATCAAGGGGCGCTGAACATCGTGACAACCATTGTCAACACGGTGCTCGATGAGCTTGACCGGGCCACGATCAATACGACGAGTTTTGATGTCATAAGATAAATAAGCATTAAAAAGACGCTGGTAGCACTGAGCAATAAAACGGAGAAGAACATGCTGGTGAACGTGGACAAATTGATGCAGAGCGGCTGCGAAAAAGAAAAGGGCGAAAAGCTCTGTCGCGCAAGGGGTGGCGAATCTTGTGCCTTTGACGGGGCGATGATCGTGCTACAGCCTATCGCGGACGCGGCCCACATAGTCCACGGCCCTATTGCCTGTTGCGGCAACTCGTGGGAGGGAAGGGGTACACTTTCCTCAAAAGGGGACCTTCACAAATGGGGCTTCACGACTGATATGCAGGAACTCGATATAGTTTACGGATCAGAAGAGAAGCTTTACCGCGCGATACTCAAGACCAATGAGAGGGTCCATCCCAAGGCGATATTCGTCCATGCAACATGCGTGAGCGGCCTTATCGGTGAGGACATTGCAGCTGTGTGCAAAAAGGCTGAAAAAGATCTTGGCATCAGGGTGATTCCGGTGAACGCCCCAGGCTTTGTGGGGCCCAAGAACCTCGGCAATAGAATTGCGGGACAAGTGCTGCTTGAACATGTTATCGGGACGGGAGAGCCGGTAGAAAAATCGTCGTTGGATGTGAATTTGATCGGAGAATACAACATCTCCGGCGATCTCTGGAATGTGGAGCCGATTCTTCAGCAGGCGGGCGTCAGGGTCTTGTCACGGATTACCGGAGACTCAACATTCGGTGAAATCACCTATGCTCATAGGGCACGGCTTAATATTGTTGTGTGTAGCAGAGCCCTGATAAACGTGGCGAAGGAGATGGAAAGGGAATACGGCATTCCTTATGTTGAGGTCTCGTTCTTTGGGAAGACCGAGATGTCCAAAGCGCTGAGGGCTATAACCTCAAAGCTTAAAGCGCAGAACTTGGATCTTGAGGAAAAAGTCGAGGAGATTATTGTAAGAGAAGAGCTAGGGCTCGAAAGAAGACTAAAAAAGTATGACTATCTGAGGGGAAAAAAAGCAGTGCTTTATACAGGTGGGGTGAAGAGCTGGTCTTTCATCTCGGCGCTGCTGGACCTCGGCATTGACATTGTCGCCGTGGGGACCAAGAAAAGTACCTTCGAGGATGAGGAGAAGATGAAAGAGATACTCGGTCCTGACGCGCCTCTTGTGGAGGACGTGACGCCCGCAAACCTTCTCAAATTGCTGCGCGAAGCAAAGGCCGATATGCTCGTTGCCGGGGGGAGAAATAAATATCTTGCCGTGAAGGAAGGGTACCCCTTTATCGACGTGAATCAGGAAAGGCACCGTCCATATGCGGGATATGAAGGACTCATAAATATTGCGGAAGACTTGAGTGACGGCATCACGTTCTACAAAAAGCGGGAAGTCGTGAGACCGAATCCAGATGCGGGAATCCACCGCGTGGAAGCAAGCGGTAATACAAAAGACTTGCTGATTAACCCTCTGAAGCATTCACAGACAATCGGTGCCGCTATTGCCTTCCAGGGCATTCACGGGGCTGTTCCGCTCATTCATGGAGCGCAGGGTTGCAACTTCCTTGGAAAGGTCCTAGTGACAAACCACTTCAGAGAGCCGATAGCTATGATTAGCACGAAGCTTTTTGTCGAAAATGTGGTGATGGGAAGCGATCAGATACTGGCTGACGCTGTTGAGGGATTGATTAAGAAGAATTCGCCAAAGGTCATCGGCGTTCTTACTACCGCGCTGTCGGAGGTTAAAGGTGATGATGTCGCTGGCACTTTGAAAATGATCGATAGCAAGGGGAAGACCGAAATCGTTTATGTAAGTACCCCAGATTACACGGGAGGCCTTGAAGTCGGATATGCAAAAGCTGTCGCGTCTCTCATTGAGACGATGACGGATAAGACCGGGAATTGCAAGGTTTCACTTAAACGCGGACAGATCAATGTTTTGACGGGTTCACACCTGACGCCTGCGGATTTTACGGAACTTCGGGAGATCATCGAATCATTCGGTTTGAGGCCTATCATGATTCCCGATCTTGCCGCTCTTGACGGCAGCAGGAAAGGTGTCAGCGCATTAGCACTCGGCGGAACAACGGTCGCAGAAATAAAGGAAGCGGCCAGTTCCGAATTCACTCTGGCAATTGGCTCCAGCATGGAGCTGCCTGCCAGGAAGCTGAAGGAATTGTTTGACATCGATTACCGGGTTTTCGAGAGTCTCGCCGGCTTGGACGATGTGGATTTGTTCATGGAGTCTCTTTCAATGCTGAGTGGAAGGCCGATGCCGACGAAGCGCGACCGTCAAAGGAGCGTCCTTATCGACGGCATGAGAGATGCCCATTTTTACTTCGGCAGCAAAAAGGCGTGTATCGCCCTGGAACCGGATCATTCAGTCCAGATGTCGCGGTTACTTAATGAGATGGGGGTCGTAGTGAGCCGGGCCGTTATTCCGCAATATGCCCAATCTGTTGCACACATTATTGCGGAGGAGATATCTGTGGGAGATCTTAACTCCATTGGCGAAGGGTTTGACATCTTGATGTCAAATTCACATGCTGAAGAGATGGCTAAGCGATTGAAGGTTCCTCTTTATCAGACCGGGTTTCCCGTTCATAAGCTTCTCGGCGTCACGGCAAAGGTCACTATTGGATATGGGGGAACGCTCAACGCAATCAATGAGATCGGGAATTTATTGATAACAGCCCGCTGAATGGGACTGAAGGAGGTGCGTATGAAAGTAGCTTTTGCAACAACTGATGGTATTAATGTGGATGAGCATTTTGGCAGGGCCGGCATGTTTGCCGTATATGATTTGACACCTGAAGCTTACCGTTTCCTGGAATTGAGGAAATTCGCCGACGGTGTTGATGAGGCAATTGTCGAGACAAAAGGGCAAGGCCAGATACACGACGACCAGGTGTATGAGAAAGTGGAGAAACTCTCAGACTGCAAGATCATCTACCTTACGGAGATCGGCGGTCCCTCGGCGGCTCGATTGGTCGGCAAAGGGATCATGCCGGTGAAAGTGAAGGAGACAGTCAGCATCGAGGCGTCTATAAAAAAACTTCTTGAAACAGCCAAGGCCTCGCCGCCGCCGTGGCTGAAAAAGGCTCTTACCATGAATTCCCACTGAGATCTGTAATCATGCGGTCAAGGGCATTGAATGAAAAAATAAAGTGATAGATAAGCAATGAAAAAGCTTATTGCAACTACTACAGGAGGACACAATGAAAATGATACGTGCTTTTATCAGACCCGAGAAAGAACAGGAAGTAGTGCTGGCGCTTGAAGGCGCAGGATTTCCTTCGCTGACCAAGATGCCGGTCTTTGGCAGGGGTAAACAGAAAGGTCTGCAGGTTGGACCCATCCATTACGATGAACTGCCGAAAACCCTGATTATGACTGTTATCGATGATGAGGACGCAGACAAGGTAATCAAGATTATCCAGGAAAAGGCCAGGTCAGGGTTCATCGGTGACGGCAAAATATTCGTAAGCCCAATCGATAATGCATATACCATTAGGACAGGGGAGGCTGGATTATGAAAGAGATTGTGGCGATTATCAGGCGAGACAAACTCCCTGATACAAAAAGAGTGCTCGAAGAGCTCGGCTATCCCTCCCTCACGATACAGAGCGTCGATGGGAGGGGTAAACAGAAGGGGGCCATGTGCGCCGAGATGGATTCGGAAATGCCCGACAGTTACTGCACGACCGTGAAATTGAAGCCCACGCCGTCGTCCTATGCCCTCGAGCATACACTCCCTAAGGTGGCGCTCTATGTCCCGAAGCGGCTCCTTACAATCGTGGTGCCCGATGATGTTGTGAGCAAGGTGGTCAAGGAGATCGTCAGGGCTAACCAGACCGGTAAGCGGGGAGACGGGAAGATATTTGTCTGCCCTATCGAGAGTGCTGTTCGTGTAAGGACCGGTGAAGTGGGCGGTGAGGCAATAGCCTGACCCTCATTATTAAGAAGTCGGCTGTTTTACGAAATCGCAGGCTTTGGTTGCGATACGTTGGTCAGTGTGAGCGATTGGGTGACTTTTGTGCAACAGTGCAAGGATTTTGTCCTCTCTTGCTAATCCCTGACAAGATGGGCAGCGGGCCTCATTCCGGATACCTTTGGCCTAGCACTACTGGCCTAAGTGCATGAACGGCGGGGCTTATATCCAATATCCTGTTTGTGCAGTTTTAAGATGGGAAACGAACAAAAAAAGGAGACAATATGGCGACAGTCGTAGGATATACAAGGGGCGGGGGAGTCTGGGTACCTAAATTTATAGAATCGATCGATATCAATAAGTGCATTGGCTGCGGCCGCTGCTATAAGGCTTGTAGCAGGGACGTCCTGGAGCTCATCGAAAAGCCCTTTGAGGGTGAGGACCAATACGGCGATGACATGGGCAATAAAGTGATGTCTGTTGCGAACGCCGAAAACTGCATTGGCTGTGAGGCATGCTCTCGGGTGTGTACAAAAAAATGCCACATCCACATTGAGATTTGAGAGCATTGTTTATACTGGTACTACGATGAAAAACATGGTCTACATCATTGATGTGACAAACAGGGATGGTGCCCAGGCCTCAGGGATAATCCTGCCAAAACTCTCGAAGACCATGCTCAACATTTATCTTGACCAGATGGGCGTTTATCAGAGCGAGATAGGATTCCCTGCGTTGAGTCACGAAGTTAATTACATCAATGCAAATCTCGAGCTTGCTCGGTTCGGGGCCATTAAGAGGCTGCGGCTTGCAGGCTGGTGCCGGGCAATTCCGGAGGACATTGAACTGACGTTCAGGAATTGTCCCGCCATTAAGCACCTCAATATTTCGCTCCCAACATCAGAAACCATGATCGCAGCGAAGTTCCAGGGCAGGAAAACGTGGAAGGCTATTGTCGAATTGCTTGTCACTTCGGTGACCCTGGCGAAGGAAAGAGGTCTGGAAACTCTGGGAATAAGCGCTGAAGATGCGTCGAGAACCGAACCTGAGAAGCTCACTGAGTTTGTACTGGCAGGCATGGAGGCAGGCGCAGACCGCTTCAGGTATAGCGATACGCTTGGTGCCGATGAACCTTTAGCCCTGTATGAAAAGATTAAGGCGCTCACTATCGCCACTAAAGTGCCGATTGAGCTCCACTGCCACAACGACATTGGCATGGCAGTTGCTTCTTCTCTTGCGGGTGCCCGAGGTGCGATAGACAGCGGGTGCGACGCTCACATTAATACGACGATTAATGGCTTTGGCGAGCGTGCTGGCAATTGTGACCTTGTATCGACACTGCTTGCACTGAAGTTCGCACCCGACTTAAAGAACAAAGTATTATGTGACGAGCATCTTGACCTGCGGAAATCTTGGGCTATAGCCCGATATGCGGCACGCGCCTTCAATATACCTATTCCTTTGAATCAACCCGGCATTGGCGCAAACGCATTTGCTCATGAATCTGGCATACATGCAGATGGCGCGCTCAAAGACAGGAGAAGCTATGAGCTCTATGAACCTGAGGATGTTGGTAGAGGAGAACCTGAGTTGTTCGAAACGGGTCGAATCATAACCACGGGTGAATATGGCGGCATTAAAGGATTCAGACACGTGTATGACAGACTCGGAGTCAGTTTCCGGAACGACGATGAGGCAAGGAGCATTTTGCGTCTTGTCCAATATGCAAATCTTCATACACAAAAGCCACTGTTGGCTGACGAATTGAAATTAATCGCCAGCTATCCTGACATTATCGCTCGCATAGTCACAGTCAACCCAGATATTGCGCAATCTTTGTAATATTAGCACCAACTCCTCGATCAACTATCCCCTCATGGATGGACCAACCAGCTTTTTTGCGGACACGCCTCTCCTAGGCTCTTCAAAAGGCGCTATTGTTGGCGCCGAATGAAAGGCGGTAGAGGCCGGCCGAGGGCTTGTGACATACAGGAGCAAGGTTTTGAGCGATTGTCACACCCTCGCTCTCCTGGTGATATGCGTTCATCCGCCAACGGCGAATAAAATTCCACTGGCCGCCTACGCGTAATCATTACCTACAAAAGAGTAAGAATAAAAACAATATTGTAAGGTCTCATCTTGACACCTGGCAATAATATCAGGTACTTACTTAGTGGCACCCTTATTGCAATTATTTAATTAATAAATAATTTTGGTTCGGTACGAGAGGAAACCATGAAAGAAGGCCTGAAATCACGCAAAGACAAAGATATTATGAAAAAGCATCCCTGCTTCTCCAAAGAGGCGCATCACCGCTTCGGCAGGATCCACCTGCCGGTCGCACCGGCTTGTAATATTCAGTGCAACTACTGCATAAGAAAATATGACTGCGCGAATGAATCAAGGCCGGGCGTTACCAGCATCATCTTGACTCCCCAGGAGGCTCTCGATAGGGTAAGGTCTCTTGTGGAGAGGAACGAGCGCTTAAGTGTTGTTGGAATCGCCGGTCCTGGTGATCCCCTGGCGAACGAATCGACTTTTGAGACCTTCAGATTGATCAACAGGGAATTTCCAGACCTGATCCTCTGCGCTTCCACTAATGGACTCTGTTTGCCGGAAAGGCTTGAAGATCTGATGAGGTCGGGTGTGAGGAGCATAACAGTGACCATTAATGCCGCGCTTCCTGAAACAGCGGAAAAGATCTATTCCTGGGTTTACTATAGAGGCAAAAAATATACAGGAAAGGAAGCGGCGGAGCGCCTCTGTATAAATCAATGGAGGGGTCTCAGCAATGCTATAGATGCTGGGCTAGCGGTGAAGGTTAATAGCGTTATGATCCCTGGTGTCAACGATAGAGAAATCCCGCTAATTGCGCACCATGCCGGAGATAAAGGGGCTGATCTGATGAACATACTGCCGCTGATCCCGCAGGCTGAATTCGAGCACCTGGAGAGACCGACACGGGAGATGATTCACTCCCTGCGTCTGGAGTGCGGCAATAAGATGGAACAGATGACGCATTGCCGGCAATGCAGGGCTGACGCATGCGGAACGCTTGATGAGGATAAAGATATGGAACTTGAGGTCCTCTCAGCCCGAATTGGGGAAGAATACGAGATGTTGCATTAAGGAGAGGCAAAGTATGGGACATGCAGGGAGGGCAAGTTATAAGTTCCTTGAGGTGGCAATGGTTGCAGTCTCTTTTATAACGAGAGAGACCCAGTTAGTCATGGCGGTGTCGTCCACGGTATTCCTGGGCTTAAGGGCTTTAGTGAGCTGAAGGTAGTGGAGAGATAGAAGTTGCATTATCAGACTGGAGGAGGTAGACAATGGTTGCTGGAATATTAGTCTTCGGACTGGTGGTATTTATGACGTCGTTATTAATTGCAAGGCGATCGGCTATCTGCGACAAAGGCGAGATCGCCACATATATAGCAGTCATCGCCTGGGGTTCGATGGTTTTCGGACTCTATATTTCAAAGTTCATCGCGTGATAATATATGCCCGGAGGCAGGAAGTTTCCGGAAAAAACAGCGTTAACTCAAGTGGCTGTCGGTGGGCATGTTTATATGGAAAAACCTTTTTTCTCGGAAGGAAGCCGGTGACTGGATGCTTGAATTATTGTTTTTACCGGACTTTTGTTCTCGCAGAAACGATGTCAATTAACAACAATTATTTGGCCTGGAGGCCTTGACCGAAATGAACGCTTTAAGTCCTCGCGAACTTGAGCGCTACCGCAGGCAGATGATGCTCGAAGGGTTCACGCCGGAGCATCAGAAAAGGCTGAAGGACTCGACGGCTCTCATAGCTGGGATAGGTGGCCTTGGCGGCACAGCGGCGATATACCTAGCCGTGGCGGGCGTTGGCAAGATGGTCTTTGCACATTCCGGGGACCTCACCCTGTCGAACATGAATCGCCAGATATTGATGAGGCACGACTGGATAGGTAAAGTCCGCGTAATAGGAGGCAAGCAAACCATAAGCGAGATCAATCCGGATGTCAGGATAGAGATATGGGATGCGCGCACGAGCGATGACAACCTCAATGCCTTGCTGAGCGGAGTCGATATCGCTATCTCAGCACGTCCGACATTTCATGAGAGGAGGGCGCTCAATAAGAAATGTGTCCAGAGGGGGATCCCAATGGTCGAGGCCGCAATGAATGGGATGGAGGGATATCTCTTCAACGTCCTCCCGGGGAAGACACCCTGCCTGAACTGCCTCTATCCGGAAGATGATCCTTCATGGAAAGAACTTGGGTTCCCAGTGCTGGGAGCAGTTTCCGGCATGTTCGGCTGTCTGATGGCGATCGAAGCGATCAAGCTGCTTACAGGTTTTCGCAAACCGCTGCTGCATAAGATGCTCTATGCTGATACGGTTGGGATGGACTTCAGGAAATTGAGCATTCGCCGTGACAAGAATTGCGAGGTGTGCGGGAATGCTAAAGGCGATGATACATTAATGGCCTGTGATTCTTATGAAGATCTCGGTAAAGGGAAAATTCACTCATGAGCAAAAATTTTCATGGTGCATTAAACCGCGGTGGCCGCATCCTTGACGCCATGCGCATAATGCTTGGTAAATAGCGGGGGCTGGAGCAATGCAAAAAAGATTACTATGGATTGCAAGTGTGATCTGGTTGATCTTATTTGGCCAGATGGCCTCTTCCGGAGCGGCCGCTGCAGAGCTGACCGTATCAGCCGCCATGAGTCTTAAGAACGCATTTGAGGAAATTGCGATGAAGTATGAATCAGCGAATAAAGGAATTAAGATTGTCTTCAATTTCGGGGCCTCAGGCGATCTGGCAAGGCAGATCGAAGGAGGCGCGCCCGTTGACGTTTTCGCTTCGGCATCCATTAAGGACGCGGACGATCTGGATGCAAGGGGACTGCTGGTGAGCAGGTCCCGCGCAGACTTTGCGAAAAATGCAGTAGTTTTGGTCTCACCAAAACCGGCGCCTGTGCGCATGACGGGTTTCGCTGATTTAACATCTGATAAAGTGAGGCGCGTTGCCATCGGTAATCCGAAGACGGTACCGGCCGGGAGGTATGCTGCGGAGCTGCTCGACTACTACGGGATCACGCAGAAGATACAGGGGAAGTTGATTTATGCTGAAAATGTGCGGCAGGTGCTCGATTATGTTGCCAGAGGAGAAGTCGACGCCGGTATTGTATATTCGACTGACGCGCTGGTAAGAAGCAAAGATGTCATGGTTGTTGCAGTGGCACCTGAAGCGAGCCACAAACCTGTTCTTTACCCAATTGCCATTGTTAAAGGAACAGAAAATGAAGCCGCGGCAAAAGGGCTTATATCATTTATCCTGTCTCCGGAGGGTAGAAGGATTCTTGAGAAGTACGGATTCAAAGGTGACAAATGATCGCTCACTTTTTTTGATAAACCGTTCTTTATTCCCCCGCTAATTACACAGGCAATGGCGGTCTCGCAGCGGAGGGCTAAGGAGAAGATATGGATGCCTCAACACTTTTCTCGATAAGACTTTCTCTTCAGGTATCAGTGGTTGCAACGATATTTGTCATTTTGCTTGGAGTGGCCGCGGCTTACCTTCTGGCGAGGAAAAACTTCTTGGGCAAAGAAGCACTCGACGTGCTCTTTACGCTTCCGCTCGTGTTGCCGCCGACTGTTACAGGCTACTACCTGATCGTAGCCTTCGGCAGAAACGGCTTTATCGGCAGGCATATATATGAACTCACAGGCTGGACCATCATGTTCACCTGGTATGCAGCGGCACTTGCTTCTTTTGTAGTGGCCCTGCCGCTTATGATTAAAACGGCGCGCGCCGCTATCGAGTCAGTTGACCACAATCTTATCGACGCATCGTACACTCTGGGGCATACTGAACTGGAAACCGCCATTAAGGTGGTACTGCCTCTCTCTAAAAGGGGAATCCTCGCAGGCGCCGTCCTCTCCTTCGCCAGAGCGCTCGGTGAATTCGGCGCCACTCTAATGATCGCAGGCAACATCCCGGGGAAGACCGATACAATGCCTCTTGCAATCTACTCTCTGGCTGGAAGTGGCGATTGGGAGAAGGCCGGCGGCATGGTGATTCTCCTTACACTTATGGCAGGCCTGTTTCTTTATGCGGCCAACCGCTGCAGCAGGAGGTTATTCTGATGGGTTTGATAGTTGATATCCAAAAGAGGGTAAATGGCTTTTCCCTCGACTCATCATGGAGAATCGGCAATGAACTCGCCGTCCTCTTCGGGTATTCAGGCGCCGGAAAATCTTTGACGCTCCAGCTCATTGCAGGGCTCTTAAAACCGGACAACGGCGTCATTACAGCAAATGGGAAGGCGTATTTCGATAGCGGGCAGAGCATCAACATTGCTCCCCAGCACAGGTCTTTTGGTTATGTCTTTCAGGACCTCGCGCTGTTCCCTCATATGACGGTCAAATACAATATACTGTACGGTGCCAAAGGTGTGGCGAAGGATGTGAGGATGGAGAGGTTCTCTGGGATGATAGAAAGCTTCCGCTTGCAGGGCCTAGAGAATAAGCTCCCCGCCGAGATATCAGGCGGCCAGAAACAGCGCGTCGCCTTTGCCCGTGCACTGATACGCAGACCGGAGGTTCTACTTCTTGATGAACCCTTCTCGGCCCTAGATAATCCTCTCAGGGTGGAGATGAGGGCATTTCTGATGGAGGTTAGAAAGGACTTCGATATTCCAGTCGTCCTAGTCACTCATGACGTTTTTGAAGCATACACGATGCCCGACACACTGATCGTCTACGCCAACGGCAAGGTCGTGCAGAAAGGCACGCCCTCTGAGGTCTTCAATAATCCTTTAACGCAAGAGGTGGAGGAACTGGTGTTGCCGAAGGAGCATCGGGTTGATCTCCATCCATTCATTCACCTTGGCCCTTCGAAGTGAAGAGTTAGGAGTGATTCAGGGCAAGAGCCATCTAAGCATGTTCTCACTCATGTGAGATCCATATTAAATGACATAGAGTGATCCAAATGCCGGGGAGTTGCGGCAGGAAAGGACACTGCAAGGAGATGATGTAACCAGTTGTCAGATCCTTCATATACCATGTCCGCCTCACTTAGTATAGTCGGGCGGGCAAGACAACATAGGCGGAAGTACAAGCTGACGGTTTCTTCTTGACTTTGCCCTTTGGCCGAGTTACGATTTATAGATCACCTAGGGGGGCAGTAGGGAAAAGACTTCATGATGAAACTTGGTCTATATTTGTGCGCATTTGTTACTCTTTTTTGGATGGCTGGCGTATGTCTAGCTGCTGAGGAGGCATGGTGCCCCGACACGATCAAAGTTGACCAGAAGGCGACACCTCCATCGCCTGAGTGGAGCATATCATATAGCTCATTACCTCACCAGCTGGAGATGGTCACCTTTTTTAGCGGCCCTCTTGAGGATAATGCATCCCTTGTATACGATGAGAAGTCAAAGACCACCGGGGGCTGGATCGGCACATGGAGATTCCCCCTCGATACTGGCAGCTATTGGATACGATGTTCCTATAGTGGAACTCGGGTAGAACTGTCCAGGCGCCTACCGATGGCAGTAAGCGTCTGCCGGGTTACCTACGATGATGGCTCGCGTTTTCCATCAGGTCTGCCGGGGATAGCAAAGATTGAGTGCCACTAGATGTCCGCTGTCCGTGTCAGGCTTATCCCCATAGTTCTGCTCCTCTTGGTTTTGATTGGTGAGGCTGACGGTAGAAGGCCTGCCAACGAGTATAAATTTGACAGCCCTTCCGTGCTATTCCTTGGCACAAACAGACCAAACACGGTTCACCCTCGCTCGCACCCTGTCCAACATGTTTTACTACCTCGCGACGCTGCTCTCGCTATAGTCTCCGCTCCCGATCTTGACTGGGATTCTCCTGAGGTCTTGTCATACGGGGCGAACACTGAAAAAGAACGCTCTTTAATCTCTGTAGAAAAACAGGGTGTTCGCCGCGCGGGGAAGCGTCTCACCATAACTCCAGCCTTGGGTTCACCCGTTGCTTTCACGAACTGGTCCGACCCGGGCGGTCCTCAACGGGAAGGGGACGGGGCAAAGTACTTTTACGCTGGGCGCTTCGGCCGTCTCAAGTATTATAGGGTCGAAGACCGCCTTGAGCATGACTCGCCAGGATCGTACCTTATCAATCCCGCAAACGGCAAAATGGCCTATGCGCACCAGGGAGACGATATCGTGGCGCTGTCACCCGATGGTATTCATCTGCTCGTTTTTAACCCGCTCAATTTGCAGGAAGATCGTGCGTTGACGGTCGTCTCTCTCTCTGTCGAAGGGCCCACCATTGATCTTCGCTGTGTCTTCAATAGGCGCAACCCCTATGACGTGAGCATGAGCTTTAAGGGATGGCACAATCCCGACTCATTTGATATCGTCTTTAACTTCAAAGAATCTTCTGCGGAACCCATTCCGGTGCGTATTGAATTGGGACGGCAGGGGTATGTCGTGGCAGTTCCGGATCGCTTGCGTCTTGAAAAGGAGATTGGTTTTATGTGCGGTCGCTAATAGTATTTGCTGGCAGAATGTTAAAGCATTCCTTTTCCGTAATTTTCACAGTACTCTGTGGTCAGCAATTATGCATAAGCGAGGAAGCCGTAATTAACGAAAGGGAGCTGTGTGCATTATACACATCTTTATGGAGAGGGGAAAACGCTGCCCTGCAAAGTTAGGGCGTTAAGCGTCCCGCTCTTCGTGCAACTGTTGTCACTATGTAATGCGGAAGATTCCTCGGGGGTGTCAGTTTTGTCCTGCGCTTTGGTTCAGCTTGCCTTGACCTGACTGGAACCGATCTCAAAATCGGCTTGACATTATCTTTTGATTTATAAATAAGGGAGGGGGCGAGGCAACCACGGGGCGAATTTATGAGGAGATGTCTCAGTTGCGGCAAGCCCCGGCACTGTTCTTGTCAACTTCGATGTCAACTTAGAGATAGGTTCTAAGAAACACCAAAAAATATCGACTTTTTTTGAGGAATATTGGTAGAAATGTAGTTATCGAGATGGTGAGTAAGTGCCACATGATCGGGGAAGTCTTGGAAAAGAAAGAGGCTTAAATGGTAGAATTTGATATGGTTCCACGTCTTTTGAAGGAATTCAGGAGACCGCGACAAAGCCACCGGCGAGATCAGTGGCAGCTTAGCTGCTCACAACGAAGAGGCTTTGAGCAAGAAGGTGATAAGAACCTCACAAAAGCAGGTATTGGAGAGGTCTTGACATGAAGGATTTTCTTCGAGACAGTATTTTTCTGCAAAAGATGATAGACGCTGTGCCTGCTATGTTGTTCATAGTGGATCGTGATGTAACAATCATCCATCTAAATCGGGCAGCATCCCAAGCTGTCGGATCAACCAATGAAAAAGTCTTGATGAAGAGAGGAGGGGAGGTGTTGCATTGCATTTACTCCTATGAGACACCTGAAGGATGTGGACGCTCACAGCATTGCCCAGAGTGTGTGATAAGAAACTCTGTAAACAAGGCGTTTGAAGGTCAGACCGTCTATGATGAAACGGCCGAGATGAAACTCAGCCATGATGGCCACGTAGATGATGTTTTTTTCAGTGTGGCGGCAACTCTTTTTAACTATAAAAAAAACACCTTTGCCCTTGTCGTACTGTACGACATTACGAGACAAAAGAAAACTGAGGAAGCATTGAGCAGTGCCAATCGACTCCTTGAGCAGCAGGCAATGACCGATCCTCTTACAGGTATTTATAACAGGGTAAAATTTGACGAAACGCTAATGAAAGAAATAAGCAGGTCCAAGCGGCACGAGATTCCGCTCTCGCTCGTTATGTTCGACGTAGACAATTTCAAAATGATAAACGACACCTCTGGCCATCATGTGGGCGATGCTGTTCTACAGGAACTTGCAGCGCACATATCGAAGCGTATCAGGCAAGACGATTATTTTGCCCGATGGGGAGGCGATGAATTCATGATCTTGCTGACACACAATTTGTTGGAGACAGCGGCACGATTTGCGGAACACCTGCGGGCCGACATAGAAAGATTGCGGCTTGGCGGACTGCAAAGAATCACCTGCAGTTTTGGCGTGGCTCAACTCCGTGATGAAGACGATATCTTCAGTCTGACAAAACGGACCGATGAGGCGCTTTACAAGGCAAAGGCATCTGGAAGAAATCATGTCGAAAAATCCTAGGATTTGCCATTCCTTGAAGTCTTCCGCCTGAAACCATCAAAATCTTTTTTTCTTTTGTCTCCGTGAGCCAAGCAAGAAAAGAAAAATTGAGACGCGAGCCACCACGTTCGGTCTTTTTTGCGATAAGCGGGTATTGCCATCATGCCGCTTCTGATCGTAGCAGTGATGCCTTCGGTCGCTCAGGTTGCTTGCGGAAGGTCGCATACTTGCACATGGTTCTGTACACCTGTAGAGCCGCGTTATCTCGATACCGTCTAGACCAAACAATACCACATGTCGCAAAAAACCTTAGGTGAGGTAATCATTCGAGATAAGTTTTTTTGCCCATTCCAGATTCTGTTATAATTGTGTAAAGCACAACAATAATTGACATCCGCAAGATGTTAGAGGAAGGAAACGGTTTTGGCTCTTTATAACTTGATGCTCGCCCTTTGGGTTGGTGGTATTTTCATATACACATTCCTGGTCACCCCTCTTATATTTAAGTCTTTCGGACGAGACGTCGCGAGTTCGATTGTCGATAAACTGTTTCCCTTCTATTTCCCATACGTCCTTGCCGTCGTGATCTTGGCCTTTGGTTTCTATCTTATGTCTGGGTTAAAAAAAAGTGCGGGACATAAACTCACACTTGTGCTACTTATTATTGGTATTTTGATCGGCTTGTTTGTAAACATTGGCCTCTATCCCAAAATAAGGGAGGCTAAGCAGGAGATCGCATCTTTTGAGAAATCTCCCGCTGACTCGCCGGCCAGGAAACGCTTTAGTCTATTACATGGAATTAGCATGACACTGAATCTAGTCCTGCTTGCGGACGGCATCGCATTGATCGTCGTTGGTTCTTTCCGTAAAAAAGAACTCCAGCATTCATTGGGCTCTGTTGGCAGATAGGAAGCGGACATCTGTTATCATGCCGCTCAATAAGCTGCGGCACTTTGCCCGCCAAAATTTGCATATCGTAAAACTAGCCATTCAAGCGCAGTGAATCAGCAAACACTACCCCAATGGGTTTGATACACCCAATAGCCCCATTGCTGGTGGTCGATGACGGCATCCTCGTCGCGCGTTTCACTAAGTCCATGAAAGAAGTCAACTACAAGTCACAGTTCTCCTTGTTGCCCTGCTGTAGGGACACCAGAGCCTTGCTGCCAGCCATCTGGATGCTTATGCCGCCAAAGTATGGCCCTTATCCCAGAGTCCCTATGGATACTCTGATGCACAGTATCTCTACACAAATACCATGCCTTAGAAACTGATAGAGCGCTTGAGTGAAACTCACGCAATGGACCTGCCGCCTGTGCCTCTGGCTTCTGCTGAAGGTTCAGCAGCAAGCCTCTGAGAAAAAAAGGCTCTCAGAACCTTCTCCATTTCGACCTCCTTGCCCGGTAATTCGGATTCGTTCTTTGAAGAGACCTTGACATTTTTTCTCGATAAGTATTAATCTGTAAAAAATTAGCAGCCGAGATCCATTCAAAGAATGGATGCGGGGAACCCAAGAATTGGGGCGTATTCCGATAAGGAAAGGGCACTTCCAGGCTCGAGCCCGACAGCTAACCCCGTAGGCATTTGGAAGGGCAACGGGCAAAAATTGAGACCGCCAGCCGGCGGTTTTCTTTTTTTATTCTGGCTTGCCGGTTGGAGGAGTGAATGTCTCTCAAAAGTTTTCTTATCGGAAGTCCCATCGAAAGCATCAAGGAGATGCACGAGAGGCTCACAAAGACGATGGGGCTCGCAGTTTTTTCATCGGATGCCCTCTCATCAGTGGCATATGGTCCGGAAGAGATACTATTCGCGCTTGTTCTTGGCGGAACCGCCTTGCTCCATTATTCCATTCCTATTGCGGCGGGTATTGTCCTTCTCGTTGCCATCGTGGCCACTTCATATTTCCAGACCATCCATGCATACCCTTCAGGGGGAGGCGCATACATTGTTGCAAAAGATAATTTAGGTACCTATCCCGGTCTTGTCGCAGGAGCGGCCTTGCTGATCGATTACGTCCTTACCGTTACAGTCAGTGTTTCGGCGGGGGTAGCCGCAATCACCTCGGCATTCCCGGCCCTTCGGGAACAAACGATCATTATGTGCTTTTTGGCGATTTTGCTCATCATGGTAATCAATCTCAGGGGGGTGAGGGAGTCGGGAAGGGTCTTTTCTATTCCCGTTTATGTTTTCATCGGGAGTCTCGTCCTTCTGATAGTTGTGAGCATCGCGAAGTATTCTTTTTCTTCGCCCCTGCCCTTGCAGGAATACAAGGAGGCGACATCGAATGCGATACCTCTGTTTATCATATTGCGGGCCTTTGCCTCTGGATGTGCTACGCTCACAGGGATAGAGGCCGTATCGAACGGCGTGCGTGCATTTAAAGCTCCGGAAGCGCGCAATGCAGGTATCACCCTAATATGGATGGCTGTAACGCTTGGCGTGCTCACGATGGGAATAGCCTTCTTCGCGGACCACTACGGAATACTCCCTAATGAGAATGAGACCGTGCTGTCCCAACTCGCGAGGACTGTATTCTCAAAGGGCATCATCTATTATACAATCCAGTTTGCAACATCACTGATACTCATCCTTGCGGCAAATACTTCATTTGCGGATTTTCCAAGGCTTTCCTCTATCATGGCAAGCGACCGTTATCTTCCGAGGCAGCTAAGCAGCCGTGGTGACAAGCTGGTGTTTTCGAACGGCATCGTTATCCTCGGTTTTCTTTCGGTTCTGCTAATCGTGCTCTTCAGGGGAGACACTCATAGCCTCATCCCGCTTTATGCGGTGGGCGTCTTCACGGCCTTTACGCTTTCCCAGGCGGGGATGGTCAAGCACTGGCTCAAGGACAGGGGAAAGGGATGGCGCAAGAATATTCTCATAAACGGCGTTGGGACCGTCACAACGGCGATAGTTCTTGTCATAATCGCTGTTGAAAAATTCACCCATGGGGCATGGATAGTCCTCATTGCCATACCAGGCCTTGTCCTTTTGACCCAAAAAATACACCAACACTATCTCTCTGTCGCAAAGCAACTCTCCCTCGATTACTGCTTGACCGAAGAAACAGAGTTTAAACATCACTCTGTGATTATCGCCATATCCGGCCTACAGCAGGCGGTAATCAGTGCTATTAAGTATGCAAAGGCACTTTCCGATGATGTGGTTGCTGTATACGTATGCATTGATCCCGTTGAGACGGCAAGGCTAAAAGCAAAGTGGGACAAACACTGCATGGGCATTCCACTTATTATTCTTGAGTCTCCTTACCGGTCCGTCATAGAACCTCTAATTGACTATATCGATGAAGTTCGCGAGTCATATAAAGAGGGCGTCATCACTGT
Organism: Dissulfurispiraceae bacterium; assembly: GCA_052146665.1. Classification (GTDB taxonomy): domain Bacteria; phylum Nitrospirota; class Thermodesulfovibrionia; order Thermodesulfovibrionales; family Dissulfurispiraceae; genus JBKQMP01. The sequence goes on from JBKQMP010000004.1 coordinate 24,173, forward strand.
TGTGCTGCCCGAGTTCGTGCCGTCAAAATGGTGGCATCATCTCCTGCATAACCAGACAGCGCTCTTTATCAAAGGCGTGATACTGTTTAAAAAGGGAGTGGTCTCAACAAGTGTGCCTTTCCACTTAAAGAGCTGAATTGTTCGGGAGCCACTTAAAACCACAAGGCTCAAGAAAACTGGAAATGGCAGCAGTTTAAGGCGATACTGCACTGGCAGATAACTCAATAGGAGAGCTCTTGGAATATCGCAATTTGGCTCTCAGCTTACGCTGCCCGCGTAGCTTGAGTAAGCTCTAAAGGGCGATCCGCAGCACTAAAGTTCTTGATGATCTGCATGACTCAGATGCAAGCTAGCCTAGGATGTTTAGTTCTGATCCAAGATGCTATGTTAAAAGTACTTACAATAATCTGCTAAAGGCGGTGACATAGTGAAAGCTTTCTTATTGTTTTGCAGTCTCCTAATGGGTACGATTTCTTACGCTGCGGACGATGGATATCACCTAATCAAAAAGCTGCAAATTGGCGGCGAGGGCGGTTGGGACTACCTGACTGTAGACACCGTAGCTAGGCGGCTGTATGTTTCTCGTTCCACTCACGTTATGGTGATCGATCTCGATACGGAGGAGATCACGGGCGATATTGCCGGAACCTGGGGCGTGCATGGAATCGCTATAGCGCCGGATTTGAACAGAGGCTTTACCAGCAACGGAAAGGCAAATACAGCTACCATTTTCGACTTGAAAACATTGAAGGTTCTCGGACAAGTGAAAACTGGAGAAAATCCCGATGCTATCCTTTACGACCCCGTCTCTAAACGAGTTTTCACTTTCAATGGCCGTAGCAAGGACGCCACGGTGTTCGAAGCCGCCTCTGGTAAGATTATCAGCACGATTGCCCTTGGGGGCAAACCGGAATTTGCGGCGACAGATGGGAGAGGCAAGGTCTATGTAAATATCGAAGACACCAACGAGGTGGTGGAAATAGATAGCGGAACACTGTCCTTAACAAAACGGTATTCACTCACACCCTGCGAGGAACCCACCGGCATGGGACTTGACGCGCAGCATCACCGCGTCTATTCGGGGTGCCACAACAAAGTTATGGCCATTCTTGACACCGAAGCTGGTAAAGTAATTGCCACCGTGCCGATCGGAGAAGGTGTCGACGGCAACGGGTTTGATCCGAATACTGGACTCGCGTTCAGCTCTAATGGTGACGGTACTCTTACCGTGGTACGAGAGTCTTCTCCGGACAAGTTCGAGGTAGTGGAGACCGTTACTACGCAGCGTGGATCTCGTACAATGGCGATTGATCCTATCACCCACAACATCTATTTGCCCGCCGCACAATTTGCTCCGCCAGCGGCTTCAACGCCTGAAGGGTCAAGACAACGCCCGACAATGATTAGGGACAGCTTTGCGATTCTGGTAGTCGGGAAATAAGACTTTTTCTGGTAGTTGCCTGTGTTTTTTGAAGCAGTGGTGTAAGCGGTGTGCTGGGCAGGATTCGAAAGTTGGCTGCACCTGTGAAATTGCGAGGATCAGAAATGGATCTCATTGCAAATATTCAAGAGAATCCGTAATCACGGCCCTCTTGATTTAAGAGATTCCTTTTGGAAAAATTGATCCCGGCGGATGATATGCTCCCATTGATTGCGAACGGATATTATTTTGGAACAAGGAGTGAACAGATGAACAAGATAAAAATCAAGAAAGACCTCTTCTGCCTTCCTTGGACACAGACCATCCTTGGTACCCATTTCGAAGGAAAGGTCAACTTTATGGCGCTTGATTGGCTCACACGAGTAAACTTTAGACCGGCCATGCTAGGTATTTGCGTGAATAAGATGCATGCCTCAAATGAGGCAATTCGAAAATCTGGCGAATTCAGCGTAAATGTCCCCTCAGCTAATATGGTGGAGATTACCGATTACACTGGGCTTGTTTCTGGTAAAAATGTTGACAAGTCAGGTCTCTTTGAGATTTTTTATGGACAGCTGAAGGCCGCTCCTATGATCAACCTTTGTCCTCTTTCTATGGAATGCCAGGTAATACAAACAGTCAATCTACCAACCAATACGTTTTTTATCGCGGAAATTATCGATATTTACTCAGAGGATCGTTTCCTTACTGAAGGCGAACCAGATGTGAAGAAAATTAATCCTTTTGTCTTGACCATGCCGGATAATAGATTTTGGTCAATCGGTGAATGTGTTGGCAAGGCATGGAATGATGGGAAAACCGTAGGTGAGCGCTTGAAACAGAGGTGAGGCTGTAGGGAGGGAAATATGGAAAATCAAACACTAGATATTATTTACTCTCGAAGAAGTGTGAGGTCATTTACCGGAGAAGAAATATCACCGGAAAACCTTACAAAGATATTAAAGGCTGCGATGGCGGCACCCTCTGCGGTCAACATTCAGCCTTGGGCGTTTATTGTTGTCACAAAAAGGGAGACCCTTGACCAGCTATGCGCCAAACTTCCCTATGCCAAAATGCTGGACAAAGCGGGGGCAGCCATTGTCGTCTGTGGTATCCCAAGCAAAGATAAGGTTTTCGCTAAAGATTATTGGATTATGGATTGCTCAGCGGCAAGTGAAAATATCCTGCTGGCATCTCATGCGTTGGGACTTGGCGCCGTGTGGACGGCGGTTTACGTGGATAAGGAAAGGATTGAGAATGTCAGAAACATTTTAAACATTCCTTCAAATATAATTCCCCTAAATGTAATACCAATTGGTGTCCCCAAAGAAAAAGGGAAGGCTTTAGACAAATTCAAGGAGGAAAATATTCACTGGGACAAGTGGTAACAGGGGGCTCTGTGGCAGGTCTTGAAAGAAGATACCCTCTCGACTTAATTTGTCTATTGAACTCTGCTTCAAACCACAGTTTCACAAATGCGCCAATGATAGAGTTATCAAACAGAGGCGCGCTCCTCGAGATCGAAGACTGACACTTCGACATTGCTTGGGCCCCGCGTTGATCGAAACACCCAACGGTATCACCGTCCTTTGGAAAATAACGCGTCAAGAGTCATCTGTACGGAAGAGGGGTTTTGTCTCGAATCACCGACCGTGTCGTTCCTCACAAAAAAAGAATTTCCGGCAGTGAAGCGATGCCAAGCACACTGACAAACGCCGTTCAGTTTATGGCAACAGTGAAGATTTACGGGAGGCAACGCTCGAACGATCAGATAGCGTATCTCAGTTGTCAGGTTTCCCTTCACTCCGCTTGACCTGAAAACTAATTCATCTTCCCTTTCGATGGCAGATAATCCTCTCGCACGGGAGAGAACACTTCGACCGCCACCGATTCTTCGATGATGTCAGCGCCATGAAGCACTCCACCACGAATGCACCAGCTATCGCCCGGCAACACCTCACGAACATCTGTGCCGATAGTCAGGCGCATCCGCCCTTTGACCAGGTAACCAGTCTGTTCGTGGGGATGGGAGTGAAGCGGCAGAGTGGCATCCTTTTGTAGCAGGAACTCCACCATCAATGTCTTGTCGCCATGCACCAGGGTCTTTTGCTCGATTCCATCCAAAGCCCGTCTGTAGCCGTCTCTACTGCACTTGTAAAACATCTCCACCCTTCATTTTGTTTTTCAACCTACCACACTTATTTTAGAAGCTTATCCATCCCCATATCAACACAGAAATATGATACAATGAAACAGTTAATGCGTTCAGACATTCCGAAACAGGAGGACATTGTGACGAGCACACCCGAAGGGCAAAGGGGTCTTTGTCTTGCTATGTCGGTACAATCCGTGGCTTCGCATATCAAAGCGAGCGAGGGTCGGGATATCCCATTCACGCGGGCGATGCTTACGGTTCGCAACATCTGTGATACAGAGCTGTTTGGCTTTATCCCCCATGCTGCTCTTAGTCAAGAGGGCGGGACGGTGCAGGATGTCTCCGGTGCCTTTTCCCATCCTCAGTCAATTGCTCCCGGCCAGTCGGCTAGTTGGGATGTATATGAATTATTGCTGCCTGCTCACCCAGGGACGGCCAGCAAGGTGCATATGTTCGGGTATCGGGCAGCCCTAAACTGGAGATTTGATCTCGCCGCATGGGCTGAATACAGTTCTCCGATTTCTTCCATGATGGAACAGACGCCAGTGGCGCGATGGGCGCTCCGCTGGAGCATGTCAGATCCTTCCACCGGCAAAATTGATGTTACCATTGAGCCCGTGAAAGACTAAAGGCCCAACTTCCCGAGGTTACTACTTACCTATCACCAACTCAGCGCTGAAACTGGGGGAGGCCGCTGAACGCCCCCAGCAGAATTTTTATCCGCTTTTGATCCGTTTGAGCCGAATTGCCAACAGCCACCGCGTGAGCGGAGCTTCACCAAAATGGTTCCTTTATTAGGAAGCGCCGTAAGACCCCGTCCTTCAGGGCGGGGATATAAGGCGTAAAGTTAAATGTCTTTTTGTATATAATATAATAGTATGGTGATACGCAGAGGATATGTGTTCAGGCTTAAGGATGACCCGGTTCTGATGCGGATTCTTGCGTCTCACGCAGGGATGCCTCGCTTCCTGTGGAACAAGGTTCTTGAGATGAACCTCACAAGGTTAAAGAGCAGGCAGCCCCTGCTCTGGTATCAGGAGATGG
>JBKQMP010000005.1:0-5929 GCA_052146665.1 Dissulfurispiraceae bacterium
TGTTCAATATCGCAACCGGCGCCGGTGTCATCACTGATGTCAGCTACAAACATTGCTCTGTGCTTCACAGGGCAGACGGATTCAACTATAAACAAAACGTGGCGCTCCTCCTCCCCGCCCTGAAGGACGGGGTTCCCGCGCCACGAACCTTCTGATGGCAGTCAATGACCGACCCGGGGTTGTCCGCCTGTTCGTTCTTTTTTTTGTTCTTTCCCAGCTCGTCTTTTCATGCGGAAGGAAAGGGCCACCGACCCTTAAGTCCTTTGAAAAACCACTGCCCGTCAGTGACGTAAGGGCAGTGCATCGTGAAGACAGCCTTATCATTTCTTGGTCGTATCCCGATGAGGGAAGGGAAAAGATTAAGGGCTTCTATATAGAAAAAACAGAGGGTAACTGGGGTGAGGCCAAGAACGCGCAAAATTTTAAGAGCATCGCCTTCCTCAAAAAGGACGCTTCACAATTCGCTGACAAGGATTTTGCGACGAGGGACTATTATTTCTACAAAATCCGTGCGGTGAGCCTAAGAAATATACCAAGTGATGACTCTAGCATCGTGAGGGTCTATCCTCGAGACCCGCCGCCTGTGCCTGGTAATCTGCGATACAGAGTAATGAATGATTCTCTGGAGATCAAGTGGGATTCAACAGTTCCTCAAGAGGTCCAAAATGATTATCAGGTGAGATATAATATTTACAGGACCTACCAAGAAGGAGAAGATGCCGCCTCACCACTTAATAACCATCCGCTGAAGGACGCTTTTTTCAATGATAAATTAGAAACGAAAAGGTCTGCATACTATACTGTCAGGTCGTTGTGGGATACTGACATTAAAGACGAAGGGTATCCGTCTGATCAGTTAGAGGTTCATCCTGACTCTTTTACTCCCTCAACGCCGGCAGGGCTGCATTTTGTTTCATCAGGGAAAGAAGTCTATCTGATCTGGCATGAGAATCCCGAGACATGGGTGAGCGGATACAAGATTTACAGGCGAAGGGGGTTAGAGTCAGGATTTGAACCGATCGGTGATGCCGAGGCGCCTGCTTTCAGAGATAAGAATCCTGTAAGGATAAAGACATTTTATTTTATAACGGCGAGAGGCCCAAAGCAGCAGAGCCCCCCGTCCGCGGTCATAGAGGTTAATCCGGATAGAGAAGAGTAATCTTTCCGTTGACCACTTCAGAAAAGGGGTCAAAAGACTATACTGACGGAGCCCTCTTCTGAAGGGATAGGGCAGAAGGTAAACATTTCCCCAGTGGGAAAACTCGCGGGAGCATAGAGAGGCAACATGGAAAGAATTCTGCTCGGACACGGCAGCGGTGGCAGCCTGATGCACCAGTTAATCGCAGAATGTTTTGTCCCTGAATTCGACATTAAAGAGCTAGGCGATTCGGCCATTATAAATAGCGGTGACTTTAAGGTGGAGGGTTCATCTTTCAGGCTTGCCTTCACCACCGATTCATATGTGGTTTCTCCGCTCTTTTTCCCGGGTGGTACGATTGGCGAGCTCGCGGTTAATGGGACGGTCAATGATCTGTCAATGGTTGGGGCGCGACCATATTGTCTCTCAACAGGGTTTATTATTGAAGAGGGGCTGCCCATGGATGACTTTCGCAGAATCTTGTCATCCATGTCGAAGGCAGCCCAGAGGGCCGGGGTCCGCATTATAGCCGGAGATACCAAGGTTGTCGAAAAGGGCAAAGGGGATGGAATATTTATCAACACCTCTGGTATCGGCGTTATTCCAAAGGGTATCACCCTCGGTCCGCAACAGATAAAGGCAGGAGATAAAGTCATTGTCAGCGGCGCGATCGGCAATCACGGCATCGCGGTCCTCTCGCAAAGAAATGGACTCGTGTTTCAACCCCCCGTGTTGAGTGACACTGCACCGCTGAATGGTCTTGTGGAGTTCATGTTCAGTGCTACAGAGCAGATCAAAATGATGAGGGATCCGACGAGGGGCGGTGTGGCAACTACGTTGAAAGAACTCGCTCTGGAATCACATTTTTGTATCACAATGCATGAGAGTCTTCTTCCTATCCCAGGGGGGGTAATCGGCGCATGCGAGTTATTGGGGTTGGATCCGCTCTACGTTGCTAATGAGGGCATCCTTATTGCAATCGTAGGCTCGCAAGCGGCTGATAAGCTGGTTTCCCTCATGAAGACCCATCCATTAGGCGCAAACGCGGCGATTATTGGAGAAGTCACGCAAAATACGACGCGCACAAAAGATATGATTTTGCTTAAAACAGCTATTGGGGGGACACGCGTTATAGATATGCTGTCCGGTGAACAACTGCCGAGAATATGCTAAAATTAAATTCTCGTGGTATTGGAGGGTGATGTATATGTATAGGAAAGTAGTATTCAGTGTTCTTTTTGCTGTGTTTTTTGTTGTGTCCATTGCAGAGAGTGCGATGGTTCTTGACAAGATCGTGGCAATTGTCAATAAAGACGTGATCACATGGGGCGAGCTATATAAGGCAATGGAATTTGAGTCTGGCCAAGAAATGAAGTCCATGAAAGAAGAAGACAAACAAAAATTTTTTAAAGACAACGAACTGCCTTTTCTGGAAGTGATGATTGACATGAGGCTGGAAGTCCAGGAAGCAGCTAAAATTGGAATCGCCGCCAATGAAGAAGAGGTGAACAAGGCGATAGAAAGCATGAAGAAGAAGTATTCAATGACCCAGGAGGTATTCGCTCAGACACTTATGAAGGAAGGTTTCAGCATGGCAGAATACAGGAAAAAACTGTCAGAGCAGATTATGATCAACCGCCTTGTTGATCAGGAGGTCAGGAGCAAAATTGTCATTGGCGAAGCAGACATTGATCGCTACCTCTTACAACATCCTGTATTGACGAAAGACGAAGAGGCTTATGCAGTGAGCCTCATTTTCTTGAAAACTGGTGATGATAAAAAAAAGGTTGAAGAACAAGCGGCGGCTATTTTTGAGAAGCTCAAGGCTGGTGGAGATTTCTCTGAAATTGCCAGACAGTATTCTGAGGATTCCAACGCCAAGAACGGAGGAGATTTGGGTTTCATAAAAAAATCTGAGATATCTAAAGAACTTTTGACAGTATTGTCGACGATGAAGGCTGGCGATATCAGTCAGCCGTTCTGGAGCGACAAAGGAATGGAAATCCTTAAATTAAATGAGATGCGGGCTTATAAGACGCCTCAAGAAGTGAGGGAAGCGGTGCGGCAGAAGCTCTACGAGGAAAAATTCAACGTCGATATAAAGAGCTGGGTGAAAGGCTTGCGTGAGCGATCATATGTTGAGATTAAGGCATAACGGGATGCTTCAAGGCGTTCTTCCCTCCCTTTAGCTTTCGCGATAGTTATGGAAGAGAGAATTCAGAAAATACTAGCTCAGATGGGAATTGCATCTCGGAGAAAGGCCGAAGATCTTGTCATTCAATCCAGGGTGACAGTCAACGGCAAGCCCGCAACAGTTGGAATGAAGGTTAACCCTGCCAAGGATCACATAAAGGTCAATGGTAAGCTTTTGAAGTCATATGAACCCAAGGTATACTTCATGTTCAACAAGCCGACGTCTGTAATAACCTCAATGAACGACCCTGGGGGAAGGGCTGCACTAAGAGATTTCTTGACTGGAATTCGCTTCAGGGTCTTTCCCGTGGGCAGGCTTGATTATGATTCCGAAGGACTGCTGTTGATAACAAATGACGGTGATTTTGCTCATTGCCTCCTGCATCCTTCCGGAAAAATTCCCAAGACATATTCTGTGAAGGTCAAAGGGCTGATAACCGAGTCCGCATTGGAAAAACTGAGGCGCGGTATCATGTTGGATGATGGACTGACCTCGCCTGCCAGAGTCAGGGCAGTCAGACAGACGGACAATAATTCATGGATTGAGATCACGATACAGGAGGGCAGGAACAGGCAGGTAAGAAGGATGCTAGATAGAGTAGGACATCCAGTCATTAAGCTCAAAAGGACGGCAATTAATGGATTGAAGCTAGGGGATCTGGGCACAGGTCAGATAAGGCGGCTTACCAGTAAAGAATTATCGCAGATAAAAGCGGGGATCAGCCAACGGCAGTAAGCAAAGTTGGGCAGTAAAGAAATTAGCTCAAACAGTGAATGAAGCCTATATCACAGCACAATTTTTTTATTTGATTTGTGCCATACATTATTAAATGAAGTGGAGGTTGTATGATTCGTGATAAGTGGTGCGGCGAACTCAGGGAGTCAGACATTGGCTCCACGTTAAGTGTCGCGGGGTGGGTCTTTAGGCGTAGAGACCATGGTGGCCTGATCTTTGTGGATTTGAGGGACAGAGAAGGTCTCATTCAGGTCGTATTCAGTCCGGATGTATCACAGGAGTCCCATAAGAGTGCACATGAGCTGAGGGGGGAATATGTGATAAGTGTGTCCGGGGAGGTGAGAAAACGTCCAGCGGGAACTGAGAATGCAACCCTCCTGAGCGGAATGATTGAGCTTTACGCGCATAAGCTGATAATTTTAAATGAGGCAACTCCCCTCCCGTTTCCAATGGAGGAGGCGGAAGATGCGTCAGAATCACTTCGCCTCAAATACAGGTATCTTGATTTGAGACGGCCTCAATTGCAACATAATCTTTTGGTGAGGCATAAGGTGGCAAAGGTGACCAGAGACTATCTGGACGACCGTGGGTTTCTTGAGATAGAGACCCCGATGCTCACCAAATCAACTCCTGAAGGGGCACGGGATTATCTTGTCCCAAGCAGGCTCAATCTCGGGCATTTCTATGCTCTGCCACAGTCTCCGCAACTATTCAAACAAATCCTTATGGTCTCGGGGTTTGACAGGTATTTCCAGATAGTGAAATGTTTCAGGGATGAAGACCTAAGGGCGGACAGGCAGCCTGAATTTACACAAATTGATATTGAGATGTCTTTTGTGGACCGGGATGATGTCATAGCACTTACGGAGGGCCTGATCCAGAGGCTCTTCCGGGATGTTCTCGATTTGACAATAGGGATTCCTTTTGAGAGGCTTAGCCATAAAGAGTCTATGGAGAGGTTTGGAAATGACAAGCCGGATATGAGATTTGGCCTAGAGCTTAAGGATATGGCTGACATTGCCAAAGCGGGCTCATTCAAGGTCTTTCTTGCTGCCGTGGAATCCGGCGGGAGGGTGAAGGCGATAAACGGCAAAGGGATGGCAGGGCTTTCGAGAAAGGAGATAGACGCGCTTACCGAGGAAGCTATAGCCTTTGGCGCCAAAGGCCTCGCATGGATAAAGGTCAAGAATGGTTTTGAATCCCCAATAACAAAATTCTTCCCCGAAGAAGCGTTAAGGCAGTTTGCCGCGAGGCTTGAGGCGGAAGAGGGTGACCTGATGCTTTTTGTGGCTGACAAAGAAAAAGTTGTGCATGATGTGTTGAGCAGAATAAGGCTCGAAATTGGCAAGAGGTTAGGGCTTATTCAGCCGGCATTTAAATTTGTGTGGATACAGGATTTTCCCCTCCTTGAGTGGGATGACGAGGAGATGAGATTTGCTGCGATGCACCATCCGTTTACCTCGCCCATGGATGGGGATATAGAACGACTGCTTTCTGTGGATGCTGCCGAGCGGGGCATTGAGTCTTCAGCATCAGGCTTGCTCCAGTCTCTCAAGGCGAAAGCATATGATATAGTGCTGAACGGCTATGAGATTGGCGGGGGGAGTATTCGTATCCACGGGAAGGATTTGCAGAGAGAGATGTTCGGGGTGCTTAATATCTCCGGCGAGGACGCAATGATGAAATTCGGGTTTTTACTTGACGCGCTCGAATATGGCGCACCTCCGCATGGAGGCATCGCCATTGGGCTTGACCGACTCGTCATGCTCATGGTTGGAGCGCATTCTATCAGAGAGGTAATAGCGTTTCCGAAAACTCAAAGAGCGGTGTGTCTGATGAGCGGAGCGCCTTCGATCGTTGAG
>JBKQMP010000006.1:0-8506 GCA_052146665.1 Dissulfurispiraceae bacterium
CCCGCCCTGTAGGACGGGGATATACGGCGCTTCCTGCATAAATTAATAAGCACTCGCCGTGTTCAGCAGTTCCAGTGCAGAAGAGTCCAATTGCAGTTTCGTAGCTTCGATTAAGTCTTTCAACTGCTCCAAACTTGTGGCGCTGGCAATCGGTGCCGTGACGCTTGGTCGTGCAATCAGCCAGGCTAGCGCAACTCTGGCCGGCGTTGAATTATTTTCCTTTGCAACTTGATCTAACGCCTTGAGGATCAGAAACCCCCTGTCATTCAGGTATTTCTTCACAAATTCCCTTCGGGCGCTCCTCCCTATGGCCTTGTCTGACCTATATTTACCGCTGAGAAAGCCGCTGGCCAACGAAAAGTAGGTGATCACGCCCAAACCGGCTTCCCGGCAAAGCGGTTCAAGTTTCGTCTCATAGGCTTCTCGATCATAGAGATTATATAAAGGTTGCAAACTTGCATAATTGGGGTACCCGTGTTGTTTGCTGATCTTCAAAGCCATTGAAAGTTGTTCCGCACTATAATTTGAAGCACCTATTGCCCTTACTTTGCCAAGCTTGATCAACTGTGAATATGCTTCCAGCGTTTCTTCCAAAGGCGTCTCAGGATCTTCATAGTGAGACTGATACAGGTCAATATAATCTGTCTGCAGGCGCTCCAATGAATCCTCGACCTCACTCAGGATATAGGATTTTGAAAGCCCCTTCCTGCTCGGACTCATTTCACTTCCCACTTTTGTGGCGATGATGATCTTCTCGCGATTGCCGCGCATCTTGAGCCATCTGCCTATGATGGTCTCTGATTCGCCACCTCGATTACCTGGAACCCATTTGGAATAGCTATCGGCAGTGTCAATAAAATTGAAACCTGACTCCACAAAAAAATCCAGCAGCTTCAGTGCCGTTGGTTCGTCCACCGTCCATCCAAAGACATTACCTCCAAAAGCTAGTGGAGAGACTTCTAGTCCCGAGTTTCCCAATTTACGTTTATTCATTTTTTACTCCCTTTCTCCAAAGACTCGTTCTTTCTGCTGAAAGTGTGCCATCCAATAAAAGCAGACAACCTCGAAGTCTCCGCCAAATTAACTTTACTTTTTTAATTATAAACTTTCAATACAAAAACTGTGTCGGTAAGAAGCTGGGTTACCCGTAGGCCGTTGTCCGTTTGCTCCCTCGCTCACCGTCTTATGAACATTTTAACAACAAAACCTTCCTCTTGTCGATTTTGGCGGCTCTCCCAGCCAGCTTCATTGCTAAGAGAGGCATCGTGTGTGCTCTAAGGCGCAACATTTCCGCAGTTTTTGCGAGCGCACTCATATAAGCAATGCTGCAACACCCTCCCTAACGTAGATGAAATCACAACGTACATCGTATAAGACCTCTCGTTAAAGATGCATGACGCGCTTCTTTGCGAGGCTTATCAAGAATAGCGTCTAGTTTTTTGTTACTTATCGTTTTGAATATCCAGGGATTATTAACTATCTGCGTGTCTAAGGCAGGTTCAATAAGCTATAATAATCACCACAAAAACAACATTTGGCTTGCCGCCGGATTCCCCCTTACTGTCAAAGGGCGAACTTGGAGAAGGTAAAATGAAACATGAATCATCAAGTCAGGAACTCTATCACGAAATCTTCGGTTCTATTCTTGACAGAAATGAAATGACCCCCTATTTGTTGTTACATGCCGGAAATTATGAAGTGGCCCTCAGGCAAGCGACCAAAATGATGGGCAATCGTGGGTTCGATACGCTTGCTTATAGTGGATTGCGTGAGAGTGAGAGAGCAAGAGCACAGAAATATGTGGACCAGGCCTACAGGTACTTTCTTAACTGGATGTTCCCTTTTTTTAAGAATCAGCTGAAAGGGCTGGCTGCCTTGCGTTCGCCTAACGTCGCCCTTTACCGGAATTGTCTAAAGGCCATAGAAGAAGTTGAATCAATTTTGAAGAGTGCGAAGTTTCGGCATCTAGTCGATGAAGACCCCCGACATCTCTTTCTTCTCGCATCGTCAAAAAAATATCCTCATGTTTTCCATGGCTATAAAGGAAAAAACATGAAGATACCGGCGAAGTGGCAGCAGATGGCCTGTTCCATCCTGAAGATGATCCACTTGATCAAGTCTATTGAAGAGGACAGCCAGGATATTAACGATTATGCCCAACTAGGCGCCTTTTTGGAAACACGACGGCAGAGTCTTGATGATTTGTACAATTACGACTGGGAAAATCCAAGACATCTCCCGGACAGCGAATCTGCACAGAGAGCTTTTGTCAAACTTTCAACCTTCTTTCATAAACTCAAAGAATCGATGTATTTTGATATGAAAAAACAATGTCTGGTCTTCAATAGCGGGGATGGCCTTGAAGTGGACATCGCCGAGATTAAGGCAAGATTAAAGAGCCCGGACAGTATGTTCACCAAACTGGGGAAAGATTTAGAAGGCGAAGCTTACGATATAAGGGATATCCTTGCGATCACTTTTATCTTGAAGAGCGGCGATGACACTCTAAAGCTTTTTCACGCATTGCAGAAGAGAGGTGTCATACTGCAGGAAAACGCGGCTTCCCATTCTATTACCCAGACGCTGTTCCATGACCCAGAAGCTATGGTGGAAGCCACGCGAAGACTGATGACCAGCCTTTCTCAAAGCGAGGGCAAAAATATGATACCCGATGGGAAAGAGCTGCTCGCTAACGCCGCACAATTTTATAAAGCTATCAATGTTAATGCGGCAAAGAACTTGTATTCCTCTCTAGGTCATAAGAAGTTTCAATGCAAGATAACTTATTCCCTACCGATTCACCGCGCGACTGATACAAATGAAATTCTGATTCCGGGTACGCCCTTATACTCGCAAAGAGACCAGTTTAGCAAGATAACCCAGCAGCACACTCTGGGCATAGAGCTGCGCATATCCGATGAGCAGAGCTGGTCCGCCTCAGAGCAGAAAGGAGACTCTCACCATGACGCTTATAAATTCCGCCAGTTAGTCACTTTAATGAACCGAGTTTTCAAAGAAAGTTTCCTTTTGCCGCAAGAGAGCATCGCTCAACTCAGAAAAGACCAATCAAATCTCTTCCAGTGATAGTACGTGAGTTGACATCCTCCGACAACTAAGCGGTAGCGAGAGTGGCTGCCTCTCCGGAACAAATGTATTTCTCCCCGCGAATTATGCCACACCAGCTCTTTCTGTGATTTCAAAAAAAGTGTTGATAGCTTACGCTTTCTGTTTAAGTTGGTCTGCGACAGCCTGCGCGGCTTTTTTTACCTCCTCAGGGTCTCCAAGATAGTAGCTTCTTATCGGTCTCAGATTGTCTTCCAGCTCATAGACAAGGGGGATGCCTGTGGGGATGTTGACACCCACGATGGTCTCGTCCGAAATGTTGTCCAAGTATTTGACTAGTGCGCGAAGACTATTGCCGTGAGCGGCAACAAGAACCCGCTTGCCAGCTGTCACTGCAGGGGCGATAACCGTGTGCCAGTATGGAAGGAACCTGGTAACGGTGTCTTTCAAACATTCTGTAACAGGGATCTCTTCCGGACTCAGATCGGCGTAACGCGGATCATTGCCTGAATAGCGGGGATCATCGGGAGTAAGCGGAGGAGGCGGCACGTCATAGCTGCGGCGCCATATTTTCACCTGCTCCATCCCATGACGCTCAGCGGTTTCAGCCTTATTCAACCCTTGGAGCGCCCCGTAGTGCCGTTCATTGAGACGCCAACTGTGGTGCACGTGAATCCACATGAGATCCATCTCCTCCAGGACGTGCCAGAGGGTCTTTATCGCTCGCTTCAGTACAGAGGTGTAGGCAATGTCAAAAACGTATCCTTCTTTGAAGAGGGTGCGCCCCGATTGGATCGCCTCCTGAACTCCTTTCTCAGACAAACCAACATCGGTCCAACCTGTAAAGCGGTTCTCCTTGTTCCATATACTCTCACCATGCCTAAGCAACACAAGTTTCTTCATCGTTCTTCCTCCCTTTAAACGACCTCCCTCAGACGAATTGCGTTTCCCGAGGTCTCACACGTGCCATGATCGCCTCTTTTGGCCTGACCATTCGGTCATTACGGTCACGAGTACAATATCAAAGCTATCCTTTTACATACTGCTCTGCTCACTCATGCCGTCAACGCCCTCACCGCAGAGTGATGGTAGCTGCCTGACCAAACTGCCATCTTCACCGCATCGCTGGAGAGCCGCCCATATTCCTGGTCACGTGATGCACACGCTAAACAGATATTCAGGACAGAAAAGACTCCCCAGTCTGGCGGACCACCCCGCCCTGTCGGGACCTAAAGCGTAAATGCGCCGCTTCATGATTCTGCCCCTATCCCCGCTCCACTATTGAGGTCGATCACCTCCATGCGGTGATTTGCTTCAGGGTGCTTCGCCGAAGGGCCCTCCGTCAGAATAACAAGATTCCCATCGACTTCGTGATCTTTCACCCATTTTTTGACATACGCGTTCCACGTGTCCGGATGCTCCTCTTCATGCACCGGGAAGACCCCGTACGAAAACTGCATCGTGCGGCAAATGGCTTCACGAGAGCTCACCCCGACAATCCATACCGGCAGGCGAAAGCGCGCTATGCTCCGCGCAGTGGCACCGCTTTTGGTCGGGACAAACACAGCCGCCGGTGATATATATTCGAGATTCGCTTCAACTGCCATGGCAATGAGTAAGGTCGGAGAGAGTTTGCCCTTCATATCCATCCCCTGAAACATTTCCCTGACCGCCATTTGTCGGCGGCGCGGTTCTGCCGCCACAGCAATCTTGACAAGCATTGCCACGGCATCAATTGGATATTCACCCATGGCAGATTCGTCTGAGAGCATGACACAGTCAGTGCCGTCAAGGATAGCGTTCGCCACATCGGTTGCCTCAGCCCTGGTGGGACGGCTGTTATTCGTCATCGATTCGAGCATCTGCGTTGCGGTCACCACTGGTTTTGCACGCATATTTGCGCGCCACATGAGGTCCTTTTGGACAAGAGCTATTTGCTCGATTGGCACCTCTACACCAAGGTCTCCTCGAGCGATCATAATGCCGTCAGAGGCGTCGATTATCTCATCAATGCGTTGCAGTGCTCGAGAACGCTCTATCTTGGCAATGATGAAGGGACTGTATCCCAGGTCAGACGCAGCCTTCCTCACTGCTTGTATGTCAGAGGCCTTTTCCACAAAGGACTGGCTTACCGCATCGACTCCGTTCTGCAGGGCGAACTTGAGGCATTCATGATCGCGGTCAGTAAAGGCGCTGATGCCCAACTCGATGCCGGGAAGATTAAGACTTTTCCTTGAGCGTAACTCTCCGCCCACCCGGACCCTGCATATCACATCGGTGCCCTCAGTCTTCACGACCTCTAGCTGAATGAAACCGTCATTCAGGAAGAGAGTGTCTCCCTGTTTCACGGACTGCGGAAGCCGATTGAAGGTGACGGAAACACGTTCCTCGTCACCGGCGATGTCATCCGTTGTGAGGGTAAAAGTGTCGCCTGATTTGAGCACGATCGGCTCCTTGACGAGTTCTCCTATACGCATCTTCGGCCCCGAAAGATCAGCCATGATCGTAACGCTGCACCCGGTCCTACGCGCCGCCGCCTTCAGATCTTCAATGACCTTCCCGTGCGTTTGAAAATCACTATGGGAGAAATTGAGCCGGGCGATGTTCATCCCGGCAAGAAGCATCTGTTCCATCACTTCAGGAGATTGTGACGCCGGCCCGATCGTGCAAACTATTTTTGTTTTGTGTGTTGGTAATTTCACTGTCTATATGTCCTTTCATGCCCTGATTGTGCAAACAAGAGCCCAGGGCTCCTTGGCATCGTAACCCTCTTCCAGCGCAACAGTCAGCTGTACGACATCATCGTTACTGTTCTTTTATACGAGTTATTCGCCCTGAACAGGCTTCACATGCCATATCTTCTCACAGTATTCCCGAATGGAGCGGTCAGAAGAGAACTTACCCATTCGGGCCACATTGAGTATCGACATACGCGTCCACCGCGCTCGATCAAGGTAAGTCTTGGACACGATCTCCTGGCAATCGATATAGGCCTGGTAGTCAGCCAGGACCATATACTCATCGCTATTAATAAGTGAACCAACGAGGGGTTTAAAAAGGCTCTCGTCGCCTTTTGAGAAGAGTCCAGAGCTAATGAGGTCAATGACCTCCCGCAGCTCTCCGTTGGAGTGATAGTAATCCCTCGGGTCATACCCGCTACGCTTCATGTCATTTACCTGTTCAGTCGTCAAGCCAAAGAGGAAGAAGTTATCCGATCCTACCTCTTCCCGAATCTCGACATTCGCCCCATCAAGGGTCCCGATTGTAAGAGCACCGTTCATCGCAAATTTCATGTTGCCGGTACCTGATGCCTCCTTGCCAGCGGTTGAGATCTGTTCCGAGAGGTCGGCCGCACGATATACCCATTGGCTGTTCTTGACGTTGAAATCGGGCAAGAACACAACGCTCAGACGCCCAGCCACAACGGGATCGTTGTTAACCACTTCAGCCACGGAGTTGATGAGTTTTATGATCAGTTTTGCCATAAAATACCCGGGAGCGGCCTTGCCTCCAAAGATAATGGTACGAGGGGTGAGATTCAGACCGCGGTTCCTTTTAATTCTGCTATAGAGCGTCACCACGTGAAGGACATTGAGGAGCTGTCGTTTGTATTCATGGAGACGCTTCACTTGGATGTCGAAAAGGGTGTCAGGACTCACCACAATGCCTGTGCGCTGCTTGATAGTTGCTGCAAGGTCGCTCTTGTTCTGATGTTTTATTGCCACCCACTCGCGCTGGAAATTTGTATCGTCAACAAATTTTTCAAGATGTCTCAGTTCTTCCTCCAAGCGCGTAATCCATGCGTCACCTATACTTCTGGTGATGAGATCAGACAACCTCGGATTATAGAGCGCCATCCAGCGTCGCGGTGTGACTCCATTTGTCACGTTGAAGAACTTTTCAGGGGCAAGTTCGTAAAAGTCACGGAGAAATTCACGCTTCAGCAACTCACTGTGCAGGGCAGCCACCCCGTTTATCGCATGACTCCCAACGCTCGCAAGATGCGCCATGCGGACATACTTCTCTCCAGTCTCATCAATGATCGAGAGACGCTCGATGCGATCCTCTTGTCCGGCATGCTTCACCTTTACCTCTTTGAGAAAACGCTCGTTGATCTCATAAATGATCTCGAGATGTCTTGGCAGGATGGTGCGGAAGAGAAGTAAGGGCCATTTGTCCAATGCTTCCGGCAACAAGGTATGATTGGTATAGCTAAAGGTACTTCGCGTAATATCCCAAGCATCATCCCACTGCATGAGGTACTCGTCTATCAGCAGCCTCATGAGATCGGCAATCGCGATTGAGGGATGGGTGTCATTAAGTTGAAAGGCCACAGACTCGTGAATGTGCGCCATACTCAGTCCCCGCAACTCGTGTATGCGGATGATATCTTGGAGCGCACAAGAAACTAAGAAGTACTGTTGGGCCAAACGGAGTTTCTTGCCTACCTCGGGCTCGTCATTCGGGTAGAGGACCTTTGATATCGTTTCAGAGAGCATCTTCTCACGGACAGCGCCGTAATAGTTGCCGACATTAAATGCTTGGAAGTCAAAGGACTCAACCGCCTCTGACTTCCAAAGTCGAAGAAGATTCCCCGCATCATTCCTGTATCCGGGGACTGGTGTATCGTATGCAACTCCTTTAATCTCTTGGGACGGGACCCAGCGCACACGATATCTTCCCTGCTCGTCCTCATAAGGCTCAGTGCGACCGCCAAATTTGACGTAATATGTGATCTCAGGACGCGCTATTTCCCACGGATTGCCTAGTCGCAGCCATTTGTCAGTGACCTCAACCTGCCAGCCGTCACGGATTTCTTGATCAAAGACGCCAAACTCGTATCTAATTCCATAGCCAATCGATGCTATCTTCAGCGTTGAGAGGGAGTCGAGGTAGCAAGCTGCCAGTCTTCCGAGCCCGCCGTTACCCAGCCCTGGCTCTGCTTCCTGTGCCAGAAGGTCGTTGAGATCGAGACCCAATTGTGTAACAGCCTCGCTGACCTGCTCCTTAATGCCAAGATTGATCAGCGCATTGCCAAGATGGGGTCCCATCAGGAACTCTGCGGACAAATATCCAATTATTTTGATCCGTTCGTCATGAAACAAATGGGTCGACTTAACCCAGCGGTGCATCATCCGGTCCCGCACAGCATAGGCTACAGACATATACCAGTCATTCTTGGTCGCAAGGGCCGGGATTCTTCCCTGAATAAAGTAAAGGTTATCGAGAATTGCCTGCCTGATTTCCCAGGGATTTTCTCCGGTCCGGATATCATTTCCCTCATTGCGGGTCAAGACGGCCTCCCTCTCTCTCTTCCTTGATCGGGATAGGGGACGCCTAAAAGGCGTACCCCTCCCACACCACCCGGCATGCGGGTCCGCACCGGGCGGTTCGAAAAGGTGAGGTCACAGTCGAGGGGTATGGCCCCTCTCCCTAAGCTTTC
>JBKQMP010000007.1:0-3427 GCA_052146665.1 Dissulfurispiraceae bacterium
TGGGAATGGAAAGCCTATCGATATGCTCATGTTAGACTGAGCACCGTCTGTCGGAACAGAAGAAAACAATACCAGCGACACTAATCCGATCATTGCCAATTCCAATTTCATCCTTTGGTTCCCCATTGGCATAATGTTTTTTACGAGCATAAATAGATGTGAGACAGAGGACTTGAAAAAATCCATATGGCTCGTTGGGTAACGATTGGACCTTGGTCCCAATGCTGAAGCTGAAGCAGCTTTCGTTAAAGTCAAGGATCTGGGGTATAAAGTTGACCCCATCTCTAGCAGTGCGTGTAACCCGTAATTCATCACTCTTTTTTTTCGATATGCTTCGAATGGTAAGATATTATTATAATGACATTTTCAGGACTAAAACTCCAGGCCTTTGCGCGACAGATTGTGGTTCGTATTTTTGATTTGACTGCTAACGGAAAATCCCGATAGGGCAATTGTCGATAAATCATTACATAGTGTACTGGAATAGCCAGTTAGTCAAAAGAGGATTTTTGTGCGCTTTATCATTTCAGAAAAGTTGTATATTTTGAGACGTACTAAATACGTAATAATACGTGTATCATTAAATGGTTCTTATAGGAACGATATCAGTAACCTATATATTCTTAAAAGTAAGTACAGCATACGCATTTTTGAATTGGAGGATACTTAATGACTGAGAAGGAAGCAAGAAATTTTGCCCTCAGAGACGCTAAGGGCAACGAGGAAGGGGTCTTCACAGGGAAATCGCCGAGACAGGCAGCGTTAAAAGCGGCTAACAGGGGCATCACGGATATCCGACTGAGGGAGCGTGGAACAAAGAAAGTCCATATCTTCACCGGAGAGGCGTAAGCAGGTAGATAAGCCCGCTGGCGCACCCGCATGGATGCCAGCAAAGATCTGGAAACCCTTCGTCAAGAAGGTCGGCGTTGAGAAGCTTGAGGAGCTTTGATTTTAGTCTTACTCAACTATATAATAATTTTTTAAGGCTTACAAATAATATAGACACTCCCAGGACTCTATCCAGGTATTGGACCACCGCAGAACTCTGGTGTCAGATGGCAATAGCAGGCAAACCCCGGTTTACTTTCACCTTTCCATCCTTTTTGCTTTGTCGTAGACGTTCTTTCTATCGTCCATTATATAATTCAACATAAGAGGACTCTTATAAACCTACCATTCAGAGGGTTCCAATGAACTTACCATTTATTTTATAACTATCGAAATGTTTATATACTAACAATACTATTAGATATTATGAATTCTTTTGTCATCTGGGCGTTGCAACAAGTCAAAAAGAAGAACAACAAGACTGGAAATAGGCTATTGGAGATATCGGATAAGATCGATTGGGTTCCGATTCGCGGTCATCTCGATGAAATGTACAATAACAAGAGTAAGAAAGGGGGAAGGCCGAACAGCGACGTTATTCTCATGTTCAAGATTCTAATTCTTCAGCAGTGGTTTGGCTTGAGTGATCTTGAAGCTGAAAGACAGATGTCAGATCGCCTATCGTTCATGGAATTTCTTGGGTATCCAGAGCCATTCCCCGATTCCAGCACAATATGGTTATTCAGAGATCGCATGGAAAAAACCGGGAAGAACAAGATTGTTTGGGCAGAACTTCAAAGACAGCTTGTTGCTATGGGATTAGTTGTCATAATGGGAACGATTCAAGATGCTACATTCATTGAAGCTGATCCTGGTTCTTCCAAGAAGCCACGCGGCAACGAGGCCAGAACTCGTCGCAGTAAAGATGGCACATGGGCTAAGAAAGGAAATGAAACACATTTCGGCTATAAGCTCCATCAGAAAAGCGATATCGATTATGGTCTGATACGCGAAATCGAGACTACCACGGCATCGCTGCATGATAGTCAGGTTGATCTATCTGTCGAGAATGAAGTGGTGCTCAGAGATAGAGGATACTTTGGGGCAGAGGCTAAGGGCGTGGATTTCACAATGAAACGCAGGACCACCGATAAGCCTCTAGGTGAGCTCGATAAGGAGAGAAATCGATTGATCAGCAAGCTCAGAGCACCAGGCGAACGGCCTCACGCAGTTATTAAAAGAGTGTTCGATTCTGGTAGAGTGCTGGTTACAACTGTTCAGAGGGTTCACACTAAGATGATGGTGGCGGCATTTGCTTTCAACTTATATCAACTCTGCACACTGAAAAATGCCAAAGTCATCTAGGCCGAGCGGAAGCTGTCGAAAAATGATCGAAAAAGAGTGTAATTCAAGGAGAATCGATGTCTTCAAAGCAAAAAAGGTATGAATTTCGGCGAAAACTACTCATTGCGAAGAAATCTGTTAGTAAATAGAAATCCTCGAGAAACGCCTGTATTGGTAATTGCAGTTCCGGGTCATGGAGAAGACAAGCACAATACTTCGTATTCAGCAATAGAACTCGTTGGTACTGAGAGGAAGGGTGGAGACATATCAATAACTATATGCAGTAATTACCCGTCTGACTGGTATGAGAATGGAAATTTCCTTTCCTTTGTCCATGCCATTAATACAACCATCGATGGTCTTCCAGGGCGTGTATGGGTCGCAAAACATGGGCAGTATCAATGTAGTTTTGCTCGTTGTATGCCCGCGCCGGAGCCCGCGTACTATAATGAAGTTAAGGGGCTTTATCGTCTAGATGATCGCAACAATGACGCCACCGGAACGGTTGAATTGGATGCCTGGGTTGATAATGCAACTTTACCACATGTGATGCAATTGGTCAAAACACTTCACATTACAGAATCCATCGCCCATACCATATATTCAAAAGAGGCGGTGCCAACTGGTGCTTATGGCGGATACACACACGAACCAATATACGTTGATATTGATGTTCCACATACCACGTACACTTCGGAGTAAACGACCAAGGGCTAAAGCCACTGGGCTTCCCCAGCCCGTGATCAAGGCCATCAAGATTTGATAAAAAATAAACAGGATATATTAGTATATCGATAGTATATCAAATTGAAGACTACGCCCACTCATGCGGGGTACATAATACTGGTAATAGAGGCCGGATCTCAGCTCGAAGATCGATGCGGAAGGGAACTTGGTTTGGGAAAGAAAAATCAGTGATGATTCCGACGTATGGTACAAGTGCAGTTGACTGCAATTCCTGGCTGAATTAAAGCCAGAAATCATGCAGATTCAGTCTGAGACATAGGTCCATTCAAACAATTTTTCCGCAATCCTTTTAAATTTCGCGCACAAATTAGACTTTTGAGCGTTTGATGAGACGAGATCCGGCATCTGAGAAAGGAGATCTGGAATAAGCATGATAAAACCAACATCATTCTATTCGAGCGAGAGTGAGAAAACAAAACTAAACTGGTTTTGTTATGAATTATCAGCGGGCATATATGATGATATGAAAGAAGATATTGGAAAACAGCTAAAAAAACACAAAATCGGT
>JBKQMP010000008.1:0-4837 GCA_052146665.1 Dissulfurispiraceae bacterium
GAATTTGCTTCACAGCGACGTACTATCGAAAGTTGTTTTATTTATAGCGGCTTAGCATAGTTTGGGCGTTTGGTTAAGGAATCGCTGGCAGGAAGCCTCAACCGTGAGTAATAGAATCCACCTCTAGCATACCCTGATACCGCTAAGATTTCCGTTGAGGTTCTCGGTGAGCAACGATTTGAGAAACAGGTTAGTAAATAGTACGATTTTGCCGCTCTCTACAAGTTAGTAAAAAGTCGCTCTTTAGCCGTTAAAAGGCTCTTTGCGTGTGGCTGAATTTTCAATTACGGCAGCACATTGGTCGGATTCGTAGGTGGCCATTTGGGTGTTAATTCTTGGTCAGATAGAAAAAGCTATTTTGGCCTGTGAGGGTGTCTAAGGAATAGCCTTGTCAGGTGATGTACTAGTCACCAGTAAGAACAAAATGGCCATGTCGTAAAAAAACCAGCATTTCGTTTGCGCACGCTGGTACCCTTAAGTCAGTTTAGCGGAACTCGGGCGGGAGGGGATAGTCACAACTCAGTCACACCTGCTGCTATCGTAGTGGCATAGTGGTCAGCAAATCAAGTCTTATCAATGGTGTTAGAGCATAGGGTTTTGCCGTCCCTCCTGGACTTCAAATGCTACCCCAACAGACTGACAAGGGCTTGAAAATACCAGCTTTTTTTCTGATTAAGCTGAGGGGTACAACTCGAAATTCCCAAGGATCGGTTTTCGACTTAATCGTCTCCTCTCGATAGGCATCACACAGCGCAACTCTCATGGAGTTCGTCCCGAAGTACGCACAGTCTCTTGAGCGCTTATAAAGCTGGTTACATTCTCGGTTCCACTAACTCGCAAAACAAGCTCCCTGAGGAGATAACAATTTCTGGTCATACCACCACAGTTCTTGAGAAGGGTACTTCGTGCAGCTCATCCAGTTATCCTCATCGGCAGGCTTATAAGTTGATGGGAAGTTTCGGATCGAACTAAATAGTCATCAAAATTCCGTATACGTTTGTTGCAGGCGGAAACAATTGCAGCAGTGACACAGCATAACCATTTTCTACCTTTTATAGCGTACAACATAGTTATCCGGTAGGTATACAAGAGAAAATCCGAGGGTGCTTGAATCTCGGCTTCAACCACAAGCCCGCAACATCACGTGGACTCAACTGACAAATTCACCTATCTCCACCCAATTTCATTAAGACAGCAGAAACTGTGAAGAAAATGGGTGGATGGTGAGGATATTCAGTTTTCACCTGCTTCCTTCCGAGCGTAGAGGACAATGTCATCATGAATCCAGTATCCAGCTTCTTTAATCTGTTTAAGAGTTTCACCTACACCATTTAGTATTCCCTTTTTCTTCGCCTCAACGAGGACACGGGCCGTACCGATCACCGACAGGCCAAAAATGTCGCGCGCGATTTTTCGTGCCTTTCGCTCATCAATAAGAACATAATCCGCTTTTATTTCACGGGCAAGCTGAATGACTGACGCCTCGCCACTATCAAGGACCGTCGTAAGAAGAGTGTCAATCGGAGATGTAAAAGGCTGAACCCTGATCCAGGAAGCTTTTTGATAATGCAAAAGGCCTCGACCTAAGGGACCACCCTCAAGCAGTTCCTCGTGAACATCTTCAGAGATTATGATCTCCTCAAATAAGGACTGAAGGATATCCAAGCGGTCAATAAGCGCAAGTGCGATAATCGGGCCTGTGTTCGAAACCAGCCTGCGGCTCATTGCATCTTGTTGGAAAACTCAGTTTTGAGCTCCTCTCGATCCCATTCAACCGCTGCGGCGCCGTAACGCTGACAGTTCAAAAGAAAAGTGATTCGTGGTATCCCTGCGAGTTCTGCAGCCTGGCCTGAAGTCAGGCGTCCCATCTCGTAGAGCTTTACAGCAAGGGCTACTCTGGCCTCCTGCTCGAACGTTTCAGGGCTGAGGTTGAGAGTAGCGAGCACGGACTCTGGATATTTTATGGCTAGAGTCTTCAATTGTGCCTCCTTGAACTTATAGTATTAGCATATCACATAATCTTGCAATAATCTCAGATTTGTCGCCGAACGGCGCGAGGCTGGGCCTGTCATGTCTTCCATATATAACCTACCTCTTAGAGGTAATCAGTCTCTTCCTTCAGGAACAGCTCATGAGATTATCGAAACCTATATAAATTTGCTCACGCTGCGGCCCTAGTTCCGTTAATCACCTCTTAACGGAACCGGCACAAGCCGGCAATACCACAGAGGATCTGTGCCACTTATAGAGGATTTCCTGAAAGGCCGCAGCTTCGGTCACGGTATAGAGGCGCAATACAATTATAAATTCTCATTTTTAGCCTTTACTCCCTCCCCTTCACAAGAGCTAAAACATACTCTTGCCTCTAATTAGTCCCGAGCTCTGTGAATATTGTATAATGAGTCGGAAAATAATTTTATTTCCCCTATCCTGAACTATGAACCGTAATAAGATATGTCCTGATTGCGAAATTGAGTACCTCCCGCATATCGAAAAATGCGCTGATTGCGGCGCGGTCCTCCTCTTGCACGAAGAGCATAGAAGCGCACAGAAGGACAAGAAGCGACTGACGGCGAAGGCCATTGAAGACTCAGTCGTAGCGAGGGCGGGCGACCTGAAATGGTTAGGTGAACTGTACAACGTTCTCATCGATGCCGGTATCCCTTGCACGGTCACTTCCGATGCTGGCTGTCATAAGAGCCGATGCGGCGACAAATGCAGGTTAATCGTATCTAAAGAGGACCTTGAAAGGGCACAGGAGCGCATTGAGGAATACTTCATGGAAATACATCCGGAGATTGAAGCTTCTAACGAACTGATCAGCCAAGGTAAATGCCCGGCCTGTGGTTCCCCCGTGGGCGCCGGTGACCATGAGTGCTCCGACTGCGGCCTGACGCTCGTGGTTATTAAGGAAGAGAATCAAGAAGAGGAAAGCTGTGGGGGACAACCTTGATTATCTAAATTTATTATGACTTCATCGGCAATCATTCAGAAACTTTGGCATTGCACATGTCATGTCCACCTGCTATATTGATTTGTCAATCTCTACAGATTACTCTCCTGTTTATAACAACTAAGGTTTTACCCTAGAAAAGATATTTATCCCAGCCTGCTATTCGTGGTCAAATGCCACATTATTCTTATCCGGTCTTCTTTTCATTTGGACTGCCTATATCCTGATACACGTAACAGTTTATCTGTTACAAGGTGGACCTCACGGTCAGTCCAGCCCTTTATAGGGATATCCTTTCTCTCTTCCGTCTATTATGCCGCAAGTTTGATAACATAAGGCTTATTATCAAGAAGAATTCTCCGCACTCTCAGCATAAGCTGTCGTGCAACGGCAACAATTGCGCGCTTCCCTCCTTTCATTCTCTTGAGCATGTCATATTTCTTCCGCATTAGGGGGTCTTTTGTTATCAGATACCAGCTGGCCTCTACTGCACATGTCCTAACTCTTTTATTCCCACATCTCGTAATTCTTCCTTG
Organism: Dissulfurispiraceae bacterium; assembly: GCA_052146665.1. GTDB lineage: Bacteria > Nitrospirota > Thermodesulfovibrionia > Thermodesulfovibrionales > Dissulfurispiraceae > JBKQMP01. The sequence goes on from JBKQMP010000008.1 coordinate 3,490, forward strand.
ACGGGTATGCTCACCGGTTGAATACTCTGAAGGAGTCAGTCCTATATAGGCTGAAAACTTTTCGGCACTCTTAAAGCGCGATACATCTTGAAGTTCCACCAGCATTTCTATTGCTATCAGGGTTCCTATGCCCGGCACAGTCTTTAGGAGCTGTACTTTTTTGTTGTACTTCTTGCTCTTGGCAAACTCCAGCACTTTTTTGGTGATCTTAATCACCTGAGCTGTCAGATACTCGTAGAGCTCTATCAAATAATCAAACGCTATTTTTATCGATTCACTTTTAATCGGCAGTTCCTTCAACCACATCACATATTTCTTTGACCAACTCTTTTTCAGGATAAGGGGTGCTTTGATGCCATGAAAAAGCAGCTTGCTCTTTATTTGCCTCATTACGTCAGTTCGGTGCTCCAGAACTTGGCGGCGTGTTCTTACCAATTCCCTGTCCGCACGATCCTCCTGGCTCAGAACATATACTTTTTTGAGCATGCCCTTTTCAAGTAGAGTGGCAAGTTTTCTGCTATCCTTCTTATCGGTCTTCACCTTATTGCCGGACTCAACAGGAATAAGTGAAGGGGGAACCACAATAGTCTCTACGCCATCAGCCGTAAGCTTATCGTAAAGCCAGAATCCGCAGGGACCCGCCTCATAAGCCACTTTAATTCTACACTTCGGAAGTCGCGCAATAAGTAGCTTTAACACATCATACTCGCCGGGAAGTCTCCCATGGAATATCTCTTCTTCCTCAGCCCTAACCGTTACTTGCCAGCTTTCCTTATGAACGTCAATCCCAATGAATACCATTTTGCCCTTTGCCAAAATTTCTTTCTTGTGATAATCTTCTTTCATTGTGAGCTTCCTCTCTTTTGGTTTCGTCGCTTAGAGGGCATATCTATGGAGGCTCACAAATCAATCATAGTATCTGATACTCCTCCTTTGTGTCAAAACAAAAATCTTCAAGAGTTTGTCCCGCAATGAGAATCTCATTTTATGGGTACACATTGGCGCCGTTCCTTAGATATCTCATGACCTGTTACGGTGAGCAGTGTTTGATATAAATGAAAATCGATAAAGAAAGTTCAACATGCGAAGAATATCAATTTTGTCCAGAACTATGCACGGTCTGTAAGACTGGTTGAGACCTTACCTATGATCTGATGTTCACCGACGACTCTTCACTGTGGTCATTCCTCTACAGTAATTATTACCGTTTCTAACCCTCGCATGAAGGTCATCATTGAATCTGCGGTGTCCATGTCGTACTCTGGATTATTGATGTAGGCTCATGGAGCATGAAATTACCACTTGAAAAGAGATCTTATATATTTGGTATGCTAAGGCACTATGACCA
>JBKQMP010000009.1:0-16664 GCA_052146665.1 Dissulfurispiraceae bacterium
ACTCGTAAGCCGGGAGGAAACAAGCCATCAAGCCCTGATGTAATAAGAACCTCCCCATTTTCAACCGGGGTTTCAAAAGAGATATATTTGAGGAGGCAATATTCATACCCCGTTCCTGACAGGACTCCTTCGGTCCTGCTTTTCTGCAATCGCACACTGACTGAAAAGTTAGGATCCGTCAAAAGCAGAACCGTCGAAAAATCGTTCTCGACTGAATATATTTTTCCAATAAGACCTCTTGAAGTTATTACTGTCATATCTTTTTCTATCCCATCAACTTTACCTTTATCAATGATTATCGTGTTCAGGAGTCTGTCATAGCCTCTGGCGACTGCCTCTGCAGCGGTAACATAATTAGGGGTCTGTGCTTTTATGGAAAGAATTTCCCTAAGCCGCTTGTTTTCCTGGAGAACTTCCCCAAATCGTTGCTGGTCAAGCAACATCTTGGCGATCTCTTCTTTAAGTTTTTTGTTTTCTACAAATGTATTGAGAAGATGTTGAGATGTCATGCGTATGGACTTCGTGAAACCATTAAGCACATCAAAAGGGTATGATAACGTATTGAGAAATTGGAAAGGTCTCCTATTGTGCTGGAGGGTCATTACTATTAGAGCAATTAAAGAAAGAGAAAAAAAAATGATGAATCTCTTTTTACCCTTAGACATTAATTGGTGCTTATCGATATTCTCTTCAACAGGTCAAGCTTATTTAACATGGCGCCGCATCCTCTAACCACAGCGGTTAGCGGATCATCTGGCACTATAACGGGAACACCTGTATGTTCACGTATCAGTATATCAAGCCCTCTGAGCAACGCCCCTCCTCCAGCAAGAACAATTCCTTTATCAACAATGTCTGATGACAGCTCTGGAGGCGTGTTCTCAAGGGTCACTCTGACTGTATCGAGTATAATCCCGACGGTCTCCTGGAGAGCCTCTCTTATTTCATCTTCTGAAACATTAATGGCCTTTGGAATTCCAGATATCAAGTCTCTTCCTTTTATCTCCATTTGTCCACCGCTATTCATCGGATAAGCTGAGCCGAGCTCTATCTTGATTAGTTCGGAGGTTCTTTCACCTATCATCAGGTTATACTTACGCTTTATGTAAGCCATTATAGCCTCATCCATCTTGTCCCCGCCGTTGCGGACTGCCTTGCTGAAGACCATACCATCAAGCGATATGACTGCAACATCTGTCGTGCCCCCACCTATATCGACTATCATGTTGCCTGTGGGCTCGCCAACGGGCAACCCCACTCCGACGGCGGCCGCCATTGGCTCTCCTATAAGGTATACCTCCCTGGCACCTGAGGCACAGGCAGCGTCTTTCACTGCACGTTGCTCCACTTGGGTTATCCCGGAAGGAACCCCGATAATTACCCTTGGCGAAACAAAACTCTTTCTGTTGTGCGCTTTGGCGATGAAGTACTTGAGCATTTCCTCTGTTGCATCAAAGTCTGCAATGACGCCGTCTTTCATGGGTCGTATGGCTATGATATTTGAGGGGGTCTTACCCAACATTTCTTTCGCCTCAATGCCAACTGCGATTGGTTTTTTATTGTCTCTTCTGAAGACAACGACTGAGGGCTCATTACAAATGATACCTTTACCTTTGACGTAAACTAGGGTGTTTGCAGTACCGAGGTCTATCGCAAGGTCGTTTGAAAACATACCTAAAATCTTTTGAAAAAACACTTATATCCTCCTCAAAAAAATACTCAGGCATACATAAGCAAAGCATAAGCCTTGATTTCATTTCTGCAATCGTCACAGCAGAGCATCGGTTCTTGTACTAAACTTTATCCCTCCACCACCTTTGTATTTGCCATATCATCTCCGAGTCTCATGCCATTCTTGCTCCCCAATATCAAGAGAAATTCGAGCAAAAGAACAACGATCAAAAAAGACCACCCAATAAATGGAATCTTGAAAAGAAGCAGTGCCAACGCGAGAACGGAGTTTCGTAATATGGAGTCCTTGAATGTTCCCGCGTTTCCCGCTGAAAGAGACATTACCCGCAATCTAAGTATCTTCTTTCCCAAACTCCTTCCGTCAAAAAGCCCATCGCTTATAAGGAGGTAAATTATCCCTGCTATGTAGCCGACCTGAGGGATGGTCTTAATGAATACTACAATGATAATAAAATCAACAGCCTTGGCAATGATTCTGAGTAAAAGGTCTGCCTTTCCGTTGTCCTCAGGCATTGTTAATACTATCAGATGCCTCTGATTTTTTTCAAGAAAGCCGGGCGGATGCAGTTACATATTGGCGCCTAGTCCTCTCATGGCCTGAAGAGGGCTGGATAATTTATCAACAAGACGAGAAGGCATCTCAAACTTTGATAGCAAGAAATCACAGTGGGTAACATTTATAGAGACAAGACCGAATATCGGAAGTCACTGATGAATCATATGACATATCTACCGTAGAAGCGTAATCGTCTTCCCACTCTACCAATTAACCAGGATTTTGACTTTTTCAACAATTTGATATTGCTCGGCGGACCGCGAAACTTCGCGAAGAGTCATACAATATCTTCAATATCCGATTCCAGGCAGGGTATGTTTCCGAACTTGAACTGAGCCAGGCCAAGTCGGATCTCGATCAGGTGCTTTGGACAATTCCTCCCCCTGAGAAGATTATCACGCAGCAGGAAAACGCACTATGTGTGCTCCTCGGCCGTAATCCAGGTCCGTTTCCGAGGGGCAAAGCATTACATGATCTTCAAATGCCGGCGATTCCAGCAGGAGTCCCATCAGATTTGCTCGAGCAACGCCCTGATATACGGCAGGCAGAACAAAACCTCATAGCGGCAAACGCGCAAATCGGAGTCGACCGGGCCCTCTATTTTCCGGACATCACCTTAACTGGCTTGTTTGGGTGGGAAAGCACAAATTTATCGTCTCTTTTCTCAGGCCCGGCGCGCACATGGAACTGGGTCGCTCCCTTCGCCGCGCCGATCTTTACCGGAGGCGCCATTGCAGGTCAGGTCAAAGAGGTGGAGGCTATTGAGAAGGAAACCCTCCTGCAGTACCAACAGACAATTCAGAATGCATTCCGGGATGTTGAGGACTCTTTGGTGGACCAACACCGCACCGAGGAGCAGCTTGAGGCCTTGGCTCGGCAGGTGGAGGCCCTTCGCACCTATGCCCGGGCGGCAAGGCTGCGTTATGACAACGGATACACGAGTTTCATCGAAGTCCTGGACGCTGACCGGACCCTATACGTCGCCGAGCTTAACTATACTCAAACCAAGGGAGCACTTTTCCAGTCTTTAGTGAACCTGTATAAGGCGATGGGAGGTGGATGGACAGTGACGGCTGATGAGCTATCAAAACCGTAATGCCTGGCAAATAAATGGCATACCACACTAAGCAATGGCAACCGTTGTACCTCTGCTCGCCTTTGGCTCCTGAAAAAAAGCTTCCTGCCGGAAACATCAGCGGCTTGGATGTTACGGAATGCTCCCATTCTGAGGCCGCGCCGATCTTGTAGCTCCAGGATGAGCCCATCCGGATACGATTTCTTGCTTCTTTTTTATCGCCATAGGCGCTGAGCAAGCGCGGGACCACGCCTGAATTTATACAAAGTGCGACGTGACCCACACCACGCGATTGTACGACATTTGGAAACGAACTTTATAACTCGTAGGTTTGCAGTCGATTCGGAATCGTGGTATCGTATAAGAATTCGACAAATCGATTATTGAATAATTCTCTTAAAAGGAGGGTTGAAATGTTGAGAAATGGGAATGCGTTGCGGACGATTTGTGTGATTATGGCATCGTTGACGCTAATAGTAAGTGCCGGTTGCGCTACACAAGGTCAGACTGGCGCCCTCACCGGGGCAGGCGCTGGCGCCCTTATCGGCGGCCTGGCTAACATGCATGGTTCATGGGGAGCGACGGCTTTAATTGGTGCTGGCGTTGGTGCGGGCATTGGATACCTTATAGGCAACGAGCAAGACAAGAAGGATGCGGAAAAACGCCAAAGGGTTGCCGAAAAAGAGTTGAGACCCCTCGCCGGCACAACCTGGCAGGTCATTAGCATTGAACCGAGGCCAAAGACACCCTTAAAGTCGATCGTCTCGCATTTCAGGACTGACGGCACTGTCGTGACGACGAAGACGGATATGAATGGGCGGGTTCACACCGACACGGAAGGATACCGCATAGTGGGATCTACGCTTATAATAAACAAGGCTGATTACGTTGAGAACACTCAGTTTCGCCTCGAAGATGATAGGCTAATCATAGATTATGGTAATGGTAGTACTATCATGAAGCGCGTCAGTTGATGACGAAAATACTACTGTGTAAGACATCTAAAGAGCTACGCTCTTCGACTATCTTTTTTTTATCAAAAAAGCATCATGCTTTATCGGCTATTGGCTATAAGGGAATCGCTTTATCCGATGGCCGTGCCTCTTAGTAACGTGGTGGCCGACTCCTCGAAATGATCAACAAGAACATACCTAAACGAAAATCGAAATAAAGAGTGTATTCACAAGAGAGATGAACCGAGACAACTGCAACGTCTCGTTCATAAACGAGCGTAGAAATCTTCTTATCAGCACGGAATTCGTCGCGCAACCCTGCAAAGACAGAATGTTAGTGGCATTGGTCTCATGATTCGTGGGATGCCAAGGAGGGCTAAGATTACATCTTGTTGATAATCTTTAGATCTTAATTTTATAATCGTTACATAAAATTCCTTCTTTTTAAGCTGGGCTAACATGTACAACTGGCGCCTTTGTTCATTTTTCCTAAAAAAGTTACTGAGGAGGTAATACAGATGCTTAAAGTGATTCGGCAAATTACACTGCTTATTGTCGCTACAGTGATCTTGATCAGTTGCGCTGCAACAACGGATTCCCCTGCCGGTAAGCAAGTCGGCGAACCTTTGTATAATGCGCTGCGCGTTGGTGTCACTCCTGATTCGCCTCCCATGATCTTTACTCTTAACGGCAAGACGACGGGAGTGGAGGCTGATCTGGCACAGGCGCTTGGAAAAGAGCTTAACAGGCCGATACAGTTTGTCAATCTAGACTGGGAGCAACTGATTCCCGCGCTTTTAGAGGGTAAGATCGACATTATTATGTCAGGTATGACTATAACTGACGCAAGAAAGGTTAGAATCATGTTTACTGACTACTATTTGAAGAGTGGCCTCATGAGCGCTATGCGTGCTGAAGATGCAGCCAAATACCATTCCCTGCAAAGTCTTACAGACGGATATCTTTCTATTGGGGTGATAGCCGGCACGACGGGGGAAGCATATGTCAGGAAAAACTTCAAAAAAGTAACCAGAATAATTGCCCTACCAAACACGAGTTACGCGGCCAATGAGCTACTAAGTAGAAGAATTGATATTTTTGTGCACGATGCGCCGTTTATTGCTTGGCTTGTCTCAGAAAACGAGGCAAAAATCAGGGGCCTGTGGGAGCCGCTCAACGTGGAGTATATCGGTTGGGGAGTGAAGCGAGATGACCAGGAGTTTTTGATACGGGTGAATACAATTATTAGAAAATGGAGACAGGATGGAACGTTAAAAGAGATTCTTAGCAGATGGCTACCCTATTGGAAAGATTTCAGCTAAATGGCGGCACAAAATGAGATGTTTTTCAGGTCTGAGTTAGGTGACCTATTCGTGTGGCCGACTTAGATTCATACTTGCTCGATGAAGGGACCCATCTCTTTATGAACCGACGGTGAGCCGCCAGCATTGTCTGACTGAAAATTGCTCAGGGCAGACTAAGGGGTTTTCTTAAGTATTTGGCCTGCTCATTGTCGGTGTTTAACGACTATTTGGCTCTTTACATCTAGATTTTTCTTGAACGAGAGAATTCTCTGTTTCTAGCAAAAAAGACCTTCCGTATAAAGCATCTTCTTACTGAAAAACACAGGGTGACGTATTAGTGGAGACTTAGTGAACCCAGGGGACCAATGACTGGGGTTTCGTATAAAGACATTATACAAAGGGAAACGGGGAACTTACCAATCGAAGAAGAAAGTTGCGAAACCGCAGTTTATCTACTATAGTTCCGCGTTATTGATAAAAATAGCATTGTTATGCTGGTGGCGGACCATTAAGAAACGCATGATTCACACTGCGCTGCCGCATTTAGTTCAGTTACTCCAGACTCCTATACCCAGTGACTGTCAGAATCATCCTTTAGTCTACTTGCTTCCAGGTGTCATCAGGATCATACTTCTTCATGACTGCCGCAACTCTGGAGGTATCTTTTCCAAGATTCTTTTGATAGACAATTCCTTGTTGGTTTATGATGAAGGTCATGATGCCTGAGGCTCCGTATTTCGCTGGATAGGCCACGAGTCCGAAACCAAGAATCAGTTTGCCGTTCACCAAATAGCTATAAGCCCCTCCGGGCGCATGCTTGCCCTGAGACTTCAGGATCTTGAAATAATACCCGTGGAATGGGAACAGCGTGGCAGTTCCGCCTTTCCCCTTGTAACCTTCGACGGCTGCCTCAGCGACGAGTGGTCCGAAGGGACTTTCCTCTTCGCCTTCTCCTGCCTGCCAATAAAGGCCGTCTTTTTTGCCTGGCGTACTGACAAACTTCTGGCCGAATTCGATTGCTCCGTCGCCATTGCGATCTTTAGACGCATATTCGTGTTGTGCATCAAAATAAGTCCTCATCACCTCGATAGTATCTAACTCATTTCTGCCAATATGGCGGGTGAGTATCTCTTCCTTTCCCGCCTTTGTGTCAAAACGCCATGTCAGACCTTTTTTCACGATAGGAATAGGCAAGGGGTAATCAGTGCTGCCAACATATAGTATCATTTTTCCATCACCTTGTTTCTGAAGGCTGTTTTTTTCTTCAAAGTCTTTGGCAAAGCGCTCACGACGCATCTGATCTTGCACCGCATCACCGGAAAAGATGACCGGTTCGAAATCAGGTCCTAAGATCGCCAGGAGTTCCGAGGCATCATCTGCCCTTACTGCTTCGACAAAGGCTTGCACCGCATCCTCCGGAGAAGAAAACGTTCTCTGTTTTGCCTTTGAAGAAGCAAAAACGAACGTCGAAAAGGTCATCAACAGTGCACAAATTAGCGCAACTAGCACACTGAAGAATAAAGCCGCGTTTCTATATAATCTCACGTTTTTCACTTTTTCTACCTCCATGAATTTTCGCCGCAGGGCCATTAGGTTTGTCCGCTTAGCATTCTACTTGCGGCCGGCACCACCGCGGGCACCTCCGCTCATGTTACCGCTAGGACGAGTTCCAGGTTTGGTCCCACTTATGCCTTGACTCCGGCTTGCTTGGCCACGCTGACTTGCCATTCGTTCTTTATTTCCATTGCTAGCACCGCTGAACGCCGTGTCACGGGGTTGGCCCCCCCGTTGTTGTGTGCCTTGCTGTGTGCGAGGTTGTTGTTGCGGGGACTGAGAAGAGTATCCGCGAACGTCACGGCGAGCCGCGGCGGTGCGCGCAGGCGACTGTCCGAACTGTTTAGCCGTCGCTGAGTTACGGTAGGCGACGCCTCCCCGATGGCTTGAGTTATGCTTCCAACTGCCAGTTCCACCAGCGTATTGCTTCGCGTAGTAGCTGCGGTTGATGTTACGATTTACGTTAATATTTCTATTAACATTGATATTCACACTGCCACCACGCCAGTTGCATCCGCCCCAAGCATAACCCCAAGCGGCGCCCACGGCAATCCCCACTCCAAAGGAAAATAAGGCTGCTCCCGCGACATATCCCGGGGGATAGTAGTAATAGGGAGGATAGGCAGGATAAGGCCATGCTCCGTAAACAACCATAGGATTATATGTGGGCACATAAATGACTTGACGATTAACTGGCTGTATGATAATGGTCTCCTTCTCCACTGTGACCTTCTGTTCGGGTGACGTACTCAGATTGCCCGAGGCATTGGCCATCCTCCTGAGATCTTGGATAGTCTCCATAACATCCTTTTCTTGGGCCAGGAAAGCATCTCCAAGATTTTGGGTCCAGTCGAGTTTTTCGCTCATCATATCCAGCACTTGGGGAACGTTTACCAGCGATTTGACGCTGGGGTCCCAGTTCTGCTTTTCGAGAGCTTTGGCAAGGGTGTCGCCCTTGAGGTTCTTATTCTTCATCATCCAGCGATGGGCTTGAACAACCTCCAATGGATAGGTGGACGCCATCAGTATTTGCGCAATCAAATCGTCTGGGTATAATGCGATGGGCGCTAGTATCTGTTCCAGTTGTTCTTTGGGAAATGTATACGATGGTACCTCCGCTAAACTTTGCGCCAAAATTTCCGCAGGAAAAGCGCTCAGTACGATGATCACCCAGGTCATCATTTTCATAAATCTTTTATTGAATGTCATTGTAGCTCCTTTTCAGTAGAAGAACCTATTTATAAAAAAAGTCTGCAATTAGTATAGTGTAGATAGGTTTTTTTAAAAGAGACACTGAAGGCCCTGCAAAGCGACAATAAGAATATTCTATTAAAAGTTCAAAAATTAATGGGGTTATGTGCTCCTCTTCGGTTAACTGTGGCGCTCATCTCTCTTCCGCGGATCATTATTGTAACGGGACGGGCAGGCTGCTATGAACTCTACGATCTTTAACTACTGTACTTTTTTGGGTCTCGATAATTTCTGCTCACTTCAGACTAACTCCTTACATATGGAAGAATCATCCATCTCTCTTCGACAGCGACCTTCTTTGTCGACATATACCTTTTATACGCTGCACATCAGGATTGAGATATGGAATCATCGTTCTGCACGGGTGGCTCCGTCCTTCAGTACAACGCGTTATTCACACTGACATTGTTTGGCAGCTCCAGGTAAGCGCCAGTCTGGGTCAGACCCAGTCTTATCTTACTTGCTCTCTTTAGAAACAGATTCGATACCTTCGGCAATATCATGGCCCAGTTTTTTAAGTGCGCTGCTCATTGCTGCAACCAGTGCGTCATAACCATTGCCCTCAACCTGTTCGATTATGACGGATTCCCTCCTGAGTTGAAGAACCCCTCTTGTAGTGACTATCCCCCATTTAGCCTTTAAAGAAACCGAACCTCCGATGGCGCCCTCGAAACTTTCAACGACCACTTCGACTCTGTATGAAGAAGGTATTTGACTCTCTATGACAGGTGTCCAGCGGAGGACCAAGAAACGATCCGCCGGCAGGATGGTCGAGATGTTATCGACAAGCACTAGACTAATATTCTTCTCAAGTGAACCGGCCCAACGGTTAAATTCTGAAAGGTTAAATTCATTTTTCCCTGATCGGGTCACTATTTGGGGACGGTCAAGATAATCTGGTATTCGAATGGGGCCTATAGTGACAACTAACGTGCCTTCAGGTATGACACTATGACTTACCGAAGTCTGTTCCTTCGCTGCATCTAAATGATAAAATCTTGATTGTGGTGACTCGGCACATCCCGTAAAGATTAACGCCACTACCACAACGGTTAAAAATGAAAAGATTAATCGTCTCACATCAATCTCCTTTAGATGGATTCTTGCCTCTAATGAAGGCTTCTGGATGCCGCTCAAGATAATCCGTCAGCGTTCGGAGGGATCGGGCCAAGGCGGTGAACTCATCAACTGACCGCTCTATCTCGTAGCCCAGATTTGCATTCTGCGCAGTGATATGTTTTATGTTTTCGAGCGCTTTATCGGTCTCGTCCAGCGCGACTCGAGCTGCTTTTAAGGTGTTCTTCACTTCCGAGGCGATCTCTCCGGGGACCCCTTCTTTCATTGCCAACGTTTTGTCAAGCTGCACCAATGAAGAGCGGGCGGCTGTTGAGACCTCATGTATATCTGATGCTATGGGGTTGACATGTGCATCGACATTTTTTGCCAAATGGTTGACACTCTTTAGCATCTCGTTGAGGGAGCTAATGCTTTCCTTCAACTCTGCAGAATTTACAAGTTTGTCTACCCCTCCGATGGCACTGTCCATTTTTTTGACGATCTGATCGAGATTAAGGTCCTGGATTGTCTTTAAAAGTTGATCAAGCGGCGTGGGTATCGTCGGTATCTCGGGATACTTTTTCTCAGTGCCCACAAGTCGGATTGGCTTATCAGGGTAAAAATCCAGGTTGATCATGAGCTGTCCGGTGACAAAGCTCTGAAGCTGAAGTTGCGCTTTGAGACCCTTTGCTATCAATGCCTTGATAAACCTGTTGTCTCCAATTTTTGGGCCAGTGCCAAGCGTTATGACCTTTTTCGGGTCAACTTCGACGTATACAGGAATTAAAGCGGACAGGTCTTTTGGATCAAACACCAGCTTGATATCGATGACCTCTCCTATTTTAACCCCTTGAAACACGACGGGTGCGCCAACTTGGAGTCCTTTTACCGAGCCCTCAAAAAACATCACGAACTTCTGGGTCTTCTTGAAGAACTGGCCTGAGCCGAAGATGACCACAGCTGCAATGGCAAGAGCAATGGCACCTAGGACAAAGGCACCAATGAGCGTCTTGTTTGCCTTTTTACTCATTTTTCTTCTCCTCAATCATTGATCTTCACCTCATTACTCTCTTTTTGAACGACCCTCTCCACGGGTAAGGAACTCGATCACCTTAGGGTCCTTTGACTCGGCAAGGAGTCTCTTTGGATCGCCCGCGGCGACCATCGTTTTTGTATCCGCATCCAGAAAAACAGAGTTGTTGCCAATAGCGAAGATGCTCGCAAGTTCATGTGTCACAATGACCACTGTAGCGCCGAGGCTTTCCCTGAGTTCAAGGATAAGCTCATCGAGCAGATGCGCGCTTATGGGATCAAGCCCTGCTGACGGTTCATCAAAGAAAAGGATGTCCGGGTCAAATGCCATAGCACGAGCCAGTCCAGCCCGTTTCTTCATTCCTCCGCTGATCTCGGAGGGATAATAATCCCCAAAACCGGTGAGGCCGACAAGGGAAAGCTTGAGAGAAACAACATCCTTAATCTGCTCGGGACTAAGCTTAGAGTAAAGCTGAAGAGGCAGCGCAACATTTTCTCCGAGAGTCAGAGAACTCCAGAGCGCGCCACTCTGGTAGAGTACTCCAAAGGATCTCATCATATGGTCCCGTTCCTCTGGTTCTGTATCCCAGAAGCTCACGCCCTTACCATAGAGGACTTTGCCTTTCACAGGCCTCTGGAGGCCAATAAGGTGACGTAGCAGGGTGCTCTTGCCGCAGCCACTTCCGCCCATTATGATAAAGATATCCCCCTTGTTCACCGTGAATGTCAGGTCCCGCTGGATCAGGAAATCTCCATAGGCCATGGTAAGATCCTGGACAACTATATGGGGCTCTTTATTTTCCATGCCTTCACTCACTAGCATTATATATTAAGGACATTAGCCACGACTGTTATTACGGCCATTGCGACAACGATGCTAACTATGCCGGTAACCACTGCAGAGGTCGTTGCCTCACCGACTGCAGACGCACTCCGTCCGCATTGCATCCCTCGCAGGCATCCTGCAAGCGCCACAAGGACCCCGAAAACCGCGGCGCTGAAAAGACCTATCCATAGATCATTAAGGCGCACTGATTCGACGGTCTTGTGATAGTATTCCATGAAGTTCAAATCGAGCATGGTTACACCGATGATTAGGCCGCCTATGACGCCCATCAAATCAGCGTAAAGACTGAGCAAAGGCATCATCAGAAAGAGAGCGAACATCCTGGGGAGTACCAGGAATTCCATCGGAGAGACACCTAAGGTCTGCAGGGCGTCAATCTCCTCATTTACCTGCATAGTGCCAAGCTGAGCCGCGAATGCCGCTCCAGTGCGTCCTGCCATGATGATCCCTGTCATGATTGCTGCCAATGCCCTGATCATGCCGATGCCGACGAGACTTGCCACGTAGATCTGAGCACCAAAAATCTTTAGTTGGATGGCACCGATAAAGGCAAGTATAAGGCCAACCAGAATACTGATAAGGGATACGATGGGTAGAGCCTGCGCACCGCATTCCTGGATAATGAGAAAGAGATCAGAAGAGCGGAACTGAGCCTTTCCAACAAACAGCTTCATCAAGGCGACAGCCGCCTCACCGATAAATGCGACCATATCGAGATTAGTCCGCCAGAAAGCAATAGCAGAGTCGCCGACCCTGTCGAGCAAGGATATTCTTACCACTTCCCTCCGAGCGCCTTTTCTTTCAGGGACCGCTGAAGCGAGCGAGAGAAGTCTCTGAGCTCCTTGGGGGAGACCCTCTTTTTGCAGGCTGATACCCCCCTCTGTGCAGATTTCCATAAGCTTGCTGAGAAATATGAGCAGACCGCTGTCCCACTTAAGGAGATCCTTTGTGTCAAAGGTCAGCATCCGCACCTGAGGAACGCCTTCGACCTGCTTTTTTACGTCATAGGCGGAGGGCAGGATGTTTTCTAATGTCCAGTCTCCCGATATGTGAAGGCGCACCATTCCTTCAGTTGCCTGGTCGAAATTCAGTGTTGGCTGCATTACTTAGCGACCTCCTTGTCTCTTTACGTTGAGGCACAGATCTCACAGTCTGGATAGTCAAATCTTGTTTGCCAAATATTCAGACACATGATATTCTCCCGGTTGGCCCTGCCGGCATAAATAAATATACCCCTTTACGGCGCCCTTCCGACTCCTTTATCAGCGTCAGAAAGCGGTCATGCGTCGGCGTCTGACTTCTAACGGGCAGTCACTCCGCGCGAGAGGGGAGTCGAGGTGGCCATTTTCTTGTCGCAGCTTAACACTGTTGCCATACACTTAAACGCATCACCAATCACCACGTCCCTCTCTGCTGCATCGAAAATCTTTGCCTCGCTCCCTTTTAGAGTTCACCCTGGTGGTGCATTAAAATTACTTTAACACTTCTTTTAAAATTCTCTCCTGGATGTTGTCTTCCACACTCCAACCCCTCTTCTCCAGGGCTTCGCGAGCCATGGCATCTACCTTCCCAGTGATCCAGAGTTCCTTCCCCGTGACATTCGGAAGTTGCTGGATGGCTGCCGAGATCGCTGATTCGGTTTTTGCGAGCCCTGCCGTCCAAGCAAGATAATCAAGAGGGAAAATCCCGATGACCTTTCCATCAGCGCTAAGTACAAGGGGCGTTCCATTGGCATCGATGAAGCTGGTAAGCAATCCTTTCTTTTTATAATATATTTCCATAAGTTGGGCACGGACACGCATAAACAGCGCTACCGATTCCTCATTGGCGGTAGCTGCCTTGTCAATATAAATGGCAGGTCGCATTACGCTTGCCATGTTCGCCAATGCGCCAACGAGCAAGGTCTTCTCCTGGGGGTCATAGGTAAAGTTGGTCAGGAAATTCTGAGCTGAGTAATCTGGCACCCCCATTGAGGAGAGCTTGCTCCGGTTTATAGTCTCCAATTCGGCGGGCGTCTTCTCGCTCACAAGTGCTTTCAGGCTCTGCGCCGTGCCGCCCATACCAACCAGCGTGCCCGCTGCCCCTGGAATGGCCATCATAGCCGCTTTGACAGTGAGCCCCCCTGCCGCCGCGGTCCATGAGAGGTCATCCAGCTCCTTCTGAAGCGGCGCATAGCTGGAATAAGGATCAACGCCAAACTGATAGGCAAACTGCCTCTTGTACGCTGCCTGACCAAGAAGTGATTTTGCCGCGCTCGGCTGATATGGATCCGTGCTCGTGGCTGCTTGCCCTATGCCACTAAAGAAGCGTCCTATCCCCGATCCAACTGCTGAGATCGTCCCAGAGGGATCGGTGACCAGCCCTTCCGCGGTCTGCAGAGGTGCCGTTGCCGCCTGCTTGAACGCAGCCCCGTAAACATCGGTGCCCTTCAATTGCTCTATTTGAGTGATAGCCTTAAGTTCGGTAATCCTTTTCAGTAACAAGGCTGTGCTCTCCACCTTAAGGAGGCCGTAAGAGGTGTCGATCTCGTAAATGTTGATGAGGCCATCGTTCATGACGACATTCCTGACCGTGTAATTGGTGCCCGTCAGAAGCTCTTTCGGTAGCAACTCTGAGGCTGAAAGAACGATTGGTACTTTCTGGAAATCCTGCGATACTGCTGTTGATACGAAGAAACTGACTGATAAGGCTAGAGCAACTATAATGCATCCTGCAAAACCTCTGAAACTTTCAAACATGGTTATCTCCTCTTTCTTTTTTATTCGTTGAGTGAAAACATATATTAAGATGCGTTTAGATTAGAACCCCCAATCGGGCCTTGAATCGATTTTCCGCATTGTAGCATGTCCACCGGAAACAATAAAACCCCGGTGAATCTCACGCTCATTAAGGCCCCGTAAAATAGCCTATTCCCAGTAATCTGGCCACCGCCTTTTTTATGACGAATTTTTTTGTTAAGATCTTGCCCATGGAAAATTCAGCTTTTCAAGGTCAATGCCAAAAGGGTTAAAACAGTGCCACTGAATCACTGCTTGGCAATCCTCATTACCGACCTTTGACAACCCTTTAATCTTAGCGTCGCCAAGCGTGAAATCTGTGATACGTTTTGCAGAACAGCCAATTCTGCCTTCCTTGCATTTTCTAGTCGTTTCTTTTATTTTACGATTGGATGGCCATACTTGCATTTTCTCTTCACAAGTTCCGCCTAAAGCAGGAAGGCGAGTTTTCTTTGAAAATTAGCAGATGCATTTCCCATTTCACTTTTTCATCTTGTACATTATAACAATTCTAGATTTCTTTGGGGGAAGTTATGTTAACTGCCTGAAATCGAAGATGAGGGTAAAGGAGATTATTAAAAAGAAAGTGTTAATGAATCCGGTGACCAGGCCCAAAGGCGAATATCTAAGGCTATAATATTGACCGGCTTCTAATCCTGCAGAGCACCTTGGGTATTACTGATGGGATAACTGCCTGAGAGATCGCATGTGGTCAATCATTGGGGCTGTGGGATACAAGGTCGAAAGCATTGCCAAGATAACCAGGGATGCGCCGATATAATCGGACGTTGTGTAGGTTCCCATTGACTGAGAAGTTATGATAATCGCACGTTAGACCCAATGAATATAACGTGCCGGCTCTCTCAGCGCATCCTGGTCTGTGGTCGTATTTAACTCTTTGAAACATAGGATCATTCCTAGTTCAAAGCTCAGAAAATTCAACGCATAGCATGACAATCGACCCGTGGCAGTTCGAATCAATGGTCTGGAGGACGTGGAGATGGCGAATAGTCTGGAGGTGGTGATGAATAGTCCGGAGGTGGTGATGAATAGTCCGGAGGCGGTGATGAATAGTCCGGAGGCGGTGGAGGTATTCGCTGGACGCGAGGAGACTGTGTCACCACCCCGGGAATCTGATTGCCCTTGGTATACATGCACTGTTGATATGCAATATCGTATCTACGTTGTGCCTGCCATCCAGAAACCTGACCGGCGTTGTAGCCTGCCGAACTTCCAATAAGAAGTCCGCTGCCAGCCCCAATGGCAGCCCCAATTCCCGCATTGCCTGAGGCAGCACCGATGGCTGCTCCTAGACCTGCCCCAATAGCTGTGCCAGCGACAGCACCTGCGGCGGTATTCTGATTGGCCGTTTCCTGGGGGCTCTGACCGATCTGTTGTTCTGCCCACCGCCTGCAAATGGCATCCTCAGCCTGAAATTGCTCAAAGGGCTTATTAGGGGGTGGCAGCACCATAACGCTTGGACCGGTAGGAAGGGTTGCACATCCACCGAGAACCAGTAGCGCTAGGAGTGAAAAGAATTTTGTTCTAAGCTTAATCATATTTATGGTCCTCCTCGTCCGGCGGCTCTAGCGAAGGAACTACCTTCATCCAGCCATTAGGACACTGTTTCGCATAAGGATAATGGCCTTGGGGTTTTGGCAGTAATACCAGTAACCCGTATCCTCTTGTTGAAGGGATGGCTCGATATTTACTGACAGCTGTTGTTCGATGACGACGGGTGGTGTGGAGTGGTAAGGATAGTGTAGCCAACCCCACGACCGTGGACTCTATCCGTCCAATCCTGGGCCGCTCTATACACTCCGCTTTCTTAATGATACGGAACCCCACCAGAATTGTATTGGGAACCGTTAATTTTATTATAGCAGACACCGCAAACAACCAAAAGGTTACAAAAAAATCTAGATCGGCTCAACACCGGCCGTTCAGCCATTATAACTGTCCGGTTTAGACGATTTAGGCTGCGGCGATTTGCCCTCTTAATGGCCTAAAATATCTTAATAATGAATAATTTCTCCGATTAGTGCGCTTTTGGAACAGGGAGGCTGCTGCCTTTTCTGTAACCATTAATTGGCTCAAAACTAACTTTTTAGCCCTAATCTTTATCTAATTGACACAGTCGAGCTTCTTAATAAAGTCCTATGATTAACGCATTGTTGATTTGCGTGTCGTTTGTGTCGCTTTGAGAGGTGAGCTTTAAAAGCGCACTTAATAAGAAGGAACGGACGAGGTTAAGTGGGTTGAGAAACACTGCGACAAAAGTCTTGAGGGCAAGAGTGTAATGAATTACGACCTTGAAGATTGTTTTAGTGAGACCTTAAGAGCAGTCGGTTTGATAATTATTTGCTCAGTTACCCACAGTCTATTATATTACCTTCTTTGTCACCGATCAGGGCATGGGCAGTTCTTTTGCTTGAACATCAGAGGTGGCCGGTTTTGTTTGGACAGCCTGAAGCGATTCTTAAGTGGTAAGCTGCTCTGCCTCATGCCGCTACCTGTATCTTAGGTAGTGTACTCCAGTAAACCTCATCCGGGGTCCTATCGTCAAG
>JBKQMP010000010.1:0-27398 GCA_052146665.1 Dissulfurispiraceae bacterium
GTCTTGTGAAGGAGTATAGACTGATAATCGGCACTGAGAAATTCATGATTGGCGAGCTCAAGTTTATAGCTCACCGACCGTACGAGCTTCCAAACAGCATTTCTATTTCGCGACACAATAATCAGTGGTACGTGTCGTTCAGTTATGGTAATGCTGAACTTTCTGAGGATAGGTTACCGCTCATGACTGAGGAGAAGTTGTTTGAGTACTTCTCAAGCTTGACTGAGGAAGAACTGGATTCAATAGCTAACGGCGGCGACAGAGGGGTAGTGATCCCTATTGCCATGAGCAACAGGAAAGAGTACGATTTCACTGAGGCCGAAAAGAAGTCTATGGCAGAAACACAACAATTGAGAAAGGCGCTGCAGAGGAAACTTGCGAAACAGCGTAAAGGTTCAAAGCGCAGGGAGGCCACTAAGGCGAGGATCGGCAAGACCTACACAAAGGAGCGCAATATTCGTGAGGACCGTGCCCATAAGATCAGCCGTGCCATTGTAGAGGATACTGCCCAAGTAAATATCTTCGAGGACTTGGAGGTTTCCCACATGGTCAGGAAAGCGAAAGTAAAGATGGATAGCAACGGCAAGTTTCTTAATAACGGCGCTAAAGCTAAGGCTAGCCTCAATAAGTCGATTCTTAACTCAATGTGGGGCAGGATTGTTACGTTTTCGAGATACAAGGGACTCAAGAAAGAGAAGTTAACCATTAAAATTCCGGCACACGGCACCTCGCAGGAATGTTCCCTTTGCGGGCACATTCACCCCGATAATCGGGCAACCCAGGCGATATTCGCTTGCCAGCAGTGTGGCCTCACCCTCAATGCTGATTACAACGCCTCGTTAGTCATTAAGAGACGTGGGATCAAGATGCTGCATAACGGTGAGATTATAGCGAAGGGCAAGAAGACCGTGGGGTTTCGGAAACAGAAGAGCGATTTTCAACTAGGGCTGGGACGGTCCGAAGTTACGTGCGTGGAGACCATCGTAAGACGTATAGCGGGCAGTACCCGCAACATGCAGCGGTCGATGATACGCGAAGCCCCCGCTTCAACTGCCGTAGGCAGTTAAGTGGCGGGTGGTTCACTTAGCCCGTGGAGGCGTGGCCCATGGAAATTGACAGTGACGTAATAGATAAAATAATTACCTTTCTTTCCCAATATCTGCACGGGAAAGTGAGGGCGTTAAGGCTGTCGCTTATTTGCTTCCTGTCCAGGGGGCACCTGCTGATAGAGGATCTGCCAGGGTTAGGCAAAACCACCCTCGCAATTGGCCTTGCCAAGGCACTTGGGCTAAGTTTTGCGAGGATTCAATGCACTAGCGACCTCTTGCCTGCTGATATAACGGGCTTGTCCATCTACAATAAAAATACTGGAGAGTTTGAGTTCCGTCCGGGTCCTATCTTTAACAACATAGTCCTTGTGGATGAGATAAACAGGGCAACGCCCAAAACACAAAGTGCCTTACTTGAGAGCATGGGTGAAAAACAGGTCACCATTGAAGGAAAGACCTATGAATTGCCGCGGCCTTTTTTTGTCATTGCGACACAGAATCCGGCTGAGCAATTTGGGACATTTCCGTTGCCTGAATCACAAATGGACAGGTTTATGTTGAAAATAAGCATCGGTTATCCTCCGAGACAGGCAGAAAAAGTGATCCTTAAAGGTGGAAGCACCAGGGAAGAGATTTATAAAATAGAGCCGATCATAAACAGGCAAGAAGTCCTTCTTGTCCAAGAGAGTATTAAAAGAGACGTTTATCTGTCAGAGAAGGTCCTGGATTATATATTAGACATTGCTGAGGCAACAAGGAAAAGCAAGCACCTTCTGTCCGGACTGTCCACAAGAGGCGCGTTAGCAGTGACCGGTACCGCAAAGACAAGCGCATTCTTCGATAGGAGAGATCACGTGATACCAGAGGATATAAAGAGAATCGCTCAATACACCATACCGCACAGACTCATCTTCAGGGAAGAATATTTAAATTCAAACAAAGAGGAGATGCTCCAATCCATAATAGAAGACATACAGGCCCCAGTCTGATTAAGATTACCAAGGCTGGCTGGCTTTACATCTTTTTTACTATCTTCCTGGGTTTTGCTGCGGTCAATACAAATAACAACCTTATATTCCTGATCGTCTCCGCCCTTCTGGCTTTTATGGCGATTTCAGGATTCTTTGGCAGAAGCAATCTTGTTCGCGTAGAAGTCCTCATCGAGTTTCCTCGCGAGATTTACGCAAACCACCCAGTCACTTGCAGAGTGACACTCAGGAATAACAGAAAAATGTTGCCAGTATTTTTGCTTAGAGTTTATGTCCAAGAAAATGAAATTCTTTTCCCGTATGTCGAAACTCAGTCCGTATCCACACGTCATCTCACCTTCACTTTTGCCCAGAGGGGAGTCCGCGTCATTCCGAAAATATTCGCGTCTTCGGTTTTTCCTTTCACTTTTTTTGTCAGAAGCAAGGCACTTCATGAGGGTCCCAAAGTTATTGTGTTTCCGGAACCAAAAAAATGCCGTACACTGAACCATTTCGAAAAGATTGGTCTCTCCAGGGGAGAGCAATCTTCCGACAAAATGGGGTACGACGGAGAGATTTTGTCTGTCAGACATTACTTGCCGGGAGACCCCCTGAAATACATAAACTGGAAGGCCACCGCAAGGACGGGAGACCTAAAGACAAAGGAGATGTCTTCTCTGTCATACCAGCCCGTCATTATTGATTTTGATGAAATAGAAATAAGAGATCTGGAAGAACGGATATCCTGCGTTACTCATGCATTCATTCAGCTTGTCAAAAGAAACGCTCCTGTTGGACTCAAGATCAATGGTAAGGTTTATCAACCAGGAACCTCGAGCACCCACAAAATTGCTGTCCTAAGAGAGCTGGCACTTTATGGAATTCCTCAACAGTCATAACACAAAGGTTTCAAGCATCGTAAGAATAATCAGTAACCTCATTGGCGCCATAGGTTTTTTATCAGTATGCGGCCACATAAGCTCTCTTTATTTAATCTCTTTTTTGGTGCTGTACCTTTTTTCCATTTATGCAGAATATAGGAACCTGTTCTTTATCCCCCGTTGGGCATTAAACCTGCTGTCCTTGGGTGTCATCTGCCTCACATTGTTGCGGCTGGACATTAATGACCCTGTCGTTCCCATACTTGAAGCACTGGTCATTCTTCTTGCAATCAAATTCCTGGAAGATAAGAAATTCAGAGACTACATGCAGATATATACGATCTCAGTCCTTCTGCTATCGGGCTCCGCATTACTTTCCGCTGACATGACTTTCTTAGTGTATTTCTTCTGCCTGTTAATTCTATTGACACCCGCTATTGTATTTCTGACTTATCACTCTCAAGATCCCTCCTTGGCGCTCGAGAAGTCCGTCATCTTGAAAATAGCTGCCAAAACCCTGTTAATCCCCGCGAGCGCCATTCCCCTTACGCTACTGTTATTTGTCATTCTGCCAAGGACAAGCTTTCCGCTGTTCAGCTTTCTAAACAGTGAGAAAGCCAGGACCGGCTTTACTGATAACGTCAAACTGGGTGGGGTCTCAGACATTCAGGAAGATACAAGCATACTGTTCAGAGTGAAAATGGAGAAAACAGATGAAAACTCCCTATATTGGCGCGGGGTGGTCCTAGATGTCTTCAACGGACGTGAATGGAGATCGGCGAAAAAGGCGATCCCGCAGCCTGACACTTATATCAAAGGCCCCAGGGTAAGACAGACAGTCTATCTTGAACCTTATGAAAATAGTTATCTTTTCGCTTTAGACAAGCCTGTTGTCCTGGCATCACCCAGACCTGTCAAGATGAATGGGGATTATACCTTTTCACTGCCTGAAATCTTGCAAAAAAGGATCCAATATGAAGCGCTGTCCATCGTGTCAGAGACGATACCAGAGGAAAAGATCGATGAGCGGCACTACCTGCAACTCCCCGATTCATTATCTTCGGCGATAAAAAAATTGGCAGAGGAGTTGTCAGCGCACAGAAGACCCAGTGACGTGTTGACCACCTTCCTGCACTTTTTGCAAGGTGGTCAATATAAATATTCACTGCAAAATCTCCCGGTATCAAGTAGGCCGCTAGATGATTTTCTTTTCAAGAATAAGTATGGTAACTGCGAATATTTTGCATCCGCAATGGCGCTGATGCTGCGGTCTGTTGGCATTCCATCGAGACTCATCGGCGGTTATAAAGGCGGCTTTTACAATAAGCTGGGCAGCTATTATATAGTTCCCCAAAGTAATGCCCATGTCTGGGTTGAGGCATATATAGAAAAAGCGGGATGGGTAAGAGTTGACCCAACGCCAGCTTCCATGGAACGTTTCACCTCTATCGCTCAAGGAGCGCTCCTTGTTAAAATCAGGCTGTTTCTGGACTCGATTAACTATTATTGGAATGCGTTAGTCATTAACTATGACTTTCAGAAGCAGCTATCATTATACATGCAGCTGAGCAACGTGCTGAAAAAACCATCCCTCGACTTTTCATGGGTAAGGGACAACCTAGTCACCTGGGGTGTAATCGTGCTGAGTGGCATTTTTGCCTTCCTGCTCTGGCGCGTTATCCTCTTTACAAAGGAGGATAGAGGATCACACATCATTCGCAGATTTTTGAGGAAAATGGAACGTTCCGGATATAGAAAGAAGAGGTCGGAAGGCCTTGAAGAGTTTACGGCGCGAATTCAGGATGACGAGATGAAAACAAAGTGTCAAAAGTTTGTAAAAGAGTTCGAAAAAAATTATTATAGAGATCAAAAATTCACAAGAACTGATGCAAAAAGATTAACAAAAATGATACGAGAATTATAATGCACACTGAAATTTCTAAGATCATACGCAGGGTACACAATTTTTTCGTAGCACGGGAGCTAACCCTTTCAGTAGCCGAATCCTGTACAGGAGGCCTCATATGTCATTACCTCACCGCGCTACCTGGCTCGAGTGTTTTTTTTGAAGCAGGAGTAGTTGCTTATTCTCTCGAAGCAAAAAGAAGTATCCTTTGCATCCCTGCGGAGGTCATCGCCGAGCAGGGAGTGGTGAGCAGTAAGGTTGCCGGGGAGATGGCTGAGCGGATCCGATCTCTGACGAGGACGGATTATTCTCTTTCAACGACGGGCAACCTCGGGCCTGATGTTCTCGAAAATAAGGACAAGGGGCTCATTTATATTGCAGTGAGCAGAGCGAGCCGGACATTTTTAAGGGAACTGAGGTTAACGGGAGAGAGAGAGGATAACAAGGAAATGGCATCTATCGCAGCCCTTAAATTTCTTATTGAGGTTGTGCAAATTTAACCCTTACAGAGCATTATTGTGCCAGAAAAAATCACTGACCATATCAGGGGACAAATTCAAAAACTTGTGGAGGAAGTCAATTATCACTCCTACCGTTACCACTTGCTTGACTCCCCAGTCGTCTCCGATGATGAATATGATGGGCTCTACAGACGACTAAAGGATCTTGAACAAAAATACCTCTACATATTGCCAGACTCGCCAACCCAGAGAATCGGGGCTCCCCCTCTTGACAAATTTGACAGGGTACGTCATGCAGAGCCTATGCTCTCCCTTGACAACGCCTTCTCTCATGATGAGGTACAGGAGTTTGATAGGAGGGTGAAACGCCTGCTCAAAGCCCGGGAGGATATAGAATACACCGTTGAGCCAAAATATGACGGCCTTGCGATGGAACTGTCTTACAGAAAAGGACTTCTCTATAAGGCCTCCACAAGAGGCGATGGATATGAGGGTGAGGACGTCACCCAAAACATTAGGACCATAAAGTCAGTACCGCTTCGTATTGATGCAACCGGGGTTGTTCCTGATGAGATAGACATTCGCGGGGAAGTATATATGGATATTGAGGCATTTGAAAGGCTGAACGGTGAAAGGGAGAGGCAACGGGAGCCGCTCTTCGCCAATCCTAGAAATGCTGCTGCCGGGTCAGTAAGACAGCTGGATCCTTCTATCACCGCATCTCGCAATCTTCACCTCGCTTGTTACGGCATAGGACAGGTCAAAGGAGCGGAGTTTAAAAGCCAGTGGGAATTCATCAAGTGGCTTGAAAGGGCGCGGTTCCCAATACCAGCCATTGTGAGGAGGGCTAAAGATATCCAAACTGCTATTGATGTCATAAGAGAGATTGAGCAGAAAAGAAATTCGCTGCCCTTTGAGACTGATGGCGCGGTGATAAAAGTGAACGACTTTGAGCTGCAGCGCTTCCTGGGTTCAAAAACAAGAGAGCCGCGGTGGGCAATCGCCTATAAATTCCCCGCACATCAAGGCACAACAAAGATAATCGATATGCAGGCCAGTGTTGGCAGGACCGGGGTATTAACGCCTTTTGCCATTTTCGAACCCGTGCGGATAGGCGGTGTCACTGTCTCACGGTCGACTCTCCACAACTGGGATGAAATTGCGAGGAAGGACATCAGGATCGGTGACACCGTTTTGGTAGAAAGAGCCGGGGATGTCATTCCCCATGTGGTCATGGTCATAAAGGAAAAGAGGACCGGTAAAGAAAGGCGTTTTCGCATGCCGGAAAGTTGTCCCTCATGCGGCAGCAGAGTGGTCAACGAACCAGGCGAAGTTGCGCTGAGATGTCTGAGGTTGAACTGCCCGGCACAGATTCAGGAGAGGGTCCTGCACTTTGCCTCGAGGGGTGCCATGGATATTGAGGGGCTCGGTGACAAGAACGTTGAACTGCTCTACGTAAAAGGGCTCGTAAGTCATTTTGTTGATATATACAGACTTAAAAAAGAAGACCTCTTGAAGCTCCCCAGATTCGCAGAAAAGTCGGCCCAGAATCTTATCAATGCAATCCAGAAAAGCAAGCATACCACTCTTGCCAGATTCCTCTTTGCCCTCGGTATATTGCACGTTGGCGAGTATGCTTCCAAAGTGCTTGCAAAACATTTTCAGAAACTCGACCTTCTTTATCACGTGTCCCCTGAGACGCTTATGATAATCAGGCAAATGGGAGAAAAAATCTCTGCCTCTGTATCTGACTTCTTCAGTGATCCTGATAATATAGCGACTCTCAATAGTTTGGGCTCCATGGGCTTTGAGATAACTAATCCCGATTTTCAGGGTTCGCGGGAAGGGACAAAACCGCTTCAGGACATGACATTTGTGATAACCGGCACTATGCCCAATTCAAGGAAAGATGTCGAGGATATCATCGCAAACCATGGCGGGCACGCCGCATCGGCGGTCTCAAAGAGCACCGCTTACGTAGTCGTCGGTCAAAACCCCGGTTCAAAACTTAGTAAGGCGAAGTCTCTTGGTATCAAGATCATTTCATATGATGAGCTATTGGCACTGATCCAGCAGCATGGCAGGCAGTAAGCAGCCATCATAAAAAAGATTAATGTCAGAAGAAATCATTTGGCAGCAAATCTGGCCCATGTGATTCATCAGTGGCGGTCAAAAAATAGCTTACCCGTTCTGGATCTTGTATGATTGAATACGCGAAAAACAATGATGACTAAAGAAAGGAAGCGGGCAGAGCGAGAAATCGAATCAATGGACATTCTCCAGCATCAGCTTTGAGACAGTCTTCACAAAAGCAATCGGATCCCTGGGTTTCGACCCCTCCAGCAAGAGGGCCTGGTCGTACAGGAGATCAATGTATTCTTTGAGTGTTTCGCTTTTTTCATCTCTCTCTAAGATACCCCTCATGGCCTCCAACACTGGGTGCAATGAATTGATTTCGAGAATCCTTTTATGTGCGGGCACATCCTGTCCCATGGCCTTCAAGATTCTTTCGGTGCCCGGGTCAAGGTCTCCCTCATCGGTAACAAGACAGCATGGAGAGTCTTTAAGTCTTCCAGAAATCCGAGCATCCTTCACCTCATCTTTCAATTGATCCTTGATGAGTGCAATTATTTTTTCAAATTTCCTTCTTGCTTCTTCCCTGTCAGCTTCCTTTAGCTTGTCGAGGTTCACATCTCCCTTGATGATGGATTTGAACTTCTTCCCTTTATACTCAAAGAGACTGCTCAGAATGATGTCGTCAATTTCATCCAGCATAATGAGTACCTCATAGCCCCTCTCTATGAACGCTTCAAGATACGCTGATTTCAAAGCCTCCTCACGGGAAGTCCCCGTAATGTAGTAGATGTCTTCCTGGCCAGACTCCATTTTGTCAACGTAATCCTGAAGGGTCTTAAATGCGCCAGGCGCAGTCTTGGTTGACTCCAGGAGTAGCAAATCAGCAATCGCTTCCTTTCTAGGGAAATCGTAGTGAATACCCTCCTTTAGCACCCTGCCAAACTCTTTATAAAATTTAACGTACTGGTCATATTCAGCTCCCTTCATATCCGTTAGCGTGTCGAGTATCTTCTTTGTGATGTTCTTCCTGATGATTTCAACTTGTCGGTTGTTTTGGAGTAGTTCCCTCGACACATTGAGAGGGAGATCTGAAGAATCGATCACACCCTTAACAAATCTCAGATACGGCGGAATCAAGTCCTCACAGTGATCCATGATCTGAACCCTGTTCACATAAAGTGCCGGGCCTATTTTAAAATCCTTATAAAAAATGCCAACGGGTACTCTTGATGGGATGTATAATAGGGCTGTAAACTCTGACGTCCCTTCCGCCTTGTAATGTATCACCTTGGCGGGATCAGTGAAATCATGGGATACATGCTTATAAAACTCATTGTACTCTATTTCGGACACTTCCGATTTGTCCTTGAGCCAAATAGCCTTCCTGGAATTAAGTGTCTCCTCTTCCCATACGGCTACCTTCTTGGCCTTATCAGTCTCGTCATCCTTTTGTCTCTCAACATCCATCACAATGGGATGTTCAATGTAATCAGAGTATTTCCTGATTATGTTCCGTATCTCCCACTCTTCAAGATACTTCTTTTCCTCCTCCTTCAAGTATAAGATGACATCGGTACCCTTATGTTCCTTCTCTATATCTTCAACAGTGAACGAACCTTCAGCAGCGGACTCCCATTTTAGCCCCTTCTTATCTGTTAGTCCGGCCTTCCTTGAGACAACAGTCACTTTATTCGCGACCATGAAGCACGAATAAAAGCCGACGCCAAACTGACCGATAAGTTCAGGGTTGCCTTTAATCTCCTTGCTCTGCAATGTCTCGAGAAACTCTTTGGTCCCGGAATGAGCAATCGTGCCCAGCTCTTCGACTGCCTCGTCCCTTGTCATACCTATGCCGTTATCACTTATTGTCAACGTTCCCGCCACCTTATCCACAGATAGCCTAATTTTCCATTCCCCTTCTTCCTCAAGGATAGAAGGGTTCGTCAAGGACTCAAACCGCGCCTTATCAATTGCATCGGACGCATTGGAAATAAGCTCTCTCAAGAACACTTCCTTATGAGAATAAAGGGAATGGATCATTAAATCCAGCAGCTGTTTGACCTCTGTCTTAAATTCCAACATTTGCATAGCCATACCTGTCTACTCCTCAGATACAATAGTTTGCCTCAAGCGAATGAGACTAATTTTATTTAATAACTATGAGACAGGAAAGTCAACAGTCCTGGTGAGCAGGGCGCGATGTCTGAGCCTTTGTCCTTAGTGCTTATGCGCATTTCCTGAAACTCCCATATCAATTAGCTCCACTTTTCCAGTACTGAGCATATATTCCGCCGCTATGACTTTCACCTTGCCTTCATGCACAAGTTCACTGACAATCCTGCTTTTCATTATGTCGTTATAGGTGTTTTTTATGTTTTCCTTGATGGCAAGCTCCAGTATTTTGTCCTTTCCCTTGCCTGTTTTTTTTGCAGCTTCAACGGCAGGAAGTATTTTCTTCAAAATGGCTCCGATATTACCCTCTGGTTCACGTGTGGCTTCCAACGCAGCTTTCACTGCGCCGCATTGCTGATGACCAAGGATAACAAGCAAGGGGGTATGGAGATGCTCAACGCCATACTCGATGCTCCCCAATGTAGTTGGCTCCACAACGTTCCCTGCCACTCGGACAACGAAAATGTCCCCAAGGCCTTGATCAAAAATAATTTCGGGTGCCACCCGGGAATCAGAACATGCTAAAACTGTTGCGAAAGGATGCTGTCCCTTAGTCAGTTCCTGTCTCCTAGAGCCTCCTATATCCTTCGTGGAAAGGTCTCCGGTCACAAAGCGTTTGTTTCCCTCCATAAGTGCCTGCTGTGCTTCATTGCCAGAGCCGACAAAGCTGTAGACGAGACCAGTTATTACAAGAGAGGCGACTACTGCGAGAATAATCTTATAAGTACGCTCCATGATCCCTCCTTCACATAATGTCTGAATTTATACTAACATAACCCTACGCGTAAGCAAATCACCTGACATAAAGGTGTTTGATTCACAATGAATGATCGCGAATTTCCAGTGCAAACTTCTCAGCTTTTTTTGCATACTGCTAAATCGGCATTACACGAAAGATTTGACTTCTTCATGAAGCTTCAGGTAACTCTGCGCCGTTCTTATTTATTCAAGTAGTTATTTTACTATGCTTTAAAAAAATGTAATACTATAGAGGCACCTGTAGACACAATTACGGAGGTACAATGAATGAAACAAAAAAGATCATTCAATGTCTTAAAAAGACCGTTTGTAATTCTCTTTTTTGCCTTATTGATTGCGGGAGGTTTTTTTTTCTGGTTTGAGTACCGACCGAGTATGATAAGGGAGAAATGTACAGTCGAGGCAGAGAAAAGAGCGGATAAGGATGAGTTTATTTATGAAATTGTTTATCGACATTGCTTGAGAAAGCAGGGGATTGAGTACAGTGAGCAAAAAGAATAAATGGGTTTGATTCAAGGACAGGCGATAAGGTTGTGGCAAAAAGAATTGGGAAAGAATCGTCTTCTCCTTTCTCTATGATGATATTGAAAAAGCGAGAAGAATTATGATATAAGGTGTTGTGCGGCTTATCTTTGTCTTAAAGGAGGGGGAAGGGGCATGAATCCAACGCTAATTCTTTCCGTCTTGTCAGCATTGGCTGCAACAGTCTGGTCTGTCTGGACCTGGAGCGAGGAGCAGCAAAAGGAAAGGCAGTTAAAACGCGACCAGGCAGCTGCTCTCTACGTGAATTCCTTCATGCTTGCAATAGCAGAGTTGCAGTCCCGACTTTATAATATTCTTGAGCAAGACGAACTTGCTTTCTATAAGAGGGAGTATCCCGAGAAATATGAATTCGGCTCCCCTGCTGCCATTGAAATCCTGTACCGCTTGAGTCAGTACTTCGGCTGGGGCTATTACACATATCGCTTCGGACCTTACACTAAGGACCCGAGAGTAATAGAACTTAGTAGAAAAATAGGCGAAACCTTCGAAAGTCGAAGCAAGTTTTCAGGGGATGCCTTCCGCTTCAGCTTTGATGAAAGAGCTTCTCTCGGCCAAGCCGTGGTACGGCGGGTTGGAGAGGTCACAACCATTCTCCCCGTGTTTCAGTCTATCCCACTATTTCAGTTCGAAGAGGAGATTAGTGATAAACAAAGCAAACACGCCCGATTGTATCAGAGCAGGGCCGTCCGCTGCACCCTTGCAGCCATCGACCGTGCTGATCAGGCCGAGGCACTGGAGGGAATTGAGCGATTGGCAGTTTTGGAGAATCTCCTTACGGACTTGCTTGCGTACCTTGAAAGCAAGGAAGGTTTTCGGGTTTCTCTTGGGGAGCCCGTAAGAGCAATTCTTAGAGAGACTCATGCCCAAGTATCCCCACTGCAGTCACCTATTGCGAGCATCCTGCACCAGACCCGGGGGCGCATTCGACTGAGGCTTCCACGCTTGAAGACAGACAAGGCGTACGCCAGTGCGCTGCAGTCGCTTTTGGAATCGGTAGAAAACGTCAGGAGCATCCGTGTCAGCACTGGTGCGGCTTCTGTAATCATTTGCTATAGCCCAGACATTCCGGAGATGGAGTTTGCAAGGAAAGCACTGAACGCCATTCAAGAGGCATTCTCTGTGACACCAGTTCCCTAGGGTTGCAGTAGGTGCCTTAGTAGACGCTCACGTATTTGCTTCATCGGGTGAAGATACTATGCAGCGGTTGTTAAGCACACCGACTCCTTGCCGTCCTGTAGTGCTGAGTTTGAATCTCCTACATGCCAGTTGAACACGTGAGGGTTGCAAACTGCTATTGAAGGGAGACTTAAATATTCTAATATTGCAAGCTCGTGACTTCTCCAATCCACGCCGCTGGCGGCAGTTTAATAGATCGAGCACGCAGCATATGCAAAAATGTTATCTCAACTATGGAGGCACCACACTTCTTGCACCTTCTCGTCATACTTACTGGCTACCTCGGAATGAATTTTCATTGGATGATCAACAGCCCGGATTCGCTGGGATTTTTTTTGGCATCAGCTTGTTCCTCTCGATGTTAGTTGCCACCATGGTACTCGTTAGGAGTTGGAGCTGGCTGGGGGAAAAGCAGGTAAGGAAACTCGAGGCAGTGACCACCGCTCCAACGGTATTGGGGACGTAAGAGACGGTGCCTTTTCACCTGCTCAACAAGGATGATCAGAGTGTGATGGTAGATACTTTTTGGCCAAACCGCATTCCTTGAGAAAAAAATGACGCCTAAAGTTGAAAGAGGAGTAAACGAGATTTGTCCCCGTTGCAACGGCCGTGCTCTTTATAAGAATGGAAAGACATGGGTGGGCAAGCAGAGATTTCTCTGTATAATGTGCGGGAAACAGTTTACCAGTAATCCTCAAAGGGTGACTCTCAAAGGCAAACCGCTCTGCCCAAAGTGCGGAAGGCATATGAACCTTTATAGGTTAGATGGTGACGTTATCCGCTTTCGATGCTCATGCTATCCGCAATGCAAAACATTCAGGAAATACACAATGAAGGAGGAGAACGATTAGTTGTTTAACCCATCAGAACAGACCGGCTGACAGAAATAAACGGGGGCTGCAATGATAAAAGCCAGGACAGAGGCACAGGGCGCGCGGCTACCCTTATTGCAGGGGCTTTTGCCAATCAAGGGGTCTCAGGTGCCGACCGAGGTCGTCGCAGGCCTCACGTTGGCCGCACTTGCCATCCCTGAGGTAATGGGGTACACGAAGATTGCCGGCACCCCGGTGATCACGGGGCTCTACACCATGCTCATCCCGATGACACTTTTCGCGCTGTTCGGGTCCTCCCGGCATTTGGTAGTTGGCGCTGATTCTGCCACAGCAGCCATTCTCACCGGCGGCCTCACCGGCATGGCTGCATCTGGGTCGGCTGAGTGGCTGGCATTGGCTGGCGTCCTTGCGTTCCTGTCAGCGGTTTACCTGCTCATTGCCCGTATCATTCGTCTAGGGTTTCTCGCGGATTTCCTGTCGCACACTGTGCTCATCGGTTTTCTGACGGGCGTTGGGGTCCAGATCGCAATCGGCGAGATCTCGGGTATGCTTGGTCTTCCGGGAGGAGGGCATGGTACGATCGAGAAGATCATAGGCGATCTGAGACAGATCGGACAAACGAATTTGTACGTTGTAGCTCTCTCTGCAGCCGTACTGATCGTTATTGTTGGATCTAGAAAGATCTCAAAAAAGATCCCTGGGGCCCTGATTGCTGTAGTTGGAGCCATTGTTGCAGGATGGACGCTTAACCTGCCTGCCCATGGCGTTCACGTGCTTGGCGATGTGCCCAGCGGCCTGCCGAAGATAGGCCTGCCCCATGTCCATTTGGACAAGGACATCGTGCTGAAACTGATGCCCATTGCTTTTTCGATGTTCGTAGTCATTCTGGCCCAAAGCGCAGCCACATCGCGGGCCTATGCGGCCCGTTACCACGAGCGCTTCAGCGAAAACATGGACCTCGTTGGCCTAGGTCTGGCCAATATTGGCGCCGCATTGTCCGGGACCTTCGTTGTCAATGGCAGCCCTACCAAGACTCAAATGGTCGACAGCGCAGGCAGTCGCAGCCAGTTGTCACAGATCATCACGAGCTTCATTGTGCTCCTAGTGCTGCTGTTCTTGACAGGCCCACTGGCTAATATACCAAGTGCCGTCCTGTCAACCGTAGTCTTCCTGATTGGCGTGGAACTGATTGATGTCAAAGAGATGCGCAAGATCCGGGCCCAGCGACCGTCGGAGTTCCTCGTGGCTCTGGTTACAGCCGTTGTAGTGGTCTTCGTCGATGTGGAGCAGGGCATTATCCTTGCAATGGTGCTGTCACTCATCGAGCATGTGAGGAGGAGTTACCGGTCGAAGAATGCCGTGATAGTTCCTGATAACACGGGAGGCTGGCGGTTGCTGCCCGTGAATGCACCGGAACAAGTTCGGCCCGGGCTCCTGATATATCGATTTGCCCACACGATGTACTACGCCAACGTTCAACAATTCTCGGAGCAGGTTCACGGGCTAGCCAATCGGGCCAGCCCTCCTCTGGCCTGGTTCTGTATCGAGGCCTCAGCTGTAGCAGATATTGATTACACAGCAGCAGCGACACTTCGTGATATATATAACATTCTGAAGGGCCAGGGAATCCGGCTTGTCTTTTGCGATGTTATTGACCCCGTCAAGGCCGAGTTGGACAGATATGAGCTGACCGGTCTGATCGGGAAAGAAGCTTTTTACGGAACCAGCAGCGCTGTAGTAAGCGCATATGACGAACTGGCGGCGGGTGATAAAGTCAGGATTTGAAAACAGCCTTTATCGCAAGCACTGGTTCCGACTGGCTACCTTCGTTTGAGGCTGGGGCCTTCTATGACACTTTATTAGTACCGGATAATTAAGACAGACACATTCAATGGGCTATACAGGTAGGCGCCAAACAGCATAATGATTGTAAAAGCCATATGATCAACAATGGAAAACCACCGCTCTCGATGTCTGATGACGTCTAAGAGAGAGAAGAAGAGGGGCTTGTACTTTTTTGAATATCGAGGAGCCTGAAGCCGCAGAAGATAAAATTGTTGAGCTGGGCAGCATCCAGATACTGCGGGAGTCCCATGTCTTCAGTACTTTTTTCATCACGGAACGCAACTGCGAACAATGTCGGGCAATTCCCAAATGATGGTCCCTAAGGTCTTACTATCTTGATAGAGTCAGCGCTGATCTGCTCCCACAAGCGTAACAGCATTCACCAAAAATAGGCGGGTGCATCATGCATATTCTCGTAGGCGGTGCTGACCCTTGAGTTGTTCTTCCTCGATTAAACTTTGAACAAAGAAAGGGCACTTCTCATGCCCTTTTGTCTTGCAGTATTCCTGGAGCTGAAAAACGCTCGGCACATATAGCGTCTTATCGATCTTGCATGTTTCAACCTGCCACAGTTTTAGATAAGGGCATTGCATGATATCCTCCACGTTCTGATGCGGGACTTCTGCCGCAAAATATCCAGTCTCTTAGGTTTACACCTTTCCCGTATGACTAACGGGCATCTTTAACGTTGTATTCCGCAGAAAAAATATGCTGAATTGAGGAGGGAAGGAGATGCCTTAAAAATGTTTTTCATTTCAAAAAATGGGCATTGTAATTCGGGCATTTTTTGTTTTCCCTGCAAGGATGTTCCATGAACCGCGTCATTCACAACCGTCTCCTTTCAGCAGCACCTCCTGGAGCGTTCTGTCAGCGGCGATTTCTTCAAGGTAAACCATGATGTCAATTATTGCCGGGTTATATTTAATCACAAGACTGCCTGTCAAAGGGTTCGGACTTATCCCCTCTATGCCGCACGGGATCGTCAAGCGGGACAGGCCCTCCAGGACCTCGAACGTCAGTCCTTTTAGTGATGGAACCTCAATCCTAATGCGCCCTGGAACATGGTGTGCTATCCTGTACTGAATCATAAGCAAACGTCCTTTGAATTTCTGTCTATAGGCTTAGTTAATCACATAATTGTTACATCGTTATTAATTGAACGTTACATCTTGATTATTTGTAGGCAAGTAATGAAAAAACTCGTAGACGATGGCATATATTAGTGATAAGGTAAGAGTATCCAAAGAGAAGGAGGTTTCGTATGGCACTTTTTGATGATATACTTAAAGGAAATATTGTCACTGGCCTCGCGATAGGCATAGGCGCCGCTATCCTTGCGCCCGCCATACTCCCCGTTATTGCAGGGGTCGCTAAACCTGCGGCGAAGGCTGCAATTAAAGGGAGCATTATGCTTTATGAAAGAAGCAAGGAGACGTTTGCAGAAGTGGGGGAAGTCGTTGAAGATCTGGTTGCTGAGGCAAAGGCCGAGATAGCAGAGGCACAGCAGAGCGCGTCGACTGCGGCTTCGCCTGAAGGGGAACAGAACGCCTGATGCTCCCCAATGCTTACATAAGCCATCAAACGATGGGCAGGCTGAGGGTGAAAATACCTTCAAAAAAGGGAGCGGAGGGATATTTTACCTCATTAAAAGAACGACTTTTGGGTATTGAAGGTGTAAGAACTGTCGAAACAAATCCTTTAACGGGCAGTGTGCTCCTCGTCCACGGCATGGATGTGAGAACAATTGCTGAATTCGCCGCCGCCAATAATCTTTTCAGCCTTCAAGAATTGAATGGCTATCCGGCCGGCTTGCAACAGCGGATATCAAGAACCTTTAAAGGGATGGATGCTCACCTAAAGACGTTTACCGGGGGCGAGATAGACATAGCGGGGCTCGCATTTCTCATACTCCTTGGGGCAGGAATCTACCAGATCAGCATGGGCAATCTTACTGCACTGCCATGGTATGGTGCCTTTTGGTATGCATTAAACATCTTATTAAAATCAAGCAGCGTACCGTCATAACGTATATAAATAAAAATGTAATCCGCTATTGATCGTGCTGTAACCTTTGGGTTATACACTTATTTTATAGTAGCTTATATCTCTGTCAGTATCAAATAATATAACCAAGGGACGAATGGCGTTGGCCAGGTATTTAGTAACCCTTGACCAAGGAGGCTAAAGATGTCGGCAAAAAATCTAGAAAGCAGCACAATGTCAGATGTAGGAAAGGGTATCGGAAAGGCAGGGACAACCGTCAAAGATGGTGTTGTCAGCAGTCTAAAGGGTATTAATGAGATCGAGGCAGAAATTGTCAGTCTCGTGAGGAATACGGTTTCAAATACACTGAGGGCCACCGGTGCTGTGGCGAGTGAGGCAGTGATCATCTCGAAAGACGTCGTAAAGGGCGCAATTCAGGCAACCGAGGAAGTAGGCACAGGCCTTATTTTAAGCACTAAGAGCGTTGCCAAAGGTGTGGTCATGGGGGTGAGCGATCTGGGCGGTGATATTGTCACCGTCGCCAGCCAGACGGTTCAAGGGGCCGTCAAGGGGGCGGCGGAAATCGGAGCAGATGTCGCCATGGTGGCAAGAAGGGCAGTTGATGGGGTGCTTGAAGCGACAAAGGAAGTGGGCGGGAATGTGGAAGATGTCGCGAGAGTGGCGGTAGGCGCAGCGATTGAGGCAGCAGGCACCATCGGGAACACTGCTGTCAAGGCTGTTAAAGACATGCTCGTGGGCGTTGTGGAAGGGGTAAAGGATATAGCGAGCGCAGCTTTGCCGAAGCCGAGACAATCTTCTATGTCAACCCGTGAGATAAAACCAGCCTCTGAAGCCAAGACATCGGGACCTTCAACAAAAATGAAGGGGAAAAGGAGGGCATAGGAAGGTTTGGTCCAGGTAGTTCATGCTGCCGTTAAAGGAAGGACTCGGTTCAAAGTAGAGGGGCTCTATCGATCTGAGATACTCAAACAAGAGATTGAATCAAAGCTATCTTCCGAAAAGGGGATCGAGCGCTGTTTTGCTAATCCCCTTACCGGCAAGGTATTGGTACTTTACAACTCAGATAATACCCCCAATGACCTTGTTTCCTTTATCGCGGAAGTCGTCAGCTCGTATAAGAAAAAATATGGCTCTCCGCAGCCGCCTGCCGCTTTTTCGGAGCAGAGGACTTACAGTCAAAATAACATACATGGAGACAGACCTTTAACCGGCGTCAATCTTCCATTAGTTGCCCCGCTAGCAAGAATAAAAGATGTAGCGCCAAAGAGCAGAAGAAAATTACGACAAAGCATCATCCAGTCAGAAGATCAGAGGGTTGAGCAGTGGCACCGAATGGAGGAAACAGACATTGTCCGATCTTTTGGCACCTCAAGAATTTCAGGATTATCAAGCGACCTTGTTGGAACAAACCTCAAGAAATATGGTCCCAACGTCTTACCTGAGGCTGTACCGCGTTCAGGGCTGAGCATCTTCATAAATCAATTCAAGTCACTTCCTGTTGCCCTCCTTGGAGCCGCTGCAGGCGTCTCGATCATTACGGGCGGACTAGTGGACGCGGTGGTAATAGCCGGGGTCGTGTTGATAAATGCTGCGATAGGGTACACGACAGAAAGCCAGACTGAAAAAACGATCAATTCACTGAAAAGTCTCGTGAGGCCTATTGCAACGGCAATTCGCGATCGGGTGCCGATACAAATAAGCGCAGGAGATCTTGTGCCGGGAGACCTGATCATTCTCAGACCTGGCAGTTATGTCCCTGCCGATGCGAGACTCGTAGAAACAAAGTACCTGAGCATAGATGAATCTGCCCTTACAGGAGAAAGTATGCCTGTAATGAAAACTCTCCTGCCGATCTCGGAGACGGACATCCCCCTGGGCGACAGGACGAACATGGTCTACATGGGAACACTTGTCACGGGAGGACAGGGACTGGCTGTCGTCGTCGCCACAGGGAAATTTACAGAAATAGGCAAGATACAGATCCTTGTGGGGGAAGCAACTGCCCCTGAAACGCCTATGGAACGCCAACTGGATAGAATGGGTACTCAACTCGTTTTCATCTGTAGCGGCGTCTGCGGTATCGTCTTTTTCATCGGACTCCTTCGCGGGTATGGTTTTCTCCAGATGCTGAAGACCTCGATATCCCTTGCAGTCGCCGCTGTTCCCGAGGGACTTCCCGCCGTTGCGACAACGACTCTCGCCCTTGGCATAAGGCGCATGAAAAAACTGAATGTCCTTATTAGGCATCTTGAAGCTGTGGAGACACTCGGATCTATCCAGACTATCTGCCTTGATAAGACAGGCACGATAACAATGAACAGGATGTCAACCGTTGCTTTATATACGGAGATGCAGCGCCTCCGGATATCTGAAGGAAAGTTCATAGGAAAAGACGGACCCGTGAATCCATATTCCAGCGAAGAGTTATTGAAACTCATCCATATATCTGTTCTCTGTAACGAGTCTGAAATTAGCATGGAGGAAGGAAAGCATGTGCTTCGCGGTTCCCCGACGGAGAATTCCCTCGTGCAAATGGCATTAAGCGCAGGAGTGGATGTCCTCGGTCTGAAGGAAAAATATCCTCTCCGGAATATCACGCATCGGTCCGAGGAGCGTAACTTCATGAGCACCGAGCACAGCCTCCCCAATCATGGCAGGATAGTGGCGCTAAAGGGGAGTCCGTCAGAAGTGCTTTCACTGTGCAAATGGCGCATCAATAGTGGGAATAAACTGCCTCTGACAGATGATGATCGAACCGCGATTGAGACTGAAAACGAGCGTATGGCTGGGGAAGCACTTCGGGTTCTCGGCATGGCCTATTCATTTGAAGAGGATAGCGGTATCGCGTTGCAAGAATATAAACCCGATGGCTTTATCTGGCTGGGACTCATTGGCATGGCTGACCCTGTGAGAAAAGGGGTAAAGGATCTGATCAGCCTCTTTCACCAGGCCGGGATAGATACCGTCATGATTACCGGTGACCAAAGTCCAACAGCATACGCCATAGGGAAGGAATTGGACCTGAGCAAGGGTGGTCAACTCGAGATCCTCAATTCTTCGCACCTGGCAGATCTTGATCCTGAAGTGATGAAAGCTCTTTGTGAACGAGTGCACGTCTTTTCCCGAGTCAGCCCCGCGCACAAGCTCCAGATAGTTCAGGCACTGCAGCAGGCAGGAAAAATTGTGGCGATGACGGGTGACGGCATCAACGACGGTCCTGCCCTGAAAGCTGCAAACATAGGCATTGCCATGGGGCACACAGGGACAGACGTTGCACGCGAAGTTGCAGATGTCATTCTTGAAGACGATAACCTCCAAACAATGATTATCGCCATAAGTCAGGGCAGAACTATATATAACAACATCAGAAAGTCAGTACATTTTCTCTTATCAACAAATCTCAGCGAGATCATGGTTATGTTTGCAGCCATTGCCGGGGGTCTTGGACAGCCCTTGAGTGCCATCCAACTTTTATGGATCAACCTCATATCGGATATCTTCCCCGGTCTCGCCCTTGCTTTAGAGCCTCCGGAACCCGATGTGCTGACTCAATCACCGCGAAATCCCGATGTGCCCATCGTAAAGACATCGGACTTCAAGAGGATCGCCTTTGAATCGGGGATACTATCGGCTGGAGCTCTCGGAGCATATGGCTACGGCATAGCGAAATACGGCATCGGTCAGAAGGCGAGCACCATGGCGTTCTTGAGCCTTACCACCGGACAGCTTCTTCATGCGGTAAGTTGTCGTTCGGAAGTACACAGCATATTCAGCAGCGAGAAACTGCCACCGAACAGGTACCTCAATATGGCCCTTGGGGGTTCTTTTGCGGTCCAACTTCTTGCAATGGTTGTTCCGGGACTGAGAAGTCTCCTGGGGATAGCTCCAATCAGCATATTTGATGGCTTTGTCATCGGAGGTAGCGCTCTTGTCCCGTTGTTGGTGAATGAAAGTACAAAAAAAATCCCGAAGAGGTCAAACATATGAAAAGAGACTTTATCTTTACG
Source organism: Dissulfurispiraceae bacterium (assembly GCA_052146665.1). GTDB lineage: Bacteria > Nitrospirota > Thermodesulfovibrionia > Thermodesulfovibrionales > Dissulfurispiraceae > JBKQMP01. Next base: position 20,681 of record JBKQMP010000010.1, read on the forward strand.
TCGGAGTCGGTCACAGAAGGCCATCCTGATAAGCTCTGCGATCAAATTAGTGACGCCATAGTTGACCACTTTCTTCAGCAAGATCCCTACTCGAGGATCATTGCCGAATGCGCTGTGTCTACGGCTATCATCTTCATTGCTGCGAGGTTCGAATCCAGCGCCAGCGTGGACTTTCCTAATATCGCAAGGCAGGTCATTAACCAGATCGGTTATGACCAATATAGTTTTAATTCCAAGACTTGCAGCATCTTGACGAGTCTCAAGGATCTGCCTCACGAGGAGCAATACTGTTTTGATGAGCGCAAACTAACAGAAAAGCAGATGGATTCCATTCTCGTACGCAATCAGGTTACTGCCTTTGGATTTGCCTGCAATCAGACCTCTTCTCTTGTTCCTCTGCCTATTTGGCTGGCCCACCGGTTGGCAAGAAAGCTGACTTCCGCGAGGCTCCAGAGAATTCTGCCCTACCTAGCACCTGACGGGAAGACCCAAGTAGGCGTTGAATACAGAAATAGCAGACCGTCAAGGATTCACAGCATAACGGTAATCGCCAGCCAGGAAAGGTCATCAGAAGGCGGAGGGCCTGATTTAATAACGCTGGAAAACGACATTAGGCAGGCAGTAATAGATGCTGTTTTTATGGACGAGGAAATCAAGCCGGATAGAGGCACAAGAGTTTTCATAAATCCCGATGGTCCCTTCATCGTGGGAGGGCCTTCGGTCCATTCCGGACTGACGGGAAGGAAGAATGCTATCGACACCTACGGGGAATACTCAAGACATAGCGGTGCGGCACTGAGCGGCAAAGATCCCACGCGTATAGACAGAATAGGCGCTTATGCGGCCCGTTATGCAGCAAAGAATGTGGTGGCTGCGGGGCTTGCCGCTGAATGCGAAATACAACTCAGCTACTCCATTGGTCTCTCAAGGCCTGTGAGCATTCAGGTGGAGACCTTTGGAACGGGAAGAGTCCCTGATGAAAAGATAGCGGACCTTGTTGAGAAACATTTTGATTTCCGCCTGGCGGGAATCATGAAGCACTTTAACCTGAGATACCTTCCATCGATCTTGAAAGGAGGATTTTACAGGAAGCTCGCCACATATGGTCATGTGGGGAGAATGGATATGGGACTGCCTTGGGAGCTAACTGATAAAATCCAGGAGATAAAAGGATAAAGGACCGACACTAAGGGAAGAACTCCAATAAATATCTTCCCGAGGATCTGACAAAGAGGAGCACAGTCGACATAGATTGCGTAGATTATTAGGCCGATCAGCTAAGGAGAAAAGACTCGATGCATATAATCTCGGTAGCGAACCATAAGGGTGGTGTCGGGAAAACCACTTCCGCGGTGAATATTGCCGCTTGTTGGGCAGAGACAGGGGAAAAGGTTCTCCTTATTGATCTCGATCCTCAAGGAAGTGCGAGCATGTCTTATGGAGTAAAAAATAGCGGGGACGACCTCCTGAATGCTTTGCAGAAGACAATGGCATTACCTATCGTAAGAACCCTAGTGAAGGGCGTGGATGTGGTCCCTTCAGGGCCAAAGTTGGCCGCTGCCAGACAGAGATTTACCGGGGCACTGGGGAAGGAACTCCTGTTTCGTTGTTTGAAAGAGACCAAGGGCGATTGGGAGAAGGTTATCATAGATTGTCCCCCTAGTTTGGGGATTCTTACCATGACAGCCCTCTGGGCGAGCAGACACGTAGTCATTCCTGTTGAAGCAAACTATTTAGCGTTGAGCGGCCTGAACCAAATGATGGATGCCCTCGCACTTTTTGGGAATGATCATTTGAACCTTGATGTCGAAGCGATAATACCTTGCCGGGCCCACCCAAGGCGTAGGATTCACCAAAAAATAACGGATGAGCTTGAAAAACTTTTCCCCGGGAAGGTTTCACCGTTTGTCCGGGAGAATGTCGCAATTGCCGAAGCCCCAGGGCTCGGGCAGCCGATCTTCCTTTACGCGCCTAAATCTAAGGGCGCTACAGATTACCGTCAAGTCGCCGTGTGGCTATCTGACCACATTGGCAGAAAAAAGAAATAGAGCATGCTTGCCTGCTAGGTTGCTTCGCCTGCCTCCTTAGGATCGATTATTCCTGCAATAAGTCTGCGCACACTTTAGAGAAAACGGCGCAGATCCTTTACTTGGATCGAGGTGCAAAACTTCACACTGTTTTAATAGGATCTTAATGATAAGGTAATCACGACGATATTAAAATTGATGAGTTAGATTCATTTATAGGAGGTGAGGGAAATGAAAGAGCCTGATATAAAAGACCTGCAGGATCAGTACTATAGGTGGGTATTCAGCCGTATAAAGGACAGGAAAGCATTGTGTTACCTTTATAAGGGGCATAAATGCGTCCCCTCGCATGACGAGAGCTGCAGAAACTGTTACCGGAAAGAAACCTCATTGACCTAATCTTGTTACTACGATCTCAGAGGGCATGCGCACGATTAACAAAATACTGGCAATTAAAAAGCGCTGACATCGCTAACGTTCCCATAGCTTCCCAGGGGTGATAACACTGTGATACACCTGTGTCGAGTTTTGCGACATCTGTTTATATTTTTTCCGTGATTCCCCCGCGATTTTTCCCAACCTAAACCTATGCGATAATTCAAGCTATGGGAACTAGTAATTCTTTTATCCCCATTAATGATGCTGTGACGAATCCTTGTTATGCTAGATAGCAGAAGATTGCAGATGATAGGGTGCAGGTTGATAAAAAGCATTTTTCATGCATAGTGTGAAAACTCGGTTGATCCGATAGAGTCTTGATAACAAGTCTTTTTGCTTTTACCTGAGAGGCACGGATTGTATGAGCGTTTTATAGACACTTAATAAGGCAGTGGGCTGAAACTCAAAGATTGCCGGCGAGTGGTCTGGTTGCCGTTTTCGCACTTTGTTCTCGCTGCGCCGCAAAGGCTATCTGTGACTTATTGCCTGATAGGACCAGGCGGTCATCCCCAGCGCCAATGCTGCAAAGCTTTTTACCTATGTCATAAACCCGTCCCGCTATTTATTATTTTACCAAGCCAGTATGGTATCTGCTCCATGGTCTCTGCATGGCGTCATACTTCTTGAAGCGCTCTGCTATGAAAATACAGGTCAGCTGTTCGAACTTCTTGTCTTTTAAAGCGATAAAAAGGTGGGTGATAAATAATGAGATAATCCTTATGAGGATCCTTCAATAGAGGGATGAGAAAATAAATAAGCTCTTTAAATCAATAAGGTAAGCAATGAGAGTGCCGATCCCTCCAGGGCCTTCTCGACAAAAGTACCGAGAAGAGCTTTTCCTACAACATTGCCTGCTTGAGAGGCGGCTCGCACGATATATTGGTCGTTAGTAATGGCTCTTGACATGTCAAAGTAACCTCGTCTCTGGAGAGTGCTCACAATATCCTTATATTGTATGGTCTTTGGGTTGTAATTGATAAGGATGCTGCCCGTTGTGAGATTAATATCAACAGTAGCAATGCCGCTCATCGTGCTCAATGTCTTTCTGATTTCATCAGCAGCATCTTTATTCTTCTTTACGATAGGGGTTTTTACCCTCAACCTCCCGGGCACGTTATGGATGTAATAACTCATCTCACGCCTCCTTCATTCTGTATTTCTTATATGTTTTGCATTCCGGATAGCCTGAACATCTAAAACGCACGATGTCACCTTCTAACATATAGATGTTCATGTGTTTACCGCATTCAGGACAAATTGGTTTGCCCTTTAGCGTCGCTCTCGAAGCGCTCAGTGTAAACTGTTTCCCGCACATTAAGCACAGAAACCTTTGTTTTCCTGTCCATGCTTTCCCATTTTTGTACAATGCATAAGTTTCACAAGATGGACATCTAATCTCATCAGTTGTCGTCTCGGCATCTGTTGTCTTTCTTTTACTTAATGCCTGTTGCTGTTTCGTTATCACTCGCATGTTGTGCCTAACGCAACATCCGGCGCCATCATTGTGAGTACACACTTTCGCAGTGCGAACATATAATAAGAACACGCCTCATGGTGTCTATTCATACAAAGCCTAATATCGGCGTCTTCGATATCTCTAATCAATGTGCTGACAACACCACACCGGGCTCCCTCATTGCTTCCTTTAAGGTACTGACACATTGTCTCACTTCTTCGATACATGCCCGCCTCCTATTCACTAATAAATATACCATCATTTTGTTACAAGATTATGACAATCAGGTTAAATTTTTGTCATGTGGCTGTCATAAACGGACATGAACAACTTCTAGTCTATTACAAGCATCTGCTAACCGCATGCCGGAAAACGACCACTCTATACAACTTTGCTCTATGCCACGCCGGTTGAATCAAAGAAAGGGAAAACGACTACCATTCAATTTTCCCAATTTACCGCCAGCAGACCCTCTAATCGATACTCTGTATTACTTCCTGCTCGATATAGCCAACTCACAAATGCCTTTGTTCCAACCTAGACAGATATGGCACAACTCCTTTCCTCAAAGGTGCTACTTCCTTGATATAACATTTTGATACCAGAGCTTTTTAATAAAGTCAAGATTTTTTCTATCCGCGACTTCTTTTAGCGCTAGTCCCCCGAAGTAAAGGGGAAGCCCTTACTGAAAATGAAATCTTCATATTAGGAGGATTTCCTATCTCAAAAAATATATAGGTCAAATTCCTTAAGTTCTTGAGCACTCTGATATTTCCCGGCAGACAAACTGTCAAAGTAGTAACGCTGTCGAGCACAAACACAAATCCTCCAGGAGGCAGTGGACTGAATGAATTTCATGCAAACGTCATGATGATGTAATCACGGCCCTGTATTATAGAACGCAAACGAGTGCTGAAAGGAGGTGAAGAAAATGGACATTCACAGCCAGATAGAAAATCTTGCGTACGAGCTTTATGAGAATAGCGGCAGAGTGGAAGGCAGTGACCTTGATCACTGGCTCGAAGCAGAACACCTGATTTTATGTCGACATCAGGCGCACCCAGGGTCGGTAACGGAAACAGCTTGAGGATGCCTCGATTCAAACATCTTTGATCGTCTAACGGTACGGATAGCGTTCAGCGGCTTGCCAGACTTGTTGTCTTTGAACCCCTTTGCTATGTTCTTCATAGGAAAGGGGTTCATTAAGTTTCAGCGACTTTTCCAATTCGGATAAAGGAAAAGTAAATCTTTTTTAAATAGAAGGGACCTGATAATGAAAGAAAAAAAGAGAATCGCACTGATAGCACATGACAATTTAAAGAAAGATCTTGTAGAGTGGGTGAAATTCAATCGAGAGGTGCTCAAGGAACATGAACTATATGCAACGGGGACTACAGGAGGAATGTTATCCGAAGCCTTGTCGCTGCCGATACACCGTTTCAAAAGTGGACCGCTGGGCGGAGATCAACAGATAGGGGCGAAGATAACGGAAGGCGACCTCGATGTCCTCATCTTTTTTTGGGACCCGCTTGAACCCCAGCCTCACGATGTCGATGTGAAGGCTCTGCTTAGAATTGCAGTGGTATATAATATCCCAGCCGCCTGCAATCGGGCTACTGCCGATTTCATAGTGTCCTCAGAGCTCATGCACAGAGAATATGAGAAAATATTGAAGGTGTGGCGTTGAAAGGCAGATGCCGGTTATATCCATTGCCGTACGCGGTTCCTGTATTTGATGTAGTCGTTGCCGAAAGAATTGTAAAGTTTGTCTTCCTCATAAGGGCAGAAGATGAAATTGATGATTGCAAAATATGCGATTGTCGATAAATAAAAAGGTGGGGTACCAACGTAAATCGCAAGCCCTAAGAGGATAAGGATCATGCCCATATACATGGGATTACGACTGAAGCGATACGGTCCTTGAGTGATCAAGATAGCTGTTTTCGCTGTAGGGCAAATGGCTACATTTCGTTTTTTGAATAATAACCAAGCCCACATCATAGTGAATAATCCTATGAGACCAAGCGATATCCCGACCCAATGCATGGAAAAACGGTAGCCGTCCCATATTTCAGGAATTAAGTGCAGTGTTGCCGCAATACCTGTGAACAGCATCGCAATCCTTGGCGGACGCATATTGATGACAGTCATAGAAAACCTCCCCAGATTAGTTTAGTTACTAAACTATATACGCAAAAAAAGAGAGCACACTTTATTTGTGGTCTTTCGTTTGTTTCCCGCCCCGATCAAGATATTCTCCGATCCACGTAAACATGGTAATGAGAAAATCTATCTTATCATCAGGATACTTCTTCAGCTCCGCAATAAGAGGCCTGATAGTTTCCTCATTTGTCTTCTCATGTTTCCTGTAGATCTCCCGCCCGACCGGAGTAAGTTTAAGGAAGACTTCTTTATCGTTATCACTGCTTTTATAACGTCTAATAACACCTTTATTTTCAAGTTTTTTTACAATCTGTGAGACCGCCCCTTTTGTGACACCGAGGGCCTTGGCAAAGTCGGTAATGTTCAAGCCCGGATAAGCACCTATTTTGTCAAGAATGTGCCTTTCGGAATGATAGAGGTTGTGTCTTCTGCTAATCGTAAGGGGCATCTTCTCAAGAGCATTATATTTATTTACCGCTAGGATAAATAGCTCCATGAGTTGTCCGCACACCTTTTCTCTGTCCATAATTTATTGTATAGCTACTAAACTATTAAGTCAAGAAAATAATAAAAGGACATACTTCCTCACTCTGCCGCTATAACAGTCTTGCCCCCTGTTCCGCCAGTCGAGACC
>JBKQMP010000011.1:0-69577 GCA_052146665.1 Dissulfurispiraceae bacterium
ACACCTTTTCTCTGTCCATAATTTATTGTATAGCTACTAAACTATTAAGTCAAGAAAATAATAAAAGGACATACTTCCTCACTCTGCCGCTATAACAGTCTTGCCCCCTGTTCCGCCAGTCGAGACCTCACACTGCGACTGAAATTGAGGAAACAGAAATTCTCTTCATTGATGAATCGACTGATCAGGTATGAGAGTCCATTACTCATCTTATCCAGATAGGGTGTGTCAATCTGGTCCAGATCTCCCGTAAAAATAATCTTTGTTCCCTCACCGCACCTTGTTACAATGGTTTTTACGTCAAGAGGTCTCAGGTTCTGGGCCTCATCGATTACAAAATACCGTTTTGGAAGACTCCTGCCCCTGATGTAAGTCAGGGGTTCCACCTGCAGCAAGCCTGCATCCATCAGATACTGATAGCTTTTTATCTTTGATATGTTGGCATTGTCTTTGATGAGGCCCTTTGGAGTGTTCAGGATCACTTCAAGGTTATCGAAAATCGGCTGCATCCAGGGCGTGAGCTTTTCCTCAATATCGCCGGGGAGGTACCCTATGTCTCTTCCCATTGGCATGATAGGACGCGAAACGATCACCTGTTCATAGAACGATGTTTTCTTAACTATCTGTGAAGTTTGGTGGAGGCCTGCCGCAAGGGCAAGGAGTGTCTTGCCGGTCCCTGCGTTTCCTGTGAGTGCAACAATTTCAATCTCATGGTCTGTAAGGGCATCCAGAGCGCACTCCTGTTCCGCGTTTTTGGGGGAGATACCCATTCTTTCTTTGGCTCTTTTTACTGGCCTTAAATTGTCGGACCCGGTCATTTTATATATACTGTCGTTGGATTCCAAATACCTAACAGAGGTTACGCCATTTGTGTTATCCCCGTTTGTAAGCACCCTCCCATACTTTTGGAAAAGAGATGTCTTGTCGCCCATGTAGTCCTCAACGTTGATGCCAAGCGATTCCGCCTTGATCCTCACTGCGGTGTCCTTGGAAACGAGGACTACAGAAGCCGGATCGCCCATAGGGCTTATCGGTAGCTTTTCGGCTATACTCAGAGCCGTCTTTATGATCTGGTTGTCATCTTCTCCGTTAGTGCAGGACTTTCGATGCCCATTTTCTGACGGCAAGCTGACTGCGATGGTGCCTCCGGAAGGAATTCTAACGCCGGAGGAAAGCGAGCCTCCTTCTCTCAATTCGTCTATCGTTCTCAGTACCTGTCGTGCTGATGTCGCAATCTCCCCTCGCCCTTTCTTGTGCCTGTCAAGTTCCTCTATGACGGTGAAAGGTACTACGATGTCATGATCACCGAACTTGAAAAGCGAAGTTGGATCATGGATCAGCACATTGGTATCCAATACGAACGTCTTCTTCATCGGCGTCTCTCCTTTAAGCTTTATTTATGGGACATTCATACGATTCTTTCCTTAGCCACTGAACCAATAAAGACATAATCTGAGGGGAATAAGCCGGGGATACGGAGTCTGGTCTTCGTCGAATAAAAGGATTATGATACAAATCCGTTGACCTTATCAGTTCTCTCAGGACTGAGCCTTTGAGAACCGACGCACATTCTCACATCAGGCGCTAACTCTCTCTTACTGATAGAGTTCAAGAAATGCCCTTGCTCCTTCTCATAGGTCTACATCCGTGTAATAGCCGATGCCTCTTTTCGTTTTAATGTAGACAGGATTCGAGCTATCATCTTCAATCTGGGTACGAAGCCTCCTGATATGCACATCAACAGTTCTCGGTTCGACAAGTCCTTCATCCTTCCACACAGCGTCAAGCAGTTGCTCCCGACTGAAAACCTTTCCTCTCTTTTGAACAAGGTAGAGTAGAAGCCTAAATTCAGTGGCGCTAAGATCCAGTGTCAAACCGCGCTTAGAAACTGTGTAACTCTCCAGGTTAATGATGAGATCTTTGATGCGGATCGTGTTTTCCTTGGGAGGCTTTCCGTTAGCTCTTCTCAAAACTGCCCTAACGCGCGCCGCCAGCTCTTTAGGGCTGAAGGGTTTGGTCACGTAGTCATCGGCGCCGATTTCCAGGCCGACAATCTTGTCAATCTCTTCTCCCTTAGCGGTGAGAATGATAACGGGTAAGCTGCGCGTTTCCGGATTATTTCTTATGATGCGGCAGATTTCCGCGCCCTGCATGCCCGGAAGCATCAGGTCAAGAATAACGAGGTCGAACTTCACGGCCTTTATCTTCTTGAGAGTTTCTTCGCCGTCTAAGGCACTCGAGACCTCGAACCCTTCTTTCTTGAGATTATAGGAAACAAGTTCGACAATATCAGGTTCGTCATCAACTACGAGTATTTTTTTATTCATTAACTACATATTACATTTGATATTCCAAGGATGCAATAGACAAACAAAGATTTAACAGACGTTTAATTTTTCTGTAACAGAAATGTAATAATGTGAGCCTCCCGAAGCATCCAAACCGACATTTTTCTCTATTTTCCTGTTGATGATAGAAAAATCTGACAGCCTTTATACCATCAGAATAGGCTTCAAAAGCCAGAAAGCTCATACGGCCTCATTATAAGAGTTACCTCCCAGCATAAAAATTTACTCAATTCCTTCATACAAGTTAGCACAAGAGGGCGAACTTGACGCCTGCTTCAAGGGTATCATTTTTTAATAACAATGTCGCTGCAAGACGAGAATTTCATATGTATCGGCACAATGAAAATGTCATACTGAGATGTCCGAGAGTCAATGGTTAGCAAGGTATGCATCGAGTCTGCCAAAGTCCGAATATTACTCAATTGACAACAAATAGTTGCTCGGTGCCAGTTTCTAGGTGACGTTTTGAGGCCGATTCATCAAGAAAGGAGATCATAAGGAAAGGTACTACAGCCAACTGGCTGATACAAATTGACATCGGTTTAATTCCCTGATATGCTGTAGAAAATATTTGATTTTCTCTTGGAGGGGCTATGGCATCGATATTTAGATATGGCTTCACGCTCTTTGTTGTTGTCCTTTTTGCAACAGTTGCCAATGCGTCACAAAACAATAAAGAAACCAGGAAGGCACCCTTAAGTCCCCAAACAGAGGCTTGCATTGACTGTCATGAAATGGTCACTCCTGGGATCGTTCAAGATTGGCTTTCGAGCAGGCATTCAAGGACCACACCCGAAGATGCTATGAAAAAACCCGTACTCCAGCGAAGGATTTCTGCGGAGAAGGTGCCGGAGGATTTTTCCGGATACGCGGTAGGGTGTTATGAGTGTCACGGCCGGAACCCCGAGAAGCACAGGGACAATTTCGAGCACATGGGTTTCAAGGTAAACGTCGTAGTCTCCCCCAATGATTGCAAGACCTGTCACCCTGCCGAGGCCGACCAATTCTCAGGATCCAAAAAGGCCAATGCCTTCAAAAATCTCATGGGAAACCCTGTATATCATGCGTTGGTAGATACCGTTACGGGCCTCAAGAAGGTGGAGCAGGGAAAGATCACGGCGGAAAAGCCAACGGATAACACCCTACGTGAGACATGCCTGGGATGCCATGGGACAAAGGTCGAATCAAGGGGGATGAAAAAGGTGACCACCAAGATGGGCGAGTTAATGTTCCCTGATCTTACCAACTGGCCAAGTCAGGGGGTCGGAAGGGAAAACCCCGATGGCAGCATTGGTGCATGCTCGGCATGCCACCCCAGACACAGCTTTTCGATAGAAGTCGCACGAAAGCCCCATACCTGTGCCCAATGTCATCTTGAACCAGATGTCCCTGCCTGGAATGTCTATGATGAAAGCAAGCATGGAAACACCTTTTTCTCGCTGGAGCATGAATGGGAATTTAATTCGGTTCCCTGGACGGTCGGAAAGGACTTTAAGACTCCAACCTGTGCTGTCTGCCATAATAGCCTCATTGTTTCACCTGAAGGCAACGTGATTGCTGAACGGACACATGACTTCGGCGCGAGGCTCTGGGTCAGACTTTTCGGTCTAATCTATAGCCATGCCCAGCCTAAATCCGGCAATACAACGATCATTAAGAATAAGGACGGCCTGCCCCTTCCAACAACCTTTACGGGAGTGCCTGCCTCTGAGTATCTGATCGATAAACCAGAGCAAGAAAAGCGGCTGAACACGATGAAGGGCGTTTGCAACGGGTGCCACAACATTGACTGGACAAATGGCCATTTTGCGAAACTCGAAAGCACCATAAGAGAGACCGACGAAATGACCCTCGCCGCGACGAAACTCCAGCTAGATGCCTGGGAATCCGGAATAGAGGACAGAACAAATCCCTTTGATGAAACGATAGAAAAAATGTGGGTAAAACAATGGCTATTTTACGCCAATTCCGTAAGGTATTCTTCTGCTATGACCGGGGCACCCGATTATGCAGCCTTCAAGAACGGCTGGTGGTCTCTCAGCGAAAATCTAGATCAGATGAAGAACTGGATAGAACTGAAGAAGAAGGTCAAGGGGATAGAAGCAAAGTGAATGTGATCGCGGCTAAGTCATCTGGGATAGAAGGAGATTCGGAGATCCTCGCTCAACGGGACGACAAACAAAAGCCAAAGAACATATTAAGAAAAGAGATGGAATGAATTCGGCTGTAATAAAAACCGCTAGTCCTTTAACCCCTTTCTAATGCCGTTTCTACTCTTGATTGAGTTGCGATTTCCTTAGAGCGCGGGCTTCCTGGTAAAAGATACATTCCGTGATGAAAGGGGCCGCTGAAGGCAGAAGTCGAGAAGGCCACTTTGACGGTTTCAAACGGTCACTGGCATTTTTCGCGGTCCGTAGTTTTTTGAGGATCTTTAGGATGGGCCTTCGGCACAAACATTAGGAATTTATTCACGTTCTTAAGAAAATAGCTAATGAGACGCCTTAGTCAATCCATTCGAATGCGGCATCGTCGCTTAGTCTACATTATACAGACAAATAGAAAAGGAAAATTGCAATTACTAAAATAACAACTAGAAACTGAGTGATATCACTCGCACGATACCGCAGTAAAATTGATCGCAGCTATGAAAGAGAAGGCTTCATGCGCAGGGCCTCATCAAGGCTCTTGTCCCTTCCGTAGATGTCATTTCTAAAGTGAACAGTGCCACTCTCATCAACCCAGGCCGTGAGATAGAGGAAGTGAACATTCACCGGATGAGGAATCAGGACGATTTGCTTAGTACCCATCGCTAACGCTGCCATCAATTCTTGCGGAGACCAGCGAGGGTCGTCACGTAACAGATACTCCGCGAGGTCAAGCGGTTTTTCAATGCGGGTGCACCCATGACTGAAGGTGCGCACATTCTCAGAGAACAAATTCTTGGCTGGGGTGTCATGGAGATAAACATTGTATTTATTGGGAAACATAAACTTAAGGGTCCCGAGGGCATTCAGAGGTCCCGGTTCCTGACGAAATCGATATGACAACGCCTTCTCAGTTATTTTTGACCAATCAATTTTTTCTGCATCTATTTGCTGTTCTTGAGATTTCCAGCCACTAAATACTTTAATGTTTTGTTCGGTAAGATAGTGTGGGTCTTTCTTAATCTTCTGCAGTATTTCTTTCCGAGCAATGCTGTCAGGAATATTCCACTCAGGATTGATCACAATATAGGTCATCTTGGCCGTGAATATGGGCGTACGCCGGTAAGGCTTCCCTACTACCACTTTCATAGAGAGGATTGACTTATCGTTTTCAATGACGTCCAGCCGAAAATTTGCAATGTTGACCACAATGAAACGCTCCTCCATATTGCCCAGTATCCAGCGCAGCCGTTCCATGTTCAATTCCATTTGACGTATCCGCTGCGTCAAGGGAACATTGAGGGCATTAAGCGTGTCGCGGCCAACAACCCCATCGCTTTTGAGCCCATGGCGTTTCTGAAAGATAATTACCGACTGTTCCACTTGCTCATCAAATAAATCCCCGACCGTTGCCTCGTCGACAGACATATCTCCTGAAGCGGAAAGCCTCCTTCGCAATTCGACAACCCTTTCCGACCTGGAGCCCTTCTTTAAGCTGGGTCCGGCTGAAACCATCGGCCACTCAGCCTTTGACGAGAGTTCCCTGTACCGCGCAAGCGCCAGCCTGAGTCTGCTGTAAATATCCTTTTGGGGGCGGAGTCCTATCAAGGCTTCCCGTATCTGTTTTTTCTTGAGCGCCTGTTCAAGAACGGAGGAAACGTCCACCTTGAGACTCTGTGCAAACCATTCTGTTTCAATAGTCACCGGGTTTATGCACCCAGCAGACAAGTGACAACCCAGAGTGAGAAATGCATCCGTGAGGAGTATGTCGAGATCGGACAATTGATTGGAGTCAGGAGCTGATCCCTGCCCAACCTTATCCACAAGAGATCTTATGAGGCTGAGATGGTAGAAATCGGGCGACAGCCCATCGCCATATGCTTCCTCAACCGCCCTCATCAGGGCCTCAACCTGCATAAGATGTCCATTCTGGCTCCACGCAGGCAGGTAATTTCTCCCTTTATAGAAGCTTTCCACCAGAACCGGAGCGTATATCCTCTCTCCCCTGACAACTTTGCTTGAGGGGGCTTTCCATTCAATTAGCCTCTTTTTGATAAGAAGGCTCAGCCCGTCATCCTGCAGCGGAGCACCAGAACTGCTTCCAGAAGCTATGCTATTGACGCACAAAGAAACCATGACGGCAAGTAGTGCAAGAATTCCCTTGTGGATAATATTTATTCGTCTCTTGTGCATACTTCATTTTACCAAATCCTATAAAAATTAAAATGCTACCAATCAATTGCTATTTCACATCGATGCGATGGAACATTATCTGAGTGTGAACGTCCCAGCAACATCTCAAATCTAGAGGAAGAGCCCTTTTAATATTGCAGACTGCGTACTGCTCGGGTACGCCCTGAATTTGACTCCGCTTGCCATATCGTATATTCCGATAATGTATTAAAGTGCATCGAAAAGCAAGTATTTGAGTCCAGTTTACATGCCTATACTGCAGGCTGACCCGGAGGACTAACTTAAATTTTAAGGTGGTCATTACGGATAATTGCTTGAAATATTTACGCAGAGAATTTGCTATAATCAGGTGATCACAAGTGGTAGTCGATAAAAATTTATACAGCGTGCCACAGAAAGTGGCCGTTTGCTCGACATTCAGAACGAAATAGGTTTAACGCAATGACTCTACTTCAGATACTTATTCTAGCTGTGATCCAAGGGGCGGCCGAACTGCTGCCAGTATCAAGTTCCGCCCATGTGATTGTAGCAGAAAAACTGATGGGGCTCGACCCAACAAAACCCGAGATGACACTTCTTTTGGTCATGCTCCACACGGGAACGATGTTCGCGGTGATCTTTTTTTTCTGGCAATCCTGGAAGACTACTTTTTTTGCTTCACGCAAAGTTTTTTGGGACTCCGTGAAGCACATTGCTCTAGCGACACTCATGACGGCTATTGTGGGATTATCTTTGAAGGTCTTTATCGAGAACTTCTTATTACGAGGTGTGCCCCATGCCGAAATCGAGCTTCTCTTTGGGAATATGCCTTTAATCTCCGCGGCGCTTGCCGCAGTTGGCGTCTTCATCATTCTTGCCGGATGGACAAGTCGCGGCAATCCAAGTAAGAAGGACTCCACGGATCTCAAGAGCTCTTGTTGGATCGGAGCAATACAAGGTATTTGTTTGCCTTTTCGCGGATTCTCACGTTCTGGGGCGACCATATCAACAGGCCTTCTTTTGGGGATCGCAAAGAGAAAAGCAGAGGAATTTAGTTTTGCCCTTGCGGTGGTCCTTACGCCACCGGTAATCGTTCGTGAAGTTTGGAGATTGCTGAAGGCGCAGCATGCATCTGCGTCAGGTGTGACAAGTATGATGGGTCTCTTTTATCCAAGCCTGCTGGGAATGGTAATGAGCTTTATTGCCGGCATATTAGCTCTTATATGGCTTTCCAGTTGGTTGGAGCGTGGCCGCTGGCATCTATTCGGCATCTATTGCCTGTGTGTCTCAGTTATCGTTTTTCTCCTGCATAGAAGCGGTCTATAGAGAAGCACATCGAGCTTTCCCCACTTAATATTCCCTTTCTTAGTTCGTAAAAGAAGTTTTGAGAGGACAAGCTGGAAGCGCAAAAAGATCACAATCGTTCTGTCAGAATTATGTTTTAACGTTTGGATACCTACCAATTACAAATCGAGCTTAATAGCTTTATTGCTTCGCCAATGTCGAGTAGTTCAGCTATTAACAACCCTTCAAGTGATAAGAATTCTGTCCTCACTTTTTAACTGAAGTAGGCACGTAGAAGCATCTCGATCATCATGCGAGATACAAGCGATAAGATCTAAGCAACCCATTAAACACATTTTCGCAAGCCTGAGCCAAAGCCCGTTTGTTACATTTGAAAAGCCACTAGCTATCCTCATTTATGTCACCTAATTGCAAGATCTCAGCATGCGGTTATTGATACCATAGCTGATGCCTGCTCTTTCTATGAGAAACACTTCCCGAATGCCTTGAATAACCTCATCGGTCCCTTGACCCGTATATTCCTGAAAACAATTTCCTTTAGCATTGTACTGTCTTTATGCAGCGCCCTCACCCAGGCCCTGCTGTCAGCCATTATGTGTATATCAGCAACACCTTCATGCCCTTTTTTGACCGTCACGGTCCTGTTCGTAATAGTGATTGTTGCCGATTCGTGTTCCCCTCCTGTAAAAGTGAAATGATACGTTGCATCCAGCCCTTCTGACTTGTTACGTTGAAAAGCTAGTGGTATGGAACTGAGGAAAGACTCGATCGTAGGCGGCCGGACGCCGTTTCTGACGCGCTTGATTTTCTTGTGGGGGAATGCGCGCAAAACGTGACTTTCTGCATCGGAGCCTGCAAGGACGTAGACTGTCTCTTCCTTTTCCTGTAGCGGGGTAACCACGTCTTTTATATATTTTTTCCTGTCGGTGAGAAACTCGGGCAGGACCTCATCTCCTGCCGGGCAAACCGCCATGCAATAGACCGACTTGTAGCACGGCCCGCTCGCCAAGCTCTGCCACATGGATACGGTCTCGGCATCGCTTATTTTGTTTCTATAGTCAGACGAGTTTTTGCTGTTTGTGATATTTTCGACCCAGTCGGTGAAGCCCCCGATTAATTCCCGGTAAGTGTGTGTCATGCAGTTTACAGGGTTATAATAGCCGTCAGGCTCGATTGCACCAGTGGGACATGCTGCTGAACAGAGTCTGCACCCCAGGCAGGGATTGTAATCCAACGGGGCATTATATTCGTCCATAACTGTGTCCATTAGCACAGTGTTGAGTAATACAAAACTGCCGAAGACCGGGTGTATGACGTTACGATGCAGCCCCATTCGCCCGAGCCCAGCCGCCACCGCGACTGGTTTGTGAGAAACAACGAACATCTTTCCCAGCCATCGGTCCAGTTCCATCGGGAACCCCACAGCCGGAGCTACGGCCTTTATCCCCCTGCGCTCGAGATAAGCTGTTAATTTATGAGACGCACCTTCGAGCTTGTCACTGACCTTATTTAGTTCAAGACTTGCGATAGAGCGAGCCGGGCTTCTGAGGTTTTCCCGATTGAGTCGTGCGACAAAGCTCACCAATGTTTTTGTCCATGGAAACAGCTTCAGGATATCGTGTCTCTGGTCGTCGAGCTCTGGTCTGCCGATCTCGACAAAACCCACATCGTCAGCGCCGAATTCAAGACAGATCCGTCGAATGTCTTTATTGCTGAGTCCGGACGCAACATTGTCACCCTTGTAATCCCTTTTCTTTTGATAATAGCGCTTTACCGCCGGGTGCTCATTCAGATTTTGCACGACCACCTCCGTTTGCTGTATATGCAACCATTAGTCGAACAAAAGTGATAATCATATAGAGGGCGCCTCCTGAGAATAGCCGATTAAGGTGTGCTCAAGGAACAAGGGAGACCTTAACCTTACAGGAAGTGTCATATGAGATTGTACATAGCTTTTGACTTACATGCAAGGATTTCGTACCTGGCGATTATTGATGAAGCTGGCAAACGGGTTATGGATGAGAAGCTTCCTAACCTTCCTGAGATTATTCTTAATGCGTTAGGAAGTTTAAAGAGGGATCTGAAACAGATCTTATGCCCGAAACATTTAGCGGCCTTTTCTGCTAGAATGAAAAGAGTAGGTACATCTACTGTGAATGATGAACGTGCTCGTCATTTTCCACCAGGAGACATAAATTATTATGAAGAAGTGTCCTTATTGTGCTGAAGATATTCAAGACACGGCAATAAAGTGCAGGCACTGCGGTGAGTTTCTTGACGCATCCGCCCGCCCACTCCAGCGAGAAGACACTATCAAATGGTATTTCCGAAAAGGTTTCATCATTATCGCAGTCTGTACTGTGGGACCTCTGGCGTTGCCGCTGATCTGGTGGCGTCCTAACACGACGCGTGGCTGGAAAATAGGACTCACGATCGCGATCCTTACGCTAAGTTGGATATTGTTCCAATGGACCCTGGAATCCATTCAAAAAATGACGGAGTATTACAAACTGCTTGACACGATGTAACAAAAGGGAAAGAGAAGAGTCGAAAGAAAGGTTGCTTCCTGACCTTTCCAGGAAAAAGTGGACACATGATCAAATTTCATTAGAACGCCGAAACGCGTGTCAGATAGATTAGCGCCGGTTGGCCTGACCGATCAAAGATTCAGCCTGTGATTTCCGCTAACGATTTAATTTGCCCGATGCCGGCACTGCGCGCTTAAAGGCCCAGGCCTCGAGGCGCTTTATCTGTTCATCCATGGTCACCGCAAGAGCGACGGTCACCCTCAGAACTGCTAAAAAGTCCTCTTCGATTGCGGGCCGTTTATCGGCAAGGGCTTCAAAAGCCGCTGATTTGACCACCTGCTCAATTTCAGCTCCGGAAAGACGTTTCGCCAATCGTGCCAGTATCGGGACATCAATACCGGAAGGATCGATATCTTGCTTCCTCATATGAATGCGGAATATTTCTTCCCGCGCCGTTTCATCGGGAAGCCCCATATAAAAGATCTCATCGAAGCGTCCCTTGCGCAGCACTTCCGCAGGGAGCATCTCGATGGCATTGGCGGTAGCAGCGACGAAAACAGGCGCCCTTTTTTCCTGCATCCACGTCAGGAAAGACCCGAGAACCCGAGAAGCAGAGCCTCCCTCAGCCTTGAACCCCTGGGATGAAATGCCAGCCTCGATCTCGTCTATCCAGAGGACGCAAGGCGCAATCGCCTCTGCCGTCCTGAACGCCTTACGCAGGCTAGACTCCGGGCTGCCGAAAGCCCCCCCATACACACTCGCCATATCAAGACGGATTAGAGGAAGGCGCCACCGAGTAGCGATCGCTTTAACAAACAGCGATTTGCCGCAGCCGGATATCCCCATGATCAAGACCCCTTTTGGCAGTTTTGCACCGGTAGAAATATTATCCAGACCGAATGCGGATTCACGACGCTCCAGCCATTTTTTCAGGTTTTCTATCCCGCCCAGATCGTCCAGAGCGGCATCATTTTCGACAAACTCCATGATGCCGCTTTTTCTGATGATCTGCTGTTTGGTTTCGAAGAACGCACGAACTATTTCGCTGCCGCTGCTGAACTGAGACTGATTGAAAGCGCCTATGCTACGCTCGATGTCCTCCAGATAAAGCCCCTGGGCCGCCACCACCAACCTTTCCAGCAACTCCGGATCAGCAACACAGGCCTGCGCCAGTAGCGGAAGACGCTCTTTCATGGACTCTAGGTGCGCCTTGATCTCTGCTAGTGCAGGAATTCCCTGGTAGAGAATAACAAGGTCCTCTCTCAACGGTTCCGGCACGGCTTCCTCTTCTCCAAGGACAATCAAGATCTTTGATCGCACTCGCACGGCAAATTCTTTCAGCTTTCTCATAATAAACGGGTTATTTACCCAAAACCTGGAAAGGTCTTTGAAAAGAAAAATGGCAGGTCCCGGCCGCGCAATGGCAAAATCAAGTGCCAGCAGAGGCTGTACTGTCTCTTTGAACGACGAACCGTCCCGGGTGAAACCTTCGGTGCAGGTCCATACATAAGGACTTCCCAGCCCTTCCACCTGCGCGGCGGACTGTGCTACAATTCCCTCCGTGTATCGCTCGTTATCGGTAACGACGTATAATAAGTTGGTTGTGCCGGCCCCGATTATTCTCAGCAAATCCCGGACATTCAGATTGTCCATTATCCTCCCATTAAAGCAAGCCCACTATGGCATTATTTTCTATTCATGCTATGCACTATTATATCACGTTTTAAGGGGGTGAGGTTCTAGAAGAAGGCTCATTAATTTGTCCTCAGACCACTCTGTTCAAACGTGTTTCGGCTTCCTTTTTTAGAAAGAAGATCTTAACTAGAAGACAATTGAGATTTATCGCATGAGCTACACAAAACAAAAGATCGTACCCATGTGGAGTTTCAAGACGTATTGATAGATAATGAAGAAAGATGACCGCGGCTGTTGATCCCAAGCAGCAGCACGGACCTCGATGTTTTCTTAGCTTATCGGGTTCTCGTCGATGGCCTCTGCTTCGAGCAATGTCAACAACATAGCTCCGTCGAAGATATTCAGCGTCGGCAGTATGGCTGAATATTCATATGAATTTTTCGCTGCGTACGTGCCAGCTCTGATTCCCCCTTGGCTGCATCAACAAGAATTGCTCAGCAGACCATCCAGAATTATTCAATAGTCGTCTGGCCTCTTTTTGTAAAGGTATGGGGAAAAAAGAGAATCAGTCCAGTCCGGTACGAAGAGGCTCCAACTAAAACTTAACCCAGTGTCCACTTTTTAGGGGGAGAGTTCAACTTTTACTCTTCATCCGTAGTCGGTATGTCACACTTGTAATTCACACCTGCAATAATTTGCCGACAGATGATAGGCCACCCCATTGACTGCATGAACCATTCACATATATGCTACGTGAGTTACCTATCGAGTTCGCACAAAAGGAGACGCCGTGCTCAATTTTCTCATATTTGTCATGATAAGCCTTGTCTTTTTCCTGCCCGCGTTGCGCAGCGTGAAGCATAGGCGTTATAAAAGTGCTGGTATATTTGCACTGTTCGGGATCGCAACACTCGCTGGCATTCACATCTGGAGCGACGTCTACCTCACATCGCTGTGGTACGACGACCTCGGATACGCAAGCCGATACTGGAAAGTGCTTCTTCTCCAAGCAGAGCTGTTTGTCGCCGGTGGGTTCGTTGCAATCTCCTTGGGTGTGGCAAATGTCTTTTTCTGGTACCGTGGCGCCAAACCGGCAGGGCCAACGCTTGTAGGAGACAACCGCTCAAAGCTTATTCTCCTGATGGCCCTTATCCTCCAGATACCGTTGTTTATCGTCTCCGGTACGATAAGCTCAGAACACTGGAATGAGGCGCTCCTTTTTTTCAATGCGGTACCTTTTGGGAAAGCAGATCCGGTCTTTCTGAAAGACATCGGATTCTTCATATTCAGGCTGCCCTTTTTGAATTTCATTGTGGAGTCGCTTAGCAGCCTCTTTACCTTTTCCCTTTTACTAGTCGGAGGCCTCTATATGGTCGAGAATGCGCTTTTTCGTATATTCTCTCGACTTGCCTTCGACAACTTTACCCGGAGTCCGTTTACCCACCGTCTCGTTACACAAATCTCTGCGAACTTCGTCTTCGGTACCCTCATCTTCATCGCCAGGACCTTCATCTCCAGATACGAACTCCTCTATTCCCATAGGGGAGTGGTCTACGGCGCAGGCTGGACCGATTTGCATGCGCAGCTGCCTGCGTACAATGTTGCGCTCGTGGCGCTCGCGGGTTGTCTCATCCTTTTTCTCTACGCATCCTTCACTAGTTCCACCCGGCGAACTGTAGGAATCTATCTGGCCAGCGCTGCCTTCCTTGGCGCTATATGGATCGTCGGGCTTCAGATAATTCCACAGATAATCCAGCACTTCAGGGTAGCACCGAACGAGCTTCCTCTCGAGAGTCCCTACCTGGAAAGGAACATAAAGTTCACAAAGGAAGCCTATGGACTCACAAATGTCGCTGAGATAGAGTTTCCCGTTAACCCCTCGCCAACCGGGGTTCTCGCACAAAGTGACCTGACGATCATCAATGGCATACGGCTCTGGGCACCGGATATCCTCAAAGCTGTGAATGACCAGACGCAGTTCATACGCCTCTACTACAATTTTCCCGATGTCGACGTCGATCGCTACATGCTTAACGGTAAGCTCACCCAGCTTATGCTTTCGTTGCGTGAGTTGAATATCAATCGCCTTGCCGCCCAATCAAGGACCTTTCAGAATGAAACGATGATCTACACCCACGGCTATGGCGATGTTGCCGCTCCCGTAAACAAGTTCACTCATGAGGGGTTGCCTGAATACTTTATAAAAGACATCCCGCCCGTCGCGTCCTATCCCGAACTCAAAATAGACCAGCCGCGTATCTACTTCGGCGAAGAGACCTTGAATCATGTTTACATTAACACCAGGCTTAAGGAGTTCGATTATCCAAAAGGTGACACCAACGTCCAAAACACCTATTCTGGCAAGGCGGGAGTGAAAATTGACAGCTTTCTGAAGAAACTCGCTATCGCCATGCGGTTCGATGGACTGAGACTCTTCACTACCCAGGAACTCACTCCCGAAAGCCGCATCCTCTTCACGCGAGACATTAATCAACGAGTGCGTACGATTGCACCTTTTCTCACATTCGATAGCGATATGTACCATGTGATAGTGGAAGGAAAGATCTACTTCATCTGGGATGCTTACACGACCGCAGAGACCTACCCTTACTCACAACCGATTATGGAAAAAGCAAATTACATACGAAACAGCGTTAAGGTTGTGGTCGATGCCTATGAAGGCTCGGTGGACTTCTACGTTGCCGACAAAGCCGACCCGCTCATTCAGGCTTATGCCAGAGCCTTCCCCTCTCTGTTTAAACCCTTCGATGCGATGCCGAAATCATTGAAGGCCCACGTAAGATACCCCGAGGACCTTCTCAGCGTCCAGAGCCACATCTACGCGATCTATCATATGGCGGATCCCGGCGTATTCTATAATCGCGAGGATGCCTGGGAAATATCCCGGGTCGCCGTACGACAAGAGGAAGCGCAGCCTATTCTACCCTACTATCTGATCTCGAAGCTTCCCGATTCGGATAGAGAGGAGTTTGTTCTTACCCTCCCATACTCTCCATACAGCACTGATAAGAACAGTCCGAGGAACAACATGGTGGCCATGATCATGGCGCGGTGCGATGGTGATGAGTACGGGAAACTGATGCTCTTTAAATTTCCTAAGGACCGCCAAGTCTACGGGCCACTCCAGATTGGTATTCGCATTAATCAGGACGAGACGATAAGCAAGGACCTCACTCTCTGGAACCAGCAAGGAAGCCAAGTGAGGTTCGGGAACCTCCTCGCCGTGCCGCTTTCCGGATACCGTCTCATGTATGTACAGCCTATTTACATCCAGGCATCGGTGGGGAAAATGCCGGAGTTAAGAAGAGTCGTCGTAGTGTTCGGTGATCAACTCTCTTATGGTGCATCCTTTGAAGAGGCCCTGAGCAAATTCTTCCCACAGATCGCGGGTTCTGCGACCGAGAACATCGTAAAACTTACCGCAACGAAAGAGGAAAAAAAGGCCGATAGAAAGGATCTTATTGCAGCCGCAGCCAAGGCCTTCGAGAATTACAGGAACCTTATGGGTAAAGGGAAGTACGAAGAAGCGGGAAAAGCACTTGAGGAACTCGGTAATATCCTTAACCAGATGAAATAACCGTCTATATAGCGGCCACCCTCTAGTTTCAGGACGATAGTCTCTATAGAGATTTCCGTCGGACATTTCAATAAATTTCCGGACAATAGCATATCTTGGGATTCTTTATCCGTCGTGAAGACATTTAAAAGATCAAATTATACCGAAAACAGATTCCCTAAGCATTGTGTATGGAGCCTTGCTGCATAATTCATCGTAATCCTTCCAGCCATGATTTTTTACGTCATCTGTCTGTCTAGGCCTTTTTTGGAAAACTCTATCCAGCCATCCTCGTTGCTCGAATTGTGTATCTCCGCGGCACAATAATATTTGCGCAGTGAGAGCACCATGCCAGTCCAGGAAGGGCTAAGCGGCGCTCAAGTAGGAATAGCCGAACCATCCTCTCGGTATCGGTTCTTACGTCGTTCTGTCTCCCTGATGAAAAATGCCGGTTTGTAACATTTATCTGCGAGACATGAAAAAGTGATAGAGCATTTCATCCAGGGCTTCGTGCGGTGTGCACAGAATTACCAAATATTCTCATGAAATACTGAAAGCCTGCAATTGTGACAGCGGTCACAAATTCCCTATGCATAAAATGTGATGCAATTACATCGCGAAGCCTTTTGGAGTCATAAAAAATAAGACATTTGCTTCGTGCTGGAAGATATTATGAGTATGCTTAAAAAGGTGACGTGATATCTGACGCATGTTATCAGGTCAAAGTGGCAAATTTGCTTGGTAACAGTTCGCTCAAATTTTGAAGGAGGACATATGAAAAAAATACACATAGCATTTGTTGTGACAACTCTTGTTTTTTTATTGATGGCAGGAGTGCCAAATGTTGGGTTTGCGGCTGGCCAGGGCCAGGCTGTCTGCGGAAGCGCTAACGGGGCGAACTTTCCTGCCGGCTCGCCTCCTACGTCCGGCCTCTGCAGTACCGGGAGGGCCAGCACGTTAGTGGCAGGGACGGAGGGTTGGTCCTGGACATGCACAGGCGCGAATGGAAAATCAACATTGTGCCAGGCCTACGCAAGCATCGCCCCTGTCTGCGGACCTGCCGACGGGAGCTGCACAGGCACAGCTCCGACTACAGGCCTTTGCAGCGCCGGTGAGCCCTCTGCGGTCACTGGGTCGGCAACAACCGGGTGGAGCTGGACGTGTTCATCTGCCGGCCTGACCGAATCTTGCAGCGCACTCAGTGCGGCATGCACTAACTCCAGCTTTTACTATCGTGACACAATATCCTGGACATCCTGCGCCTTGAGCGCTGGGAACCCGGCAACGAAAAACTCAGCTACTGTTGTTACTGCTGTCACGCCAGTAACCACAACGGCCGGCGAATACTCCTGTGAAATGTCCTTCACAATCACGGGCGACCCCTTCTCTTCCACCACCGCTCCTTTCTGCGTCGCGACTCCCGTGACGGGACTTTTCGCGAGCGGCTACACTGCGTATGCCACGTTTGACGTGACGTCAGGCACCCCAAACACTTACAGTGTCAACGTTGTCATACCACAATGCACGACTAGCGCGTGCTTAGCCCCAGGAGGAGTCAGTATCATTTGCGTTCCGTAAGGGCAGAGTCTATTGTTAACCCTGCATCAAACGCAGAAAGAGAGGAGACTAAAAAGTCCCCTCTCTTTCTGATAAAGCCGACAGACGAGTATCTAATGCCAACGGGAACCCCGTGTTGTGACAAGAAACTAACCGTCTTGGTTCCAGGAAGAAAGGTTACGACTCACATGTCGTTTTCGTGACCAATCGTTTTGTCCCGTGTCATGCTCCATAAATACCTCATAAAAGCGCTAGATGTTTCTTCTGATCTTTCCTGAACTCGACCCTGGCAGTCCAAGTCTTATCATGCAGAGTTAAATCGGGAAGCTGCACAAACTTGTCGGCGTTGTTCGCCACTCTACGCAAGCAGTTGGTGGGCGCCCACTAGGGCGCCCACTATTGACAAGGTCAGCGGGGTAGGCCCATTGATTAATGTCTGTAATGTCCGTAATGCCCATGTACAAATTGTTGATGAGTAATCGTTCTATAGTGCCACGGGCGACCGTTCCAACTATGACTGCCGTAATATCCTCGCCACCCTGGATTTACACGGCCGTAAAATGCTGGCACTCCACCTCTATAGTATCCCCATCCACGATTGTAGTAATGTGAACGGTACCAATAACCACCCCAAGGACGCCACCACCAACCATTCCAGAAAAAGAGATCCACAGAAACTTCAGGAGCAACGTAAACACCTGTTGCACCAGGTAGCGCTACCATAGCTGGAGGTGTCTCAACTACGATAGGTGGCGGCAAAGCAACTCCAACTCCAACCCCTACACTTACGCCTGCGTAACTCTGTGAATAAAAGCCACTCAGCACCAGAAAGACGGCGCTAATCCCCAACAAACCTAACTTTTGTGTTTTCATGGTATTACCCTCCATTATGTCCCTGAGCTTTGGCTACTCAGGAATTTGAGATTATCTTCTAACCTACCTAATGCACACTTCGTGCCAGTCCTCAGTGACGATCTAACACCTTGTCAGAGTTCGATCGTCACTTATTCTTGACAATGTACAAGCCATTCATAGACGCTTTTGGTAAAGATGATCCCGATTTGGGGAATTCTAGGAGATCAACTAATAATTTTGCACTCGCATATTCTGGATGACCTGCACGAAATAGCCTTTTCCAGGACTGTGTTTAGCATGACCGGAAATTGTTAGTTTGTTTTCTTCCATAACTTCACAATCCTCAAAACTAGAATAAGCTTCTTATGAAAAGCTGCCCATATGACCTAGTCTCCACCCGCTCATCACATATTATTAATCTCCCCGTGTCATTCTTCGATCGAATCAGTCTGCCGACTCCCTGCTTGAATTTCAGAATGGCTCGAGGAAGCTGGTACTCCTTGAAAGCGTTGCCGCCTCTGCTGGTAATGTCTTCTAATCGGGCCATAGTTATTGGCTCATCCGGGACTTCGAAGGGAATCTTTGTGATGATCACAGTTCTTAATGAGTCTCCTTTGATATCAACACCCTCCCAGAATGAATCAAGCCCGAATATAATGCAGTCATTCTTACTTCTCATGATTTCGAGCATCGTCCTATTTTGTAACTCTTCTCCTTGAATCATAGGAGTTAACCCCATGTTTGAGAATGCCTGCAAGGTCAGTTCGCGCGTTTTTCGCATCACATCTCTGGACGTAAAAAGCACCAGGATGCCCCCGCGTCTTCGCGCACCTTCCTCGATGATTATACTGGCGAGCTTAGCAATATCGCCCTCACCCCTTAACAAATCAACGCCTCTCTCTATTTCGATCTCCACCTGCTCTCTCAGGTTGAAGGGAGAGGGAACCGACAACTTCTCGGAGTTTTCAAGACCTAGCATCCCCGTCGTAAATCCAAAGTCACCCGAAACTGAAAGAGTGGCCGAGGTGACTATTATCGATCTGTATCGGGGTATTACATTGTTGATCATGAAATCTCTAGGATATAGAGGCGACATCCTAAGTGCAATCCTAGAAGGACCTATTTCAGCCCACCTGACGAAATCTGTCATGCCTTCCGCAAAAAGCTCCAATGAATCGGCGAATGACGTGAGCTTGAGCATTTCAGACTTCAGCTCTATTTCATGGTTTTCCTCAAAAAGCCCCCTGGTGGAAATTTTGATATTATCAACGAATGTCTTAATTGAAGCGGACATATCTTTCATCATACGATCCAGTCCAAATAGGCCTTTGATCATTTGCCTGTCCCTTAGCTCCCTTCTTACTTCGCTCCATAACAACGCCACTTCTGTTTTCAACGCTTGAAAGGGGGAAAACAAATGATCAGAATTACAGAGGAGACCTTTGTATTTTTCCCTTTCATCAATCCTTAACAGTCTGTTGAGGATTCTTTCGAATCCCAAGTTTGAAAGACTGATACCTATCTGCTCGGAAAGGACGTGCTCCAGTGCGTGTCCCTCGTCAATCACAAGTATGTCTGCCGGAGGCAGTAACCTTGACTCAGCCGGTAGCATTTCATTGATGCTTATTAGAGCATGGTTGGCCACGACAATCTGAGCAGTTTCCCATTTCTTTCTGGCCTTAAAATAGAAGCAATTATGATAAAATGGGCATTTCCTGCCAGTACAAGCATCGGGGTCCGAGCGCACTTTATCCCACAAATCTGATTTCCTAAATCTGCTATCCTCTATGTCTCCTGTCTCTGTTTCAGCAGACCAGAAGAAGATCGCTTTGTATTCACTCTGAGCAATTCCTTCTTCTTGCCTATAAGCATTTAGGCGCCTCAGACACAGATAATTGCCCCTGCCTTTTGCAAGGGCATAGGTAATCTCTTTAGACAATGACAGAACTCGCAAGTCCTTCGATGTGAGCTGTTCCTGTAGGTTTATTGTCTTTGTGGAAATTATCGCCCGTTTATCTGAAAGAATTATCGGTATCAGATAAGCGAATGTCTTGCCTGTTCCAGTTCCGGCTTCCGCTATCACTATGCCGCCATCGTCGATTATTCTCGAGCATACCTTCATCATCTCCACTTGGGAAGGCCTGACCTCATAATCCTGCATCGAGGATGCAACCCTCTCCTCTAAGAACCATTCGGCTCTCTGATGAAGATCCTGATTTCCATCCTCACTCCAGTCCCAGTTTACCTTTGCCATGTTCTCTAGTTTAATCAAGATAGCGCCCTCTTTGCATCCCCGTACTCCAAATTGTTCGGTGAGCTAACTTTTTTTGTGAGATCGGCCGCAACTGCAGGCGTATTATCTTGCAAACGCCCGCAGGCGCAAAGACCTCTGCCGTGCCACTCTTAAGCGGTCAGCTCTGTCGTTATATCAGGAGTCCCGCACTCCTAGGGTTCGGAGAGCTCCCATCGCGGGAAGACTCATAAATCTTAAAGACCTTTAAACCGATTAAGGCTGCCTTTTGTTATATTCTCCGTTTTACCTGATGATAACCACCCTGGTATCTTTCTCAACACCATGTTCCCCAATTCTGTTGAACCTCATTATGGCCTATCCTACGATGCACGGGTTATATTCTACAATTGGTAGGGCCGAGCTAAAAATTGACCAAAAGCAGGGGAATTCTTCCTATAACGAAATGCTCCAAGGTCACTTATTTACCCGGATCTTTCCCAGCATTATTCATGCATGCGGGCACCACCGGCAGCCATGATAAAAAACAATGTTCACCTGAGTGTCACGAAGTTTTCCTGCATATGTCTGAGGTATCTCAACCACACACCGTGGCGGGATGCGGCTTGCATAAACAAAAGGTGGAGTATATACTCCTGCAGTTGCAAAGATGCCTGCATTGCCACTCGATGAGGAACAGGCTGATGCTGACTGCATACCTCAACAGACGAGTATCAATTTCTTTTGCTTTACGGCACACTTTCCCTCTGCCAGACTCGATTCGGCTATAACGCACGATCTTTTTTCACTATTCGTCAGTGCTGCGTCCTCCAGCACCCGACATTTGCCAACATCAGCGAAACAGTATTCTTCCATCTCCGAAATGCTGGGGGTGTGAAGTGTCTCAGAAGCTGTACAGATGCCCATATATTCTTCATAAAGATTAGGACACACCATCGAAACGTACCTCCCTGCCCTTGGCGGACAATCCGCATTATTCTTATAATCAGTAAAGACATTCTTTTTTAAAAAAAGTTTAATGGATATCGCCTTGGTTGCATAATTCATGTCACGAGATACTACGGTCAGCCTGGCTAAATTCGCCTTGACCAGTCTGCGCAGCATATCACTAGATTAAAGTCACATGCAAAGACGATTATAGGACGGCAAACGGCATTTCTTCAAAAAAAGTTCTATTGTGTCCGGGAAGATAGGTATTGTGCCACGTACAGGGACCACCACTTGAGCCGTAGAAAAAATATGGCAGGAATTTTGACGCCGCGGAGAGTAGGCTATGCTCTTAGCATCATCACTTTCATCATTTTCCACGCCTTCTATTTCCGTCGGAGTAAGGTCCCGTATAAGCTCAAGTTAACGCTGCTCAACTATCCTTACGTCAGATCCTTTGTGCAGACCCTAGAGGATCTCCTTGAGCTCCTCCATCCTCTGTTCGGCCTGGTCATCATGTCTGGCTGCTCTTGCCCTTCAATAAAGACCGACTCGGCCGATCTACACGTCATCTCCAGAGCTATATCATTCAGGAGTTTCTTTAACTCAACACCTCCAAATCGAAAAGGCAATACTTTAAAAAAATTGGTTGAAAAAAAAAGGTCATCCGTTTTGGTTTCAGGACCAATAAGCCTTTAATTTTCTGCCGGAGTCATTGTACAGTCAATATATATCACAAAGGGGGCTGCAAGTGCTTCCCGAAGGATCTGCGGAAGGATATCGGCCGGTCCCTCGGGACTTGTCAGGGCTTTAACAGGCCTGGGATCGCATCTTTTATGTCTTCCAAATGGCCCATTAGTTCAATAAGTTCATCTTCGCTATAGGAATACATGAGGTTAGCATAAAACACGTGGGGGATATTCTGCAGGGACTTTAACTTATTCATCTCCTCGTCGATAGTCTTCCCCTCAATAGTCGCCACGATCCTTCCGGTTTCATCATGGAAGTGGACCTCGCAGCCTGCAAATGAGTTGATCTCCGCAGCTACGTTCTGCAAATATTCGGGAGATGTTTTAACGATAATACTGGACACATTCATCGGCCTCTCCTTTCATAGCATAAAAAAATCATTTCAGACTGACACCCTCGTTTAAGATGTCTATAAGGTTCGAACGCGTCTTTCCCTGACTGTCTCTGAAGTCACTTTTAAAGGCGTTCTTCACCGGCGGGGTCAGGTGGTCCTGCTGCACATGACACTGCATGCAGTTGTATCTCAGCAAATCGAGTTTGCCTTTCAAATATTCCCCTGTTACCAGGTTCACAAGGTGGGACTTCGGGATCGCTGTGGCGCCGTTGCCTGGGGCCGCCCCGGGCATGTGACAATCCATGCAAATATTGTTCGACTTGTCAATCGGCGGCATGTCTCTAATGTCGTGGGGAATAAGAGGCGGACTGTTTTCGAAAGCCCTTTTAATTTTCTTGCTCTCTCCGGGTGGAGTAGTTGGATATTCGCCGTGTTCCGGCATTACCTTGTCTTCATCGTAAAGTGATGCTTTTCTAATCCCAATCTCTTCTTCCGTTATCTCTTTGGGTTGCTTTGTTTGAGCTATCGCTGCTTCGCTGACCAGAAGCATAACCGCTGCCAGACCAACTGCAACGAGTTTATTCCTATTTATCCAAAGCATATTTTGCCTCCTCCCCTCATGTGTGCCAACTTCCTGCTCCCCTAGCGGTCCTGCTCTTTCATGCCCTGTATACCTTTACTGCACATTTCTTGTAGTCCGTCTCCTTTGAGATAGGACATGTAGCGTCAAGGGTCACCTTATTGATCAGAACGTTCTCGTCAAACCAGGGCACAAAGATCAGACCTTTCGGTGTGTTGTTTCTGCCCTTCGTTTCGATCCTAGCCTTTACTTTCCCTCTCCTGGACTCTATCCAGATCAGTTCTCCCTGCGTTAAGGCATACTTCTTCGCGTCTTCGGGATGCATGAAACAGAGTGCCTCGGGCACGGCCCGAAAGAGTTCCGGGACCCTCATGGTCATTGTACCACTGTGCCAGTGTTCCAACACTCTTCCTGTGCACAGCCAGAAGGGATAATCTTTGTCAGGCACTTCCGGAGGCTCCATATAATGCCTCAGGAATATCTTCGCCTTATTGGACAATGTGGTCTTTTCCTTTCCTTTCGGTCCTAAAAGATCCCCACTCGGAAGCTCCTTAAAAGCGACGCCGTAAAAGGCAAACTTACCGTGGTTCGCCGCTCTTGCGTACGGGTCGTATTCAGAGTTGAATCTCCAGAGGGTCTCTTTGCCGTCGACAACAGGCCATCTGAGACCCCGCACCTTGTGATAGGTATCGAAATCGGCAAGGTCGTGGCCGTGTCCAAGGCCGAATTTTCTGTATTCTTCCCAAAGATATTTTTGCAGAAAAAACCCATAACCCTTAAATCCTTCAACATTCCTCTTGTCTCCGGCAGCCTCGCTATTGAGGTGTTGCGCACCGATGGGATCTGGCCATTTGAAAGACTTCGCGTCTCCATTTGCAAAAAGGACGTCGAACAGTGTATCACTCTCTTTATATCCCAATTGTTTTGCCTTATCCAGTACATTTGGAAGGGTCACTTTTTCGGTGATTTTGTGCTCTTTCCATACTTCCGCCAAGGTCACTTTCTTGGAGAATTCGACGATTTGCCAGGTGTCCGACATGGAGGCGCCCACAGGAGTCACCTGCTGCTTCCAGTGCTGCGTCCTTCTTTCGGTATTCCCGTAAGCGCCCCACTTTTCGAAGATCATGGCACTCGGCAATATGAGATCTGCAACCTTCGCGCTTATGCCCGGATAGGCATCGGAAACCACAATGAAATTGTCCATCTCCCGGGCAGCCTCTATCCAGTGGTTGGCGTTCGCGGTATTCTGCCATGGGTTATTCACCTGCACCCAGACCCACTTGATCTTGCCATCCTCGAGGTCCCGCATGATCTTAACGTAGTGCGAACCGACAACGGGGTTTATCGTTCCTTGGGGAACTCTCCAGATATTTTCGACAATATCTCTGTGTTTCGGATTCGTCACCACCATGTCAGCCGGCAACCTGTGGGAGAAGGTGCCCACCTCTCTGGCAGTGCCGCAGGCGCTTGGCTGTCCGGTGAGGCTGAAGGCGCCGTTGCCGGGCTGCGACTGCTTCCCGAGAAGGAGATGCACAGCATAGGCCTGCTCATTTACCCATGTCCCGCGGACATGCTGGTTGAAACCCATAGTCCAGAAACTTACAACCTTCCTCTGTTTTTCGAGGTATAGATTGGCGAGATCCTGTAATTTCCTCCTGAATGAATCAAGGGGTTCGTCGGCATCACCTTTTGCAAGTTCAGCCACGAAATCGATAGTGTAAGGCTGCAGTCCCTTCTTGTAATCCTCGGAGCTTATCAGCCAATGGGCGTCCGCGTCGTTGATGTGCTTCATTTCAAGGCGCTCGCCCGGTTTCATGTTCAAATACCCGAGCGCCACAGCCTCCTCTCTTGTAAGCACCTTGAAGGCCTCTTTGGCCGCCGTGTCAAGTTCTGACTGCTTGTATTTTGGGTGGTTGACTACAGGTCGCAGCCCGTATCCAATATCAACATAACCGGTGGCGAATACGCAATTGTCATTCACGAAATTCCAGTCGATCGCTTCAGGTCGGTTATATACGATTTCACGGGCGATATAGTTAAGGATGGCAAGGTCAGTGTTCGGCTTAATGATTATCTCGATATCAGCTATATTGGAACAGCGGTTGTTATAGGTGGAAATATTAACGACTTTCACTCTTTCAGGACTGCTCAGCCTTCTATCCGTTATCTTTGACCACAGGATCGGATGCATCTCGGCCATGTTGGCGCCCCAGAGGACAATGGTGTCGGAGTGGTATATGTCGTCGTAGTTACCTGCTGGCTCATCGATGCCAAAGGTTTGCATGAATGCTGCTACCGCGCTCGCCATGCAATGTCTAGCATTTGGGTCTAGATTATTGGATCTGAACCCGGCCTTCATGAGTTTAACTGCCGCATAGCCTTCCATGATTGTGTACTGGCCAGAACCCAGGACAGCGACGCCTGTGGGCCCCAGTTCCTTGTAATACTTCCTGAACTGTTCCGTCATCTCATCGAAGGCCTTCTTCCATGTAATCTGCTTGAACTTGCCTTTCTTATCGAACTGTCCTTTTTCATTAACCCTCAAAAGTGGCTGTGTCAGCCTGTCGGCGCCGTACATGATCTTTGCGTTGAAATAGCCTTTAATGCAGTTGAGACCATTGTTCACCGGAGCGGCGGGATCTGCCTTTACCGCGACAATCATATCGTTTTTTGTTGCGACCATAATGCCGCAGCCAGTGCCACAAAACCTGCAGACCGCCTTGTCCCATTTCCAGCCGGCCTCGGTTTTCTTCACAACCCCGAACGACTCTTCGGGAACTGTCATGCCGGCTGCAGTCGCAGCGGAAACAGCAGCCGTGATCTTAAGGAACTCTCTTCTTGACAATGACATATCCTGCCTCCTCGCCATTGGTGGTAAGGCCTATCATCATTCTTTTATTTTGCGCTTTCCCCACCGTACCTCTCGTCATAAAACTTCTTTATCTTTTCGAGCTGCTCCTTGCTCATGCCTTTGAAGTACCACTCATGCCGCACATCAGGCTCCAGATACTTCTTCGTGAGTTCACCGTATAGCTCAGGACCGGCAACGTTTCTTACCTCGGGGAGAAATTCAGTGTAGAAATTTTTTGCAACGTCATAGATGCCATGCCACCATGCATAGTCAGGACCAGACATCGCTGCACCATGGCGTGCGCGCCTTCCCTCGTGATGCCAGAGCTCGTAGAAAATCCAGTCGAGCTTACTGTCAAAATCCGCTTTCGATATTTTGCCCTTGTCCTTGAGTTCCTTCATTATCTTCGTTGCAGGAATCGCGAATTTGTCGTCATAGAAATTCACGAGGTTGTCGAACTGGTTATAAAATCCGTCGACAAAAGGGGCCGAATGGCAGCTGGAGCATACATCTTTCATATTCTCGCGGCGTTTATCTGCATTTTCGAGTTTCTTCGATATCGGCGGCCTGAGTGTCCAGCTGATTCTAGTTCCTACATCATGCGTCACAGGCTGGTTAGGTGTTGCGCTCATGTGGCAGGTCGCGCATGTCGGCGCAGCAGTGTAGTCTTTCCCGACTACCCAGGAATCATTGTGCAGATTCAACCGATCCTTTGTGGCTTCATAAAGAATGCCGTGCTTCGATTCCCGATAGACCTCAATCTGAGGATGGTCGGGACCAAGATGGCATTTCCCACAGGCCTCGGGCTCCCTTGCCTGAGCTTTTGAAAAGGCGTGTCTTGTATGGCAAGCTGAACATGAACCTTTTGAACCGTCTGGATTGATGCGTCCAATGCCGGTGTTGGGCCAGCTGTTAGTGTCGAGTTTTCCGTTAGCCAGCACCTTGACCTTTCCCCCATGACATTGCAGGCAGCCAACTGCAACCGCCTCGGGCCCCGCAACCACTTCACCAAGGTAATTGTCCAGTGAATTGAGGATATCTCCCGCCATGGCGTGGTGGCTGGTTGTCATTTCCTGAACTTCTGTAGGATGACACTTTGAACATCGCTTGGGTGTGACAAGCACTGCTATGGTAAAGCCATAATGGCCGAATGCATCAGGGTCTGTTTTCTCAGCCTGATGACAAGAATAGCAGCCAACTTTCTTTTTAGCATGCATGCTCATTTCCCATTCCTTCACGAATGATGGTGACTGCGCCGAGTGACACCCGACGCACTGCAGGCCCTCTTTGGCAACCTTGCTCTCAGCTGCTTCCCCCGTCCCCACGCCAAGAATGATTATCAAGCAAAAAAACCAGAGAGCCGTTACCGATGAAAATTTTGTCTGCTTCATAAAGCCTCCTTTTCTAACGAAGTTTATCAAGTGATGAGTTGTTATGCCATGAGCCATTCAAAAAAAACACTCTCAAATTTAGGCATCCTCTGCCAAAATTATACTTGACAAATGGATAAATTGGTAGTGAGCCCAAAAAGTGCAATCGGCCTGAGACAATCTCCAAAGAAATTCCTGCAAACGTATGAGAATTAATATGTTTAAATGATCATAAGCGCTAAACAGCAAAGCTACAATAATGTGTGACTAAAATCTACCACAAATAACGGAATAAATAAAGTGTGTGAGACCTCCTGCCTGATGGATCAATTGCATCGCTTGCCGTGACGGGGCCAGGCGTGCCAGGAAATGGCTGAAAAACCGATCGAACCATATAAAACTGCTGGCAGCAGAAGGATCTGGTAACTTTATCTTTCAGTTCAAAAAACGTTAATTTTGACAAGGAAGATGCGTTACTGCAAAGATTCTTGCCCTGGAGATTTAGTGACTGCCAGAAGGGCTCAACTGGAAGCAAAAAAGGAGGACCTATGACGCTGTAGCAAGGGGGAGCGCAATTTCTATTAGGGCAAGGATGATTTCCGTGGCGATCTTTCCCGTTCTTATTTAGGATTCTCTGATGCAGATGCTGAGACGTTTCTAACGAAGAGTGATTGCCTTTGGCGGAGGAGTCAGCAAGAATTATCCAGAGAATGTTCGCCGGATAACATCAACTCGTCAGTAAGGTAGCAATACAAAGACAACGGCATTTAAGAATGTGCACAATATGCAACAGGGCGATTTGGCACAATTTAATTATGATACAGAGCAAACGACGATCGGGGCAATTTCTTCAGGAAGATGCCATTGGCAGCATCAGTTGTGCTTTTTCAGGGGTTTATGATCTAATCCGAAATCATAACCTGCTATTTATGATACGGCCTGAGCGCCTTATTCGATGGGCTGGCCAATGTCAAGCCCCTTATGTGTGGCTTGACATGACATAGTGTCCACTTGCCTTTCATCTGTTATTCAAATTCATCTTATCCCATACTTCAGGCCAATTTGTATAAAGGCAGCAAGTGCCGCCTGTCACCATGCTCTGTCTGTATCAAATTCGAGGGACGTGAATACGAATGTCGATTAGCTTGAAGTCACCACTGACTTTGAGCCACTATTGACTCTTTTTTGTTGTTCTGCTTCTATATGGTTAAGGCACTTCACTACGATTTTCTTTGCTCGATAACCTCCTTCAGAAGTTAGACATTGAATTAATCGCAGAGAACAGGTTTCTTTTCAAGAATCATGACGAACAATATGCGTTAGTCGACAAAAATAGCCGGTTCGGGTATAGAAATAGAACACTTAACTAGGCTGGCTCAAATGATACCCGAATCAGTTCTGATTTTCTTCTTTAGCCTACCACTTCCCAATTAGCATCAAATGTGTTGTCATAAGACGTGTACACGAAACCCATGAGTTTTCCAACACCTGGAAGAACGCCCTCCTTGACACGCCAATAAGCAAGGTAAATTGCCGGGACCATGCGGGGTTCCGCTGTTTCGGGGTCATCACCTTGAACATTTTGCCAGACTTCTTTTTTTTCCATTATCCTCCATAGAGTGCCATACTTTTTGCTTCTTACGACTTGTCCCACTCTTGGCAACTTCCTCAGTTGTACAACTGCTTCATCTTGTTCGTTCATAGCGATGCCTCCTCACGTGTTTGTCTATCTTCACAGTCTGTTAATCAAAATGCCACTTCTTAGCAGAATTTTTAAATGGCTCCCACAGTTAAAGCGTGCGTATCGGAGCGGCCAGAGCCGCGGCTTGCGCGGCACGTTTAACAGCAGACGCCCAACATTTCGAATACTATCACACTTCATCGGAGGTGTCAAATCAAATTCATGGTATTGTTTGAAATTGACCGATCGGTGGCGCCAGGTATCTTATTGAGAGGATATCCGTTCCATTGACGGACAGCAGATGTCTGCTTTTTTGCTAGTTATCTGCGAACTAAAGGCTTAAGTCTGCAGCCCGTCAAGGGCAAGGGTCAGTTCGGAGGATCATCCCATCCACGCTGCAAGGCAATTTAAGCAAAAACTATTATTCTCATGAAGGGCAAGAAAATATACCTGAAGATTGATGGGGAACCTATGCATAGCTCCCGACGATCCTCAGCGACAGGCCCTTTCACGTCGAACTTCGCACTGGCAAAGATTGACCTCAACTTTTGAAAATGCACTTAAACGCTCACTTCTCTCCTGCAGTCATTATTGTTTCAAACTTTCCACATCTCAGCGGCTTCCGCCACAAAGTTCTCGAAGCTTCTCGGCGAGTGACCGAGTAATCCGGTCTGACGTTCGATGTCATCCGGAGTCGCCTTGAGGCCGTTGTCCTGGAAAAACTGATACATAAGCCTGAAGTCGAAAACCATCCAGGCTGGCAGGAATCTTAATGACTGACGCTCCCATGTGTCGAGATCGTTCCCTGCGTATGAGATGTTTTTGTTAAGAGCCCGGCTCCACGCTTCAGCAGTGCTTCCCCCTGTGCAAACGCTCGGTCCCACAAGATTGTAAGTCTTTCCCTCATGGCCAGACGAGGTAAGGGAGATAGCCGCGGCTTCCGCGATATCGCGCACGTCCACTCGCGACAAGCCCAAGTCGCCAAGAGGCTGAGGGTAAACGCTGTAATTCAGCATTGCGTCCTTATACCAGTAGTCGTTCTGAAAAAAATTGTTTGGCCGCAGAATAGTGTAAGCGAGCCCTGAGGCCTTCACAACAGTCTCGATGGGGAGTTTCGAGCCAAAGTGAGGTAGATGCGGCGCCTGCTCCACGTTGTGAACCGACATGTACACGAGTCTCTTTACCTCAGCCATGCGCATGCCATTTAACGCCATCAGGCCTTCATGCGTCTCGGTGGTGCTCACTGCGATGAGCATAAACACGGCGTCGACATCCTTGAATATGGAACGTACGGTGCCTGGATCAAGTAGGTCGCCAATAACACCCTGAGCCCCGATGGGGAGGTCTTTCGCCTTATCGGCGCTGCGCGTGAGCACCTGAACCATAACCTTGCGTGCGAGCAACTCCCGTACTACTTGGGAACCCACTGTTCCGGTACCACCAATGACTAGAATCTTCATGGTTTATCTCTCCTTCTTTAAATTAAGATCGTGGTAAGATCCTGAAGCTTAATAGATCTCCCATTGATTTTAGTATAGTACACTTTTCTTCAGGAGGGAATCATCGCTATAGGCTTAATCAAACCAAAGATTGCATCAGGTGATTGGATGGAAAAAGGCCTTAGCACTCAAGTTTTAGTTTTGCAATCTTAGGAGTTGCAAAAAATGAGGCAGGCGATGACTATAAGGATTTATTTTTGGGCAACGAACCTTAACTCGACAGGCTATTTCCTGGTGAGTGTTGAGAAACTGCTGCCCCAGCCTCGAGTACTCTTTTGAGAGATCGATCAGGAAAGATGATTTGATGTAATATCTATGGTGATCATTAAGCTGCGAACCTCCTCTTAACTATGGTGCGTCATTATCAAACGCAGTCTTCCCAATAATGAGTCTTATCCGCATCTCTTAACGGATGGGATCCTAAAAAATATGATGTCTTCTCAAAGGAAAAGAGAAGGTGGACTCAATCGCATATCTTCATACGCGCACGGCTTTCCATCCGTTAACTAGTCTTTTTTAACGGATCCAGTGACTGCATAGTCAGAGGTGACTCTATTTCATCAATCGCCTCTTTCACGATCTCCCTGACATTGGCATTTTCATCTTCTTGAGCGCTCACGAGAAAGGGCAGCGCATCCTTATGTCGTATTATCCCGAGCAGATTTGCGCTGTCACCTCTGATGGTAGGATTCTTGTCTGTCAGATGGGAAGCTAGTATGGGGATGAGATGGACGAGAGTCCTCTGTTTTAACCGTGAAAGTTCCTCCACGAGAGCAGTCCCCCCCAACCGCACCCGCACCCGTTCATCTCGTATCATGTCAATTATAAAGGGATATAGGCCTTCATCGTGTTTAAACATATCAATGATATTATCGAGAAAGCCCTTCTCCATATAATCCAGAATCATTGCCTTTAGCTCACTGTTATCCATGCCAGTCGTATCGTCGCCTCTTTCGCTGAAATATATACTTCTCCGCGGAGAGTGCAGCCATGCACCCGTTCGCTGCGGCTATAATGACTTGTCGTACCTCTGTGCATGTCACATCCCCGGCAGCAAAGATGCCTGGAAGTGATGTCTCCATCATCCTGTTGGTAACAACACATTCTTCTTCGGAAACCTCGACATTGCCCTGAAGAAAATCGACGATAGGCTTGCTCCCGTATAGATAGACAAAAACACCCGAAAGTTCAAGTGCGAGTTCACCACCACCGCTGTCCCGCAACCGGATCCTTTCGACCGCTTCCTGTCCTTCGATGGCTGTCACCGTGTGTCCAAGAATAACCCTGAGAGTATCTATCTTGAGGGCTGGATGGTCATCTCTTGCCTTAAGCTTTTGCGACGGAGCGATAAGATAGGTGGTGTCAGCAAATCGAGTCAACACACCTGCCTCCTTCACTGCCTCTTCAGAATCTCCAATAACGCAGACAGTTTTTCCTTTAAAAAAAGCCGCGTCACAGATGGCACAATAGCTAACTCCCCTGCCGAGGAAATCGGCTTCACCTTTTATCGTTGCTTTCCTGCCCATTGAGCCGGTCGCAACGATAACAGTCTTTGCTTGAAAGGTCTTGTCCATAGTGAGGACTTCCTTTATCTCGCCTTGCAGTGAACACCCGACAACTTGACTCTCGACATACTCGGCACCAAAAACGAGCGCCTGCTTTCGGAAGAGCTCGAGCAACTCTTTGCCAGTCATCGGGCTTTCAAGCCCTGGATAGTTTTCTATGAGACTCGCATAGGCCAGGGCGCCGGCAGTAGGGGACTTGTCGATGACAAGAGTTTTCAGTTTTGCCCGCGCCGCATACTGCGCGGCGCTCAAACCTGCAGGTCCGCCTCCAATAATGACTACATCATACAATGGTTCTGACACGAAAAACACCTCCGCATATTCTCAAAAGCACTATCAAGTGAGAACACGAACAAGTACCCGATAGCCTTTAAATCCCCGAGCTGGCATTTAAATTCGTAAGCACTGAAAATTCTTAATTCAGAAATACCTGATAATTCTATAATAAGTGTTTCTCTGAGCCGGTTTGAATCCCGCGCTTTCAATCGAGTGAACGATATCCTCCCATGACACTCGGTGACTTACACCTGCAGCCCTTACCACATTTTCCTCGATCATAGTGGAGCCGAAATCATTAGCGCCGAATCTCAGGGCAACCTGAGCAAGTTTCAAGCCCTGAGTAACCCATGATGCCTGGATGTTTGGTATGTTGTCAAGATAGATCCTTGAAAGGGCGAGCACCCTCAGATAGTCTACAGCGGTTGAGGGGAACAGCCCTGAACCCGTCCTCGACTTCCCACTCTTCGTCCCCAAGTCCTTGCTCAATTGCGTGTTCCCGGGCTGAAAGCTCCAAGGAATGAATGCAGTAAATCCTCCTGTTCTGTCCTGGAGATCCCTTATGACAGTGAGGTGTTCAATAATGTCCTCGGGCTTCTCTATGCTCCCGAACATCATAGTGGCAGTCGTCCGCATGCCCAAGGCATGTGCCTCTTCCATGACTTGCAGCCAGGCAGATGAGCTTATCTTCTTAGGACTCAGTACCTTCCGAACCCTATCCGACAATATCTCAGCCCCCCCTCCGGGGACTGAGTCAAGACCTGCACTCTTTAATGTTGACAAAGTCTCCCTTAAGGTAAGATCATGTTTTTTTGCAAGATAGAAGATTTCCGGTGGAGAGAACCCGTGGATTGTTATTGAATACCTCTCTTTGATGGATCTCAAGAGGTCAGTATAGTAACGCATGTCTAAATCAGGATGCAGCCCTCCCTGAAGGAGTATCTGGGTGCCGCCCAGAGCAATAGTTTCGTCTATTTTCATGAACAACTCATCATTTGTGAGCAGATAGGCTTCAGAGCTATCCGCGTCCCTGTAAAATGCGCAGAACCTGCATTTATTGATGCAGACATTTGTATAGTTTATATTCCTATCGACTACGAACGTCACTACTCCCTCAGGGTGCAAGTGCCTCCTGATAGAATCTGCGTGTTCTCCGAGTTCGAGAATGTCTGGCTGTTTGTAAAGCTTTAGTGCTGATTGTTTATCTATTCTGTTCATTGTCATTAATAATTCGAGATTGAACAATGGTGATTTGTAATGCCACGATCTCTCCCGTCATCCTACAACTTTGTTATAGTAGGCATCCCTCCGAACAGGGGTTTTACCCGCCCTTCTTATAAGATGCATCAATTGCTCCTTAGTCAATCCCTCACCTGTCGTGGCGCCTGCTGCATGTGTTATCTTTTCTTCTATTATCGTGCCGTCGATGTCATCGGCACCAAATAAAAGGGCGACCTGGGACACTTTTTCCCCAAGCATGATCCAATAAGCCTTTATGTGCGCAAAATTGTCCAGAACGAGCCTGCTGATGGCAATAGTCTTCAGGTCGTCAAGCCCCGATGAATAATGCCCACCTATTTCCGTGTTTTTCGGGTGATATGACAGGGGGATAAAGGCCTGAAAACCCCCTGTCCTGTCTTGCAGTTCCCGCAACTTAAGGAGATGGTCAACTCTGTCCTCTATGCGTTCGATGTGACCGTAAAGCATGGTAGCATTAGATTTGATGCCAAGATTATGGGCGGTTTCCATTACCTCAATCCAGCGTTCACCTGATATCTTTTCAGGGCATAACTTATTTCGGACCTCTGATGCGAATATCTCAGCGCCTCCGCCTGGCATAAGGTCAAGTCCGCTCCTCTGAAGCGACCTTAATACCTCCTCAAGGGTCAACCCGCTTATCCTTGACATGTAGTCTATTTCTACTGCGGTAAAAGCCTTTATGGCAACACTGGGGTATTGCTTCTTTATTGCGGCAAGCATCCTCAGATAATGCTCGAAGGGCCAGTCTGGATGGAGTCCTCCCACAATGTGAACTTCATTGTAATGAGTAGTAATGGCGCCCTTTTGCCTCCCCTTAGCCGTAAAGGACGCATGGATACCTCCGATAGCAGAATTAGGAATTGCGAGTTTCTCGAGTATCTCCTCTATGGTGAGCTCAAATGCGCCCACATCCCCTCTCGATCTGCTGAAGGCACAGAACTTACACCTGTTGATGCAGATATTGGTAGGATTGATATGCCGGTTGATTATGAAAAACGCCTTAGTGCCGGTCCTTTCTTTCGCCATAGAGGATGCGAGGCGGCCTATTGCAAATATATCACTGCTGTTGAATAGCTCGATACCATCTTTTCTGGATAGTCTGACCCCAGCGAGGACTTTTTCTTCGATTGACTTCAGCATTTTGTAATTATAAAACAAACTGGCGGGTTAATGCCTTATGAGGAGGATATTATTGTTGCCATTCCTTCAGGCTGTTTGTAATGAATGCTGTGACTTCATTATGTTCTTCCACACCCCGCTCTCTGATCCAAATAGGCTTGCCAAAGACAATGTGCACTTTCTTGGAAGGATCTATCCTGCCAAAATCCTTGATGACCTTCCCGTTGCCCCAGGCATCTGTTTTCAACGCAATGGGCACCACGGGAACATTTGCCTTTTTGGCAAGCTTTATCCCAATCGTATTGAATTCCTTGACGTTAAAGAACGCGGATCTTGTGGTCTGGGGAAAGATGACAATGGACCTTCCTGCCAACAACCTTTTTGTCCCGCCTTCCAGCACCATTTTTAAATCTTCTCTGGGCTTTAAACGGCCAACCGTAACAGGATCTCTGGAACGCATTACATATTTAAAAACAGGATAATCGACCAAACTCTTTTTCACCACAAAGGTCACGTCCTTAAAAGGCGCGATTATTCCAGGAAGAACAAATGTCTCAAGGGCGCTCATGTGGTTTGAGACGAATATGCAGGGGCCCTCAATCATTTTGAAGTGATCAACGCCAACTATCTCTATAGTCACTCCTACCCTTTCCAGCGCCCTGAGCACCTCGAGGCTGCTCTTAGCCCATTCAAAAGTATCGTATCTGAACCGCTTCGCTTTAGCACTCGATTTGAAAACGATTGACAGCAGCTTACGGTAAAAAAAGACCGACGGCAACAACGTTGACAGTTGGCAAAGAGTGCCAGGCGTGGTTTCATAGGAACCGTTCTTATAAGCGAGACCTTCCAAATGGCTTCCTCCCTCTCCCTCTTATCATGATACCACACAAGAAATACAAAATAAGCCGGTAACATCCTGCGACCATGAAACAGCGCCTATAGTGCCCGCTTTCTGCAAAAGGCATTGACGCGGTGTAAGTCTGGCGTTCCGAAAAACATCTAGAGAATACAAGGGGATCCGTTCGAGTAAATGCGATGGGTCAGGATCTCGTTCTGCTTAGAGTTGTCATTCAGTATGAATTAAGGCGCGTTGATCCTCACCGTTCCCGCCTTTCCAATCTCCCCCTCTACAACATAATGGCATTTGTGAAATAAGCCGATGACCCATAAATTAGTCATAAGATGACTGGTTACGGAGGAAGTCGTGAATATAGAGCCTTCTTCACACAACGACAGATACAGCGCTATCTGGTCAGACAAATATTGGTCCAGCGCCGCCCCGGTGAGGTAGTAGTTTACAAACTCCGACGCTACTTCTTCTCCAACAGCCTCTGCCATTTTCCCCTTCTGGCCCAGCGAGGTAAACCCTGCCCTGCTGTTTTCAGATTCGGCCGTCATGAACAGAAAGGTCCCTTGTCCATGTGTCTCGACATCCAGCAGCCCTATGACGACATCGGCCTGAAAGTCCTTCATCTGAAACACCTTTTCTAGCAGCGAATTCTTCTGCCTCTTCGCTATGGACAGAGGGAGGTTTGCGACCCCGGAATATCCTTGCAACCTTAAAACTTCTCCTCTCTTCAAGAGATTAATAGGCCTCACTTTCGTAGAGGGGAATATCGTAGCGCTGACTTTCCCTCCCCCTTTAGGGTAGAAACCATATGTCTCTATCGAGAACCTTACTTCTATGCCCAGCCTCTTCAAAAACGGAATAAATATCTCTGCCAGGTAGTGAGAGGATGGGCTATGAGAGACATGGGTGCCTCCCTTGAGAATCACCGTAGTCTTCTGTTTTAGAAAGATGAGGGCTGGGATCAGCGTTTGCAGCACCAGAGATGTGGCACCGGCGGTACCAACGTCAAAGAGAAAATCCCCTCCTTTCGCTTCCCCGGGTGAGAACATGATCTCTGTCGAGCCCAAAGAATCCCCCCGCACTGATGCGTTAGACAGCAACTGAGCCGCCCTCACACTCGTCAGGTGCTGGGGCATAAGTCCCGTCTTTTCCCTGCCTTGTCTGACATTATAGATTCTGAAGGGTTTCTTGAACATACATGAAAGGCTCAATGCGGTCCGCAGTATCTGTCCTCCTCCTTCCCCATGGCTGCCGTCTATCTCTATTATCATTGAGAGAATGACCCTGGACTTGAAATTGACATCCTCCAGAAATTATCGCATCGTTCTTCTGACAACAACAAACAAGGGAATGGAGAAGAGTTGTATCAAAACTGAGAACATAATGAGTGCAGTGACAGACCTGTCATAGAGCAGACCCATCAATGCGCTCCCTAGAAACCAGAATATTCCAAAGCCCATGTTGAATATCCCATAAGCAGAGCCACGCCTCGTCGGTGAAACCATTTCAGCAACGATCGCCCTCATGACTGAGCCTTGTGTCCCCAGTCCCAAGGCCCAAAGCCCTATGCCCGCAAGAGCTGCACTGCTGTTGCCTAAAAAGACCAGCGGTGCGAAGAGGGCGGAGGCCAAGGAAGTGAAGATGAGTAAAGAAATGCCTACTTTGTCATATGCACGTCCA
The DNA here is from genome assembly GCA_052146665.1 of Dissulfurispiraceae bacterium. Taxonomy (GTDB): domain Bacteria; phylum Nitrospirota; class Thermodesulfovibrionia; order Thermodesulfovibrionales; family Dissulfurispiraceae; genus JBKQMP01. Next base: position 37,115 of record JBKQMP010000011.1, read on the forward strand.
AAAATAAATGCGGAAAGAGCGGTAGTCCCCATGGCAAAAGCATAATACAGGGGGATGAGGTGGACGGGGATAATGGAAGCTTTCTCAAAGTGATAGGCAATCAGCGCAAAATCGGCATAGCCAGCGGCGATGAACCCCGCTGCAAGAAGATAGATCCAGAATGACTTGGAAAAGCCTTCTCTCTCAAGCTTGATTACGCGCACCTCTAGGTCGCGCGGATTTGGGTAGAGAGTTCTTGAATATGACAGCATGAAAAGAGCGAGAAGTGCCGGTATGAAGAGCAGTGCAAAGGCGGACTTATAACTACCGTTGATAAATAGTACTCCAGCTATCATGAGCGGACCGAGCATGCTGCCAATCTTGTCCATGGCCTCATGAATTCCGAACCCCCGTCCTCTCCCCATCTCATGGGTGGCATGGGAGAGCATCGCATCTCGCGCGGGTGTTCGAATCGCCTTGCCTACACGCTCTGATACAATAAGAATCGCCGCGATTTCCCATCTTCCTGCAAAGGCGAGAAGAGGGACCGCGACAAGGTTTATTCCGTATCCCAGAAAAGTTATTCCCCAGTACCTTGAGGTCCGATCGGTAATGTGGCCTGACAGAAACCGCAGCCCGTAACCCACGAGCTCGCCTGACCCTGCGACGATGCCCACCACTGTTGCATTAGCACCTAGCAAAGAAAGATAGGGACCGGTGATACTCCGCGCCCCTTCATAGGTCATATCTGCAAACAGGCTGATGAAACCGAACATTAGAACGAACTTGAACGTTGAGCCGGCTGAACTATTGCTCTGTTTTGAAGTGAATTTCCTAATTGGCATTTAAAATGAATGTTCTTTGCTCGGGAAAATCCCCTGCTCAACTTCTTCTTTATATAGTGTGAGCGCCTTTAATGCATCGCTTTTTAGGTTAGCGTAACGCTTTACGAATTTTGGAGTGAATCTCTCAAATAACCCCAGCAGATCATGCATAACCAATATCTGCCCATCGCAATAAGGACCGGCGCCAATCCCGATAGTGGGGATGGTGAGTTGTTCTGTTATCTGTCCTGCGAGTTCCGCTGGGATCGCTTCAAGGATGAGAGAGAAGGCGCCAGCATCCTCCAGGATCTTCGCATCTTCCATGAGCCTTTTTGCGGCCTCTTCAGTTCTTCCCTGAATCCTGTATCCGCCAACTTTATGGATAGACTGAGGCGTGATCCCTATGTGCGCCATCACGGGTATCTCGCATTTTGTCATCGCCTCAACCTTATCGGCTATCTCTCTTCCTCCCTCGAGTTTCACGGCCTGCGCCCCGGCTTCTTTGAGAAATCTCCCGCCATTCCTGACGGCATCCTCGATGCTCACCTGATAAGACAGATAGGGCATGTCCCCAATACTCATCGCTCTTTTGGCAGCCCTCGACACTATTTTTGCGTGATAGATCATCTCTTCCATGGTAACCGGAAGCGTATTTTCAAGACCTTGAATGACCATTCCAAGCGAGTCACCAACCAAGATGGCGTCTATACCGGCTTCATCGACTATCTGCGCAAACGGATAATCATAGGCGGTGAGCATGCTTATCTTCTGCCCGCCCTCTTTCTTTCTTAAGAAGTCCTGCACTGTGATTTTCATTAAAGAATACCTCTCCGGAATTGATTTTGTTTAAAGTAACCTTTATCAAGCACTGACTGACGGTCTTATAGCTTTCAGATACAGCTGTAGATACCTCCCTCCATCCCACTCATTGATGGCGGGCAGGAAAGCGGCATCCACATGGCTTGCCTTTGAAATATCAGACAAGCATCCGCCGAAGTCAAAACCGATGCTGTCCAAACGGTATCCCTTTTGTCTTAAATGCATCTTGAGGTGGTTATTTCCTACAACTCGGGGTCGTAGCACCTCCAATTCTTTTGAACCAAAGAGTGGTTCATCATTGCCGTATCCAAAAGGTTCAAGCCTTGTGATTTCGTCGACAAGCTGCGTACTTATGTCAGAAAATAGCACTACCGCGTCTATGGTCAGTTTGGGTGTAAGATCATCAGATGAGAGGCTGTCCAAGAAAATATCGGATATCTTTTGTCTGAATGTGTCTATATACTCTGGCAGCAGGCTTAACCCGGCAGCCTGTGTGTGACCGCCAAATCTGTCAAGAACATCTCCGCACTTCACCAGGGCAGCATAAATATCAAAAGGGGGTATGCTCCGCGCCGATCCCTTTGCCATGCCACCGTCAATGGAAAAAACAAAGGCTGGCCGATAGAATGCTTCCGCGAGCCTTGATGCCACTATCCCTAAGACACCGGGATGCCATCCATTTGAAGCGACCACAATTGCACCGTGCTGATCACCCGTCTGGCTGACCATTGCCATCGCTTCATCATGCACAGACTCCTCTAACTCCTGCCGCTGTATATTGAGCCCAGTGAGCCACTTTGAGAGATCTTCCGCTTCGGCATCAGACTCTGTCGTCAAAAGCCTCACGACGTTGTTGGCATCGGCAATACGGCCGGCAGCATTGATTCTCGGTATCAGACCGAAGTAAAGGTGTGACGTCCTGATGGGACCGGTCCTGATTCCCGATGCCTCCTTCAATGCCCTTATCCCTTTTCTCTCTCCGGATTCGATCAGGGGGAGCGCTTTCTTGAGGAAAATCCTGTTTTCTGCAAGCACAGGAACAACATCGGCAGCGGTTCCTATCGCCGCAAGGTCCAGTAACGGATGGACGACATCAATATCATTGTTGAACAACGCTTGCATGACCTTGAACGCAACCCCTGCGCCTGAAAGAGTACGAGATGAGGGGTGATTGGCGGTCAGCTTAGGATTGACGATTGCAAAGGCCTCCGGTAGATGGAAACGAGGCCTGAGGACCTCAGTTTTATTGTAAGCTGACAGGTCTTCTCTTGCATGTTGCCCTATGTTGCCTATCTCTTCGATAGGCTCGTGGTGATCCGTAATGATCACCTCCATCCCGAGAGAACGGGCAGTAGAAACAGCATCGAAAGATGAAATACCGCAGTCCACGGTGATGATGAGTTTGGCGCCTAGTTCCTTTGCCCTTTCAATACCTGCCTCTCCAAATCCATAACCGTGGAGCATCCTGTTCGGTATGAAATAATGCACGTCCAGGCCAAACTTCCTCAGGCCCTCTACCATGATTGCCGTGGCCGTGACCCCATCTGCATCATAATCCCCATGGATCAAGACGAGTTGTCCCCGTCTTTTGGCTTCCCCTATTCTGTCTATAGCCTTTCTGAGGTCTGGCAGTTCAAAGGGATCTGATAATTTACCTAAATCCGGATTGAGAAACGCGTCGAGCTGGTCCGGTGTCTTTATCCCTCGATTGATCAACACCTGGGCAAGGGGTGTAGTGACAGACGCCATTCTCGAGATATAGTGGATATATTCTGCGTTGGTCTTGTTGACCAGCCACCTTCGCGTTCTGTCATTAAACAATGCTCTCCCCCTGGCACGCTGAGGAAAATCAGGGTCTACGCTTCATGTTTCTACCGAGAAGGATAACAACGGGGCTTGCGACAAAGACAGAGGAGTAAGTTCCCACGAGAACACCCAATATCATCGCAAGGGCGAAGTCGTGAATTACCTCCCCGCCAAAGGCAAAAAGGGCGACAGAGACGATGAATACGGTAAGGGAAGTGATGATGGTCCTCGAGAGCACTTCATTGATACTCCTATTTATCACCGTTTCTATGGGCTCCTTAAGTAGCTTTTTTATATTTTCCCTTATTCTGTCGAACACCACTACTGTATCAGTGAGTGAATAGCCGGCGATGGTGAGGAGTGCACTTAGAAATATCAGGTTGATTTCTTTATTCAAAAGATAGAAGATCCCCAATACGGCAAGGACATCATGGAATGTGGCGATGGTAGCTCCTATGCCAAACCTGATCTGAAATCTCCATGCGATGTAAATAAGTATGCCCAGAGTGGCCATCAAGATTGCCCAAAGCGCATCCTGTCTCAACCTTGAACCGACTTTCGGTCCTATCTCCGTAGTGGAATCGATAACGGGTTGTTTGTCAGAGAACTTCTGTGAAAGTAGCTGAGTTATCCTCTCAGTGAACCCACCAAGCTTTTCCTCCGTTTTCTTCACTCTGATGAGGATTTTGTTTTCGGTGGGGAGATCCTGGAGATCAAAGTCCTTAAGTCCTCCCTCTTCCAGCGCCAGCCGCACGTCATGGAGATTTATGGGTTTGGAAAACTTGATTTGGATTGCGGTACCCCCCGCAAAATCAACGCCGAGGTTTGCATTGCCAAGTCCTATCTGGACAGCAGCGAAAATACCGAGCGCTGAGAGTATGCCCGAGATGATAAAAGCGTATACCCTCTTCCCCATGAAGTCGATATTTGTATTCTTAAGGAGTTCTATCATATGCTCAACCTCGCCACTTCCTTTTTCGCATGCATGATGTCAAAGACGGTCTTTGTCCCTATGAGCGCGGTAAAAAGATTTATAGCGACACCCAAGCTCAGGGTAACAGCAAAGCCTTTGATTGGCCCTGTACCAAACTGGAAAAGCACTGCAGCAGTGATAAGAGTGGTGACGTGGGAGTCAAATATAGTCCAGAAAGCCTTTTTATAGCCACCATCCACTGCAGCCTTGGGAGTCTTGCCTGCCCGCACCTCTTCCCTCATCCTTTCAAACATGAGAACGTTTGAGTCAACAGCCATTCCAATAGCCAAGATTATTCCTGCAATGCCTGGCATGGTGAGGGTTGCGTTAAGGGAAGCCATGGCACCCATTAAAAGTATTATATTGAGGAGCAGAGCGAAGTCAGCGATGACACCCGATAATCTATAGTAAAAGATCATAAACAGTACCACGAGGAGTGTACCAATTAAGCCCGCTAATTTCCCCGCCTCAATAGAGTCCCTGCCGAGTGAAGGTCCGACGGTGACATTCTGCAGGGTCTTTACCGGTGCAGGCAGCGCGCCGGCCCTCAGTACAATTGCGAGGTCTTTTGCCTCTTCAAGGGTGAAATTTCCAGTTATTTGAGCATTGCCGCCGCCAATCCTCTCTTGTATCACTGGTGCTGAATAGATATTCCCGTCCAAGATTATAGCCAGTCTTTTTTTGACGTTCTGTCCTGTGATATCTTCAAAAATCTTCGCTCCGGTACTGTTAAATGTGATGGAGACATAGGGTTCATTAAACCTCTGGTCTATGCTCACTTTTGCTTCAGTCAGCAGGTCTCCCGAGAGGAGCGTCTCTTTCTTCAGAAGAATAGGCCTTTTTGTGACCACCCCGGTCTCTTTGTTGACCATGCGCTGAAAGAGTATCTCGTCGTTGTCCGGTATCTTATCTTTAAATCTCTCAAAGAGCTGAGTCTCCTCCCCGGGCAGAATTGAGGGCGGCAGTTCCGCTGCTACCCGTGACTCATCATCAACGAGTTTAAACTCCAGAACGGCCGTCTTGCCTATTATCTCTACAGCCCTTTTAGGATCCTTTATGCCGGGCAGCTGCACCACAATCTCATTTTCTGCCTGCCGATGGATGATCGGCTCAGCAACACCGAACTGGTCGATTCTGTTCCTAATGATTTCCAGCACTTGATCGGTAGCAGTGGCTTTGATTCTTACCATCTCCTTCGCGGACAGCCTATATTTCAGGGCGCCTGTGGCATCAATCAACGTCAAGGCCGGATAAGTGTCCTCCACCGCCTTTCTCACATCCATTGTTGGAGGAGTTACGATAACAAAAGACCCCTCTTTTTTGGCATCTGCTTTGATCTTCTTTCTGTCAAGGATTCCAGTCAAAGACGTGGCGATCCTCTCAGTAGCAATATCAACAGCTTTATCTCCTTCTACCTCAAAGACGATGTGCAGCCCTCCTTGAAGGTCAAGCCCCAGAACTATGCCTTTGCTTGGCATAGTTTTTTTCCACCAGTCAGGCATCACCTGAAAGAGCGGGGTGTTAGGCAAAAAGAAAACCATTGCAACAATTACCGTTACCGCAATAAGGATTACTCTCCACAATACGCCCTTTTTCATCTATAGTTCGTCCTCCAGTTATTCCTCGTCTGCTGTGGAGCGCACGCCAACCACATAGCTTCTCCCGATTTTTAGCCTCGTATTTTCTTCAACCTTTATAAGTACCGTTTTCGGATCCACTCTTTCAACAACGCCGTAAATCCCTCCAGCAGTAATTATCTTGTCTCCTTTTTTGATGCTATCGAGCATCTCTTTATGTTCCTTTGCTTTCTTTTGCTGAGGTCTAATAAGGATGAAATAGAAGACAACAAAAATCAGTGCCAGAGGCAGCAGGCTGCTGAGCAATCCCTGTATGCCTTGTCCTCCTCCCTGTGGGGTTGGCCCCATCGCATAGGCGTCTGAAATTACATTGAATAAGAAAAACATCATGCACCTCCAGTGTTTTGACGACAATTTTTTGAACGCTTCACGAAAATTGACTTATATACTAACAGGCTTCCTCAAAAATCTCAAGATTATAAGAATCCCGGTCACAAAAGCCAAAGATCAAAGAGCCAATGTGGGCCAGGATGTATGTCCCGCCAATTGAAGATGACGCCGATGAGTGATCCATGATTTGGTGTTTTCTGTGAGTCCAATGTCTTGTAGATATCTTCGCCTAAGCATGTGTATCATAGAAAATGACGTACAAGGTTGATCTGCACGTTCATTCATGGCTAAGCGATGACTCCGAGGCCGACCCGGAAGAGTTAATCCAGAAGGCGATAGAGCTGGGTCTGCACGGTATTGCCTTTACAGAACACCACTCCTATGAGGTCTCCGAGCCGATCGAAGACTTGAGGGAAAGGTACAAGGAAGAGATTGTGGTGTTCCGTGGAGTTGAGTTCTCGGCAACAGAAGGACATTGCCTCATCTTCGGAGTTAACTCGGACAAACTCCTTCCGAAGCATGCGTCTGTGACAGAAATTGTACAGACCGTGAACATCCACCGAGGTGTCGTTATCCCCTCTCATCCCTACAGGGGATTAAACAGCCTCGGCGATTCGATTAAAAGGATAAAGGGGATACATGCGATAGAGGGATTTAATGGCAACAATCAACATTCCTCTAACCTAAGGGCGCTTCAGACGGCACTGGCATTACATCTTCCTCATACCGGAGGATCCGATGCCCACGGTTCCAGGGAGATCGGTTCGTGCTATACAGAATTCTTTGACAGGGTGACCCATGACAATTTTATCGATCTCCTCAGAGCAGGGAATTACAGGGGAGTGGATACTAGAAAAATCAGCAAGGGGTTGATCCCTAACAATTCCGGTTCGGATTGAGCCTGCCTGAGGCCAAAAGCAAGATCAAGTCAGTAAGTCGTTAATTGAGTTCTGTTATGGCCATTGAAAATCAAGAGAAGCTTTCGTCTTGAACCCTAACTTTATTCTCATCCGGGGACACGCCCATTCTTTCTCATATCGATTTTGATCCTGCCCATTTTTTGAAAATCCATCAGCTTCGTCAGATAGGACCTCTATGCTCCTCATGCCAATAGCGACCATCCTTTTCACAGTCGGTCGCTTCGGAGAGCCTGGCCGGATAAAAGAGAGTTGATTGATCGAAGAGATTAACGGCAACAAACTGAAATAATAGGATCAGTTTAAATGCCACTCATAGGCCTTGTTCATTGGCATTTAAAGCTCTACTGCGCAGGAGTTTCTCAAGAGATAGGCTCGACCCTTACCGCGTCTAAAGACGCTCCACCATCGACGCCTAGGTGTGTCAATCTATTGATCCTGACATGCGGGTAATGGGCCGAGGTAACAACCGTTCCCTCCATTACATCAGAGGAGACCTTAGCCTTCACAAGAACTTCTCCTCTTTTTGAACTCAAACGCACGAATTCATCATCGATGACATTATATTTTTCCGAGTCAGCCGGATTAATTATTAGAAAAGTCTCCGGTACAAGATTCGCCAGGCTTCTGGACTCTGCTGACAGCGTGCCGGAATGCTGAATAAGATCAGATATCACAAGGAGAAGCGGAAAGTTTTCATCAGGGATCTCGTGGGGCTGCTCCGGCACTGGATGAAAAGCCGGAGGGGTCATCCTGGAGCGCTTCAGCATTATCACAAGGTCGTTAATCTCACTTCTGATCTGCTTCAGGTGGACAGTGCCGAGACTCTTATTCATGAGTCGAGCGAGGTTTCTGAAGATTTGCCAGTCAGGAAGTGGCTGGCCTGTCACGGGAAGCAAGCGTGGCATTTCCTGAACAAGTCCCGTCGCGTTCATGAAGGTACCTTCTTTTTCGCCCCAACTGCAAGCCGGCAATACGACATCTGCGAGTTTTGCCGTGTCGGTGAAATTAATATCCTGAACAACAAGGAACTCCAAAGCCCTCAAGTTATTTTCAATCAAGTCTGCCTCCTTGAAAGTCACCAGAGGATTTTCACCCATAATGTAAAGTCCCTTAAGAGCGTCCGTCTTGTACAGCATTTCATATGCGTCCTTACCTTCTGCGCGCGGTCGAACTCCAACGGTCCACATACCGAGGGTATCGCAAAATTCTGCTGGGACTTGCAAGGTCGACGGATGATCACCCATGAGAAGGACGAGATTTGCAGCCGAAAGAATAGTGTTCAAACTCTTTCTATTTTCTGACGATCCCATAGTTATCGCCATCAGTCGTCTGCTGGCATCGCCATACATTCTTGCGAGATCCATTATTTCTTGTTCAGAAAGACCGGTGCGTTGTGAGACGAGCGAGGGTGTAAATTTCTTGAGGCTATGTACCAGCGCGTCGAAGTTTGGTAATGTTGCAGCTCGCTGTTGGAGAGCGGCCCTTTCATCGATCATGATTCTCATCACGCCCTTCAAGAGCGCTTCGCCCGACCCAGGTCTGATCTGCAGCCACCATGAACTGTTCTTTGCAAGCTTGGTGTCCAGCGCATCAGCCACAACAAGCGTAGCTCCTTCATTCTTCGCCCTGAGAAAATTTAAGCCCCATACCGGGAGTGCCGCTGTAATGTCTGACTCTAAAACGAAAATAAAGTCAGCCTGAAATGCTGCGTTCCACCCGACAGGATGAAATTCGACGCCCAATACATTCTTAGTGGCGGCCTGTGCCACAGCATAGCTGAAACGGGCGCTTGAATCTATGTTGTCACTGCCGATTGCCTCGCGCATGAAGCGCTGAAGCATATAGTTGTCTTCCATGGTGCAGCGCTGTGAGCCCAGCGCACCAATTGCGGCAGGTCCATATGCTTGTTTGATGGCATCGAGTCTTGTTGCTACATAGTGTAATGCTTCATCCCATGTGGCAGGCACATGCCTGCCTTCTTTCCTGATGAGTGGCTCTGTAAGTCTGTTTGTTCCGTAGACGAAGTCAAATCCAAACCTGCCCTTGGCGCAAAGGTCTCCTTTATTGATTCCAGTGTCCTCTCTGCCCCGCGCCCTCAGTATTCTGTCCTCTCTGAGACTGAGATGCGTAGTGCACCCACAACCACAATAGGGACAGATTGTTTGATGTTCCTCTTCATACCAGATTCTTGAGCGAGAGCGACTCGGCGCGCTTCCCAGGGCTCCGACTGGACAAATGTCGATGCATTGACCGCAGAATTCGCAATCAAGAGGTTCTTCGAAAGCGGGACTTACCTTCACCTTGAACCCACGGCCAAGGAAGTTGACGCCTTTGGCTCCCTGATATTGCTGACAAAGATTTACACACTTGCCACAAAGGATACACCGACTCATTGTGCGGGCAACGACCGCGGTTTCAGGCTGTCCAAGTTCTTGCCTTCGCACGGCAGAAAATCTGCTCTGAGAAGCGCCATATTCAAAGGCAAGATCTTGAAGCGAGCATTCTCCTGCCTTATCGCACACAGGGCAATCCATAGGATGATGAAGCAATAGTAATTCTATAAGCGTCTTCCTTATCTTGGCCACCCGAGGTGACTTAGTCAACACAACCATCCCGGCCCTGACCGGTGTCGAGCAGGCCGTGGCAAGTTTCCGTTGACCCTCAATTTCAACGATGCATATTCTGCAGCCACCATAGGGTTTCAGTCTCCTGTCATAACATAAATTAGGAATCTTAATTCCACCCCTTCGTGCCGCCTCAATGATTGATGTCCCAGGCTCTACAGTAACCTTTATGCCATCGATGGTGAGCTCTACCATGCTTGTTCACTCCTTCCCATTAGAGATAACAACGGGTGCTTTTGCAGCCCTGTTCTCTGCCGCCAGGTCTTCCCTCATATGGCGTGGGCCGATCTTTATCGAATCAAAACGGCATGATAAATAACAGGAACGGCACTGACTGCAGAGTTCCTGGGTGACATGATGGGGCTTCTTTTTTTCTCCCGTGATTGCTTTTTGAGGACAAGCTCGCGCGCAGACCCCGCATCCCGTGCAAGTCTGCTCGTCCACATAGAATGTGCAGAGCTCTCTGCACACACCTGTAGGGCACCACTTCTGTCTGATGTGTGCTTCGAACTCCTCTCTGAAGTGCTTAATAGTAGTAAGCACAGGATTTGGTGCAGTCTGTCCAAGTCCGCATAATGACGAAGCGATGATGTCTTGTGAGAGATCCTCTATCAGTTCAATGTCGCCTTCTCGTCCTCTACCTTCGGTAATCTCCTTGACTAAATCATACAGCACGGTGTTGCCAATCCTGCATGGGGTGCATTTGCCACATGACTCGTCAGCAGTGAATTCGAGAAAGAATTTAGCTACGCTCACCATACAATTGAGGTCGTCCATGACTACCATCCCTCCTGACCCCACGATCGCACCGGTTTTCGTAATATCTTCAAAAGTAACAGGTGTGTCGAGGAGACTCTCCGGAATGCAGCCGCCTGAGGGGCCGCCCAACTGAACAGCCTTAAATTTCCGTTTTTTTGGGATTCCTCCACCAATTTCAAAGATGATTCTTCTCAGAGGGATACCCATGGGCACTTCAATCAGCCCTATATTGTTTATAGCGCCGCTCAGGGCGAATACCTTCGTTCCAGTTGACTTCTCAGTGCCAAGTGTCTTGAACCAGTCGGGGCCGTGCAGTATTATCAGAGGCACATTAGCAAAGGTCTCGACATTATTTAGGACTGAGGGCTTGCCAAAAAGCCCTTTTTGTGCTGACTGTGGAGGCCTCGTCCGCGGCATGCCTCGCTTTCCTTCTATTGAGGTCATGAGGGCTGTCGATTCACCGCACACAAATGCCCCCGCACCCCTATATATTTCGATGTCAAGGTCAAAGCCTGTCCCAAAAATATCTTTGCCCAATAGCCCGTATTCGTTCGCTTGATCTATCGCAACCTTTAAGCGATGGACCGCCAAGGGATACTCTGCCCGGACATATATGTAGCCCTTATGAGCACCAATTGCCTTTGCAGCGATTATCATGCCCTCAAGCACCACATGAGGATCACCCTCCATAATGCTCCTGTCCATAAATGCCCCGGGATCGCCCTCGTCACCGTTGCAGAGAATGTATTTGACGTCTGCTTCGACCTTTGCGGCCTCTTCCCACTTGAGGCCTGTCGGGAAGCCAGCACCTCCCCTTCCCCTCAAACCTGATTTCTTTATCTGGTCTATGATTTGATCCGATGTCATTTCGGTTAATGCTTTAGCCGCAGCCTGATATCCATCTCTGGCTATATACTCCTCTACCTTCTCCGGATCGATAAGACCCTTGTTTCGGAGAGCCCTAAGCACCTGAAGCCCGAAGAAAGGAATATCCCTTGTCAGAGGAATCACCTGCTTCTTGGCTGGCTCTTTATACATAAGATGTGTAACAGGCCTGCCTTTTATGAAATGTTCCTCCACGATCATTGGAACATCCTTGACCGTGATCTTTTCATAAAAAATATCGTCAGGATAAACAGTCATGACTGGACCTTGAGCACAGAAGCCGTTGCACCCGGTCAGGACGACTTCAATTTCATGGTCAAGACCTCTTGTTTTAAGCTCTTCTATAAAAGCATTCCTTAGCTTCAGACTGCCGCCAGCGATGCATCCCGTGCCGCCGCAAAGCATGACGCTCGTACGATATTTCCGCATACATTCCCCCTAGACAAATAATGGGCAACTGAGTGCCGGTTGGCACTGGGTAAATGAGAGTCCGGCGTTTGACATCGATCCCTCAATAGGCTGCTTATTCTTCAAACAGCTCATTTAATTCTATAGCGACTCAATACGCACTCTCACTGCCCATTACAAAGGCGCATTCAGTAACAATATTACTTTTTATGATGTGCTCTTGCACTATCTTCCTCATCTTTTCTTCATTAAGTTGTACATACTTAACGGGGGCCTCATTAAGCATCTCAACAGTTACCATAGGCTCCTTGCTGCAAAGCCCGGCGCACCCTGAAGTAGTTATAATCAGGTCACGTATATTATGTTTGTCGATTTCTTCAATGAGGGCCTGCATTATGCTTCGCGCACCGGAAGCGATCCCACACGTACCCATGTGCACCGTCACCTTTCCCCTACTTCCACCCTCTCTGACGGTAAGCATCGCCTTATGCTCTTCCTTGATTCGATTTAAATCATCCACCGTCAACTTAGGCATAACTACCTCCTCCTGTTAATCGAGAACCGCAGCTGCTCTTTTCTCTTTATTCATAATCTCTTAGGAGATCCAGCGACTTGACCGGATTGATAGAACCATGCGTGTCTTTATTCACTACCACCACCGGTGCTAATCCACACGCGCCAAGACATCGTACCGTCTCTAAAGAAAATTTTCCGTCGCTGGTCATACCACCTATCTCGATCTGAAGCCCTTCCCTGAATTTATGCACTATTTCTTCAGCGCCCTTCACGTAGCAGGCGGTGCCCAGGCACACCCTTATGTTGTGCTTTCCTTTGGGTTTCATGGTGAAAAAAGAATAAAAAGATACGACGCCATGAACCTCGCTTACATGGATTCTCAGTCCTCTCGCGATATATTTCAGAGCGGCAGGTGGTAAATACCCTATGAACTCCTGCGCCTCCTGAAGAACAGGAATCAGACTCCCGGGCTTCTTTCTATGATTCTTTATTATCTCATCGAGTTTTATTATTACCTCTTCCGAAAGTTTCTCCGACGGAGACCACTCTGCCGTTGCCTGCTGTTCTTTAACGTTCACTTTATCTGCCATTATTTTTCCTCCCGAGTGTCTCGGTCAATTGCACAATCGACCGCAACATCGCATTCAGGAACACCCTCACTGTGTTAAGGAGATTCAACTCGAAATATGGACTAAATCTACCTTTTGATATCAGACCTATAAAATAAAATCATTAGTCTATAACTTATTCTATCACAGTCCATCTATATTTGTAGAACGCAAAAAACTTCATCAAATGGTGAACATCTATGTAGCTGATTCTGCGGTGTCGATTGACATTTGTGAGGCTGCGAAACAAATTCCTTTGTTGATATCTTCTTTCAATGCCTTGAGAATATTAGGAGCATTTATGGGGACCTCTTGAAGGATCTGCTTGACCAGAGCAGTGTCAAACTTGAAACAGTGTTCATCTTCGCGGTACTCAAGGAGAAAGTCAACTCCTGGGTTACCGGCTATCAGCACCATTATGGTAGCCCCTATATCACCCAATGGCTTCATGTCTATGTGACTGCCCCTGAAATTGGCCAAGATGGACGTCCCCTTATCCTTTTGTGAGGTTATTGTTAAATGACCATCAGACTCTTCAGCGGCCTGACGGAGCAGAGCTAATCCAATACCAAACCGTCTATCTTTTTTTGTCGTATAAAAAGAATCGGTAACCTGTTCTATCAATTCTTGGTCGATACCCTTACCATCATCGTTTATTTCAAGAACGAGTCGATCACCTTCGGTATCCCTTCTAATTTTGATCAGAATTCTACGGGCGCCTGCCGTTATGGAGTTTTCAGCGATATCCAAGATATGTAATGACAGATCTCGCATGACAGTTGATCAATACCAGTCTAAATTTACACCTGAGGTTTCTTGAAAAGTTTGTTGGAGTCCGTGAAAACTTGGGTTCCCCAGTGTGAATATTGTACGTCTTCTGCCCACATCTTTGAGATAATGCGCGTCTGAAAAGGAGACCCATGGAAACCTATTCAACCCCTCATACAAAGCCACTGCTTCTTCCCTGCGCAAATTTGGAGATATTTCAAGAGCGTCAAAAGCCAATTCTGCGGGGATAAAGGCCAGTTGAGAAAGCACGCTAAATGAATTTCGGTCTATATGGCTTGCAATACAAATGCCGTTAAAGGACTTAATCAACTTGAAGATAGTGTAAACCGGCAGACTTGTTGCACCTATGAGCAATCTTTTATTGAATCCAGTTATCTCATTGAGCTCATTGACGACTATCTGATGTCCGTAAAGCCTGTCGTCATTTTCTTGTAAGGGAAGATGTAGGTATATCACACGCTGCAATTGCAGGGCGAGGTCGAGGTCTTCAAAGAGAGCGAGCAGATGCACCTCTTCGAGTGAGGTGATTTCCATGCCGGCCAGAATGATAAGTCCTGTTCCTTCCGCCGCTTTTTTTGCAGCCGCGACGTTTTCTGCCGAGTTGTGGTCAGTAATGGCAATCATGTCCAACTCCCTTGAGAGGGCCATTTGCACTATCTTCAGAGGGGTCATCTCTAAGTCGGCACAGGGGGAAAGGCAGGTGTGTATATGCAAGTCCGCAGCAAAGGCTTTCAGCATCGGAGTCTTTGGTACAAGAGGCCACCAATCTCAAATGTGGAGAGCTTGCTTGAAGCAATTGGCAGCGCTTCTTTCTCGGCCTTTTCAATGGTCTCTTCTTCAGGTATCCGTTTGTTTGTAAGGATAATCGCTGTAAGATTTTTTAGCGCCGCCACTGCGACGATATTGGGATGGGTCTGAAGGGTGATCCAAAGATTCCCTTCGTTTGCATTCGCCATAACATCTGACAGAAGGTCGCTCACATAGCACCCCGTAATCTCACGATCAAGATCTCCCTTTGATGTTTTTAGATCAAGAGACAGGCTGTTCACGACATCCCTAAAGGTCATATAATCCCTCCTTGAAATTTACAATTATCTCCACAGTTGTTCCTTCACCGACGACTGATTCCACTTTGAAAGTATCGGCGTTCTTTTTCATGTTGGGCAACCCCATTCCGGCCCCCCAGCCCATCTCTCTTATCCAGTCAGGTGCGGTTGAATAACCCTCCTGCATCGCCAGCGCGATATCTGGTATGCCTGGCCCCATGTCGTCGATGGTGACTATCAAGTGGTCGGGCAGTATCTCGTAATACATGACCCCGGCAATTGCATGTATTATGACGTTCATCTCCGCCTCAAAAGTTGCGATTGCAGCCCTCCTGACAAGCTCAGGGGTAAGCGCAAGCTTAGTAAGGATGGATTTGAATTCACTGGATGCAGTGCCTGCATTCTTAAAATCGCCCCCTCTAATATGGAAACTGCCCGCAATCTTTCTTTCCATCATCACTAGTTCTCCGTACAGCTTCTGAGGCCTTCAACATACAATCTACCGCAGGCGGTAAACTTCGAGAGCTTTGTTACTATTAAAGGAACATCCTTGCGCCTCGCAAGCTCGATCACCTCTTCGTCTGGTCTTTTGTTGAGGACAAACACTATCGCCTTTATGTCGGCTATTTCCGCTGTTCTAACGACCTGAGTATTCGTGAGACCTGTGATGAGGATGGGGTTAGGCTTAATGGAAAAATGAAGCAGATCGCTCATCAAGTCAGTATTGCATACGGAAAGAATTTCCAAACTTTCGTCCTTCGCATCAACTATCACTTCTGCCTCTAATATCTCTAAGATTCTCTTAAAAATCATGACCTCGCCCTGTGGCGCACCTCCCACCAAATGTCCTTAGCATTGTAGAATAGTTTATCCCCCTCCGGCCAACAAACAGACACATCACGTGTCGCTCCGCTAACTATTGTGGCTGAATCGGGATTCTAACGAGAAAACTGGACCCCTTGCCCGGCTCGCTTGTGACTAATATCAGACCGCCATGTTTTTTGATTATGCCAAAGCTAACAGAAAGCCCCAGGCCCGTCCCTTGGCCACCTGTTTTAGTTGTGAAGAAGGGCTCAAAAATCCTATTAAGGTTTTCCTTCGGTATACCGGGACCGGTGTCCGCAAATTCAATCTCGACATATTTCAAATCCGTCCCAGCTTCATCGAAGACACGCGTTGAAATTGAAATTCGACCGTTTTCTTTAATCGCATCAATCGCATTAATAAGGATATTCAGGAATACCTGCTGAATATGATCTGGCTCCAAAGCCACCAGTGGGACGGATTTATCAAGATCGAGGGAAAACTGTATATTGTAAAAGTTGGCCTTGTTACTTATCATGGAAATGGCATTTGCTACTAACTGATTTATACTTACGGCGCTTTTTTCCGCCGTGATCTTGCGGGAAAAACTCAGCAAGTCCTTTATGATTTCACCGCTTCTGCTAGCTTGTTCCATGATGACGCTAAGATACATTTCCTGGGTGCCTTCCGGCGGGCACCGCTTGAGCATTAATTGTGCGGAGGCTTCAATATTTTCGAGCGGGCCGCTTAATTCATTAGCTACGCCTGCTGCTAACCTTCCAAGAGAAGCGAGTTTCTCTGCATTGATCAGCTGATCATGGGCTTTTATTATTTCAGCAGTCTTTCTCTGGATCTGCTCTTCCAGAGACTTTTTACTGTCTTCCATCTTTTCTCTATACTGTCTTATTTCAGCTGCCATGGAGTTGAATACTTTTGCAAGCATCCCTATTTCGTCATTGGATTGAACGGGTATGACGTGCTCTTTCTGTGTTGTCAGCTGTTGCATGCCTTCATTGAGGAGGGAAATAGGTTTTGAGACCAATTTGTAGAGTATAGCAAAGATGGAGAAGGATATGATGACAAGGAAAAGTCCACTAAATAACGCGAGAGTAAACCGGTTTTGTTGTATTATGGAGTCAACTGTAGTAGTGCTGAAATTTGTTTCAAGGATCCCGAGAATCCTCTTGTTTTGGGGATGATAATGGCAGGCACCGCTGGCACATGAAGGTTCATTGAAGAGGGGAGTGACAGACGTCAGGGTCCTGATTCCCTGTGCGTCCGTCGTGATTAGACAGTCCTGTGAACTCCGTATGGCGCTTAGAGGGTTCCTATTTTCCTTGTGGCATATCTGACATGACGCATGTCCTTTGTCAACGGAATGTCCGACGGCATCTTTTTTCGATGAGTAGACGATTTTCCCAGTTTTGCTGTAAATCGTGACGTCTTTGATTCCCGAAGATTCACCGAAGAGCTTGGTTGTGTGTTCTATTACTTCGCGGTGGTCGGTGAGCATACCATACTGAATATTCCTTTTGATGATGTCCGCTGTTGCAGAAGCATATTGTATAAGGTTATTCATCATCACATCTTCTTCGTACCGGATGAATATAAAGCCAAAGAGAAGGCTTCCCGTAACCATAATGGCGCCGACGGCGATAATGAGCTTACCGGCAACAGAGTTCACGAACTTTTTAATCATAAGAATATTTTATCAAATTATTTCAAATAATTATAGTTTTGTCGTGGTTTTGTGAACAGCTGACAATTTCGCTCACGACTCAAAGACCTTAGAGGGAATCCGTTCCGAACATACCCCGGACGTGTCTGTTTTTTTACCACTAACGTTGCCAATGGCAAAGTGTTGGTGGAAATAGTGACATAAGATATGATTTTGGGTATACTTTATCAATTGATCAAAAAGAGGCAGGGTAATTCGAATTAGGTTCAGCTCACTGCTACCTTGCAGAAGGAATTATGAGCTTTAGCTCCCTGTGTCGACAGGCTATGCCTTAAAGGAGGAAGTGATGATACCGCTCTTGATAGCGTCATGCAGTGCCCATTCGGGCAAAACATTTATGACTCTGGGCCTAGGGCTTAATTTGAAGGCTATGGGCTATCGAATTGGCTATGTGAAACCACTTGGTAAGACGCCCACCAAAAAGGGTGATATAGTCGTGGACCAAGATGCACTGTTGATGAAGGAGTCCCTTGGTCTGTCCGAACCACTCTCTGTTATCTCTCCTTTTGTATTTGATTACTTGACGCAATCTGCATTGCTGGAAGGTTCAGTTGAAAATGTGCAGGGCCGGGTTATTGAAGCCCTGAAGGCCTTTGGCGAAAAGACTATAGTGCTAATCACGGCCGGCCAAGACCTCTGTGAAGGAACGGCCCTTAACATAAGCGCCTTCGATCTCATAGACACACTGAACGCGCGTGTTCTTCTTGTTGAGGCGTGGCGGGGGCCTCTGTCAATCGACGCAATGCTTGCTGCGTCTAAAATGACAAGGGGTCGGCTTATTGGCTGCGTACTAACCAAAGTCCCGGACAACCTGCTGCAGGATGTCAGGGAGAAGGTGAAACCCTACCTCGAAAAGAAAGGTTTGAAGATCTTTGGTATCTTTCCTCATGACAAGGTGCTTGAGTCCGTCACGGTCCGGCGCATTGTGGAAACCCTGAATGGGGGTGTTCTATGCGCTGAGGACAGGTTGGATGAATTCGTGGAGAGATTTCTTGTAGGCGCTATGGATGCAGATACGGCGTTAAGCTATTTTATGATGACGCCTAACAAAGCGGTCATTACCGGAACACACCGGCCTGACATACAACTCGTTGCCTTGGAAACCTCCACAAAATGTATTGTCCTCACAGGCGGGATGGAGCCAAATGACTTTATTGTGACAAAGGCACGTCAGAAAGGCATACCTCTGATCGTAGTGACCGGTGATACCTTCAGTATAGCGAACCGGTTGGAAGCACTCATGGGACGCACCGAGATCAGGGAGAAGATAAAGATTGCCCACGCAAATAACCTTTTCCTCAAGGAGTTCGATCTCGATAGATTCCTGGAAAACTTTTCCTAAATGAAGTATACCGAACCGCCCTCTCAGCAGCCGATTCAGCGGGCAAACCGTATGTTACGCCCCTGGCCTGTGCCGAGGCGTACTTGACCTAGGGTGATAAAAATTATAACATTAATTTATCACCCTATAAGGAGAGTTCTAAATTCTCCTTTGAAAATCAGTCTTCGGGCATCTGCAATAATCTTTCTAATAAGGAAGGGGGAGACATCAGTAATCGCCAGGCAGCTCCACTCACGCTCGCTTCTTTTGAGTCAACCGTGTCGCCTATGAATTGGTTCTACAGGACTGAGCCGGTTAAGGGCAGAAGATTCCAAAAAGGCATGCTCTTCAGGTGTACTCGATGACATCTGCAGGGCCTTTCGATCTTAGTACGCGAGAACTCGTCATAAGTTTGGGGCCTCAGCACCCTGCGACGCACGGTGTGCTTAGGCTCATCCTGGAACTCGATGGCGAGACAGTCTTGAAGTGCACCCCCCATGTCGGTTTTCTGCACAGGGGTACCGAGAAACTCATAGAGAATCGAACATACCTCTCCGCGTTACCTCTCACCGATAGACTTGACTACATCTCGAGCATGATAAACAATCAGGGATACTGTCTGGCGGTCGAGCGCCTTTTTGGCTTGGAGCCACCCGAGAGAGCACGCTATATCAGGACTATGGTCGCCGAGATGAGCCGGATTTCCAGTCATCTCCTCTGGCTCGCGACGCATGCGCTAGACATCGGCGCAATGACGGTATTCTTTTTTGCATTTAGAGAGCGGGAAAGAATTCTTGATCTTTTTGAGATGCTCAGCGGGGCTCGCCTGACAACATCTTATACAAGAATTGGCGGCGTGAAAAACGACGTTTCACAAGAATTCCTTGACATCCTCTATGCCTTCACTAAGGAATTCCCTGAAAAGATAGAAAACTATGAGACTCTCATTGACAGGAACAGGGTCTGGCTTAAAAGAACAAAAGGTATAGGGCTTATCAGTGCTGAGGAGGCGATCAACTGGGGGTTGACCGGCCCTGTCCTACGGGGGTCTGGAGTGCCCTATGACGTAAGGAAGTATGACCCTTATGATGCTTATGATCGTATGTCTTTCGAGGTTCCTGTCGGCAGCGTTGGCGATGTCTATGACAGGTACCGCTGCAGGATGCTGGAAATGAGGCAGTCAAATAGCATTATTGTTCAGTGCATCGAAAACCTTCCTGATGGGGCTATATTGGCTCCAGACACGCCGAAATATATCCTGCCACCCAAAGAAGATGTCCTGATGACTTTAGAATCCATGATTCATCACTTTGTCTTGATCACTAAGGGTCCGATCAGTCCGCCATGGGGTGAGATCTACTCATCCGTAGAGGCTCCGAAAGGGGAGTTGGGATTCTACATAATCAGTGACGGTACGGGCAGGCCATACCGGATGAAGATACGTGCGCCTTCATTTGTGCATGCTTCGGTTCTACCGAGATTGTGCCAGGGCGGTCTTATCGCGGATGTGATCGCTAATATAGGCACCATTGATATCGTGTTAGGAGAGTGTGACCGTTAGGGAGGGCATTGAACGCCGCATGAAAAATTGTGTGAGCTAAAGGACTTGGTGATACAGTGATAAAGTACCGGGAACGGGTAAGAAGTATTTTTTTTCTGGACATTCTTAAGGGCATGCTGTTAACCCTCAAAAGCCTTTTCAGCAGGCCTGTAACAAGGCAATATCCCGAAACAAAGAGATCAGTCCAATCGGGCTATAGGGGACTACATGCTCTTACTAAACACCCTTCCACAGCTGAGGCAAGATGTGTGGGTTGCGGGCTGTGTGCCGCCGTCTGTCCATCACAGTGTATTCATATTCATACCACTGAAGGACCCGGGAATTCAAAAATAGTTGAGCGCTATGATATCGAGATTCTAAGATGTGTCTATTGCGGATTGTGCGTGGAGGCCTGTCCTTACGCAGCGATTGCGCTGACCGAGCATTATGAATACTCTGAGTTCAGTCGGGAGGCACTCTTTATGACCAGGGAGCGTTTGCTAGACAATTACGATGCCTACATGGGACGTGAGAAGGACGAACAGTATTTCCTTTCGTATTGGCATCCGCGCCGTTCAGATTTTGGCATGCCTGAGGATCAACCGAAATTCCGGAAGCGCTCATAGGGGCTTTCGCGCAGGTAGGAACAGCTCATTTAGTTCAAAAGAAGAGACTTTCAAGAAAGCAGACAGTGAAGCCTCAGGCCGCAGGGAGATCTTCAATTGGTCATTGAGGAATGGACGAATGTGTTAACTTCGATGGAGAAAGGACACTATCTCCAGCCAAAATGCGTGAAGCATGCTTTTTTGGAGAATTCTATTTTGAGGGTTAACTCACCTGTTTAGGCGCCAAACAGGCTCAGTCGATACTATGCTCCATACCCGCCTGTAATATAATTCTCATACTCTTGAATGGTAAGATCCTGCTCAGAAATAATCTTTTTGGTCACATCCCCAAGTGTTATGATACCATCCAAAATACCGTGATCCAGGACAGGCAAATGGCGGATACGTTTGGCCGTCATCAGCACCATGCATTGCTCCAACGTATTTTCAGGAGTTGCGTAAAACACTGTCCCGGTCATAAGTTCACCCACAGAGGTGTCTTTAGACGCCTTCCCTTTCAAAATGACCTTTCTCGCATAATCGCGCTCGGTGAAAATCCCGATAAGTCTTTTGCTATGCAAACCAACATTCTCCATGACGAGCAAAGCGCCTATGTCTTTCTCGGCCATTAGTTCTAAGGCGCTATAAGCCGACGCCTCTGGTGCTATTGACCATACCGCCCTCCCTTTGCTTTTTAAGAGCTCTTTGACCGTTATCATAGCGTACCACCTTTTCTATACGTGCATATTTTTAGTAAAAATACGTAACAGAGCGTTGTGCGTCCATTCTCAATAGTTGCTTCGAGCATTTCTCATACGTATCCCTCAGTAGTAGAACTGAAAGGAATCCTCACACCAATATTAAGTATAGACGGATGCAAAGCAAAGGGGAACTTATTGTTTAAAGAATTCAACATAAGTACTATTCGAGCCCCGGCTATGGCCTCTTAAAACAATTCTGACCCTTAACGAGTTCAGGAATAATCCGCCTGTCACTACATAATATCACAACAGACTTTATATGTCTATAATTTTTTTTAATGGCCTGAAGTGAAAAAGGCGAGTGAGCGAAGATATAGCTCGCCAAACTAATTGATTGACAAGAGAGCAGTGGTGCCCCCTGCAGGAGTCGAACCTGCGGCACCAGGTTTAGGAAACCTGTGCTCTATCCTACTGAGCTAAGGGGGCTCAACGGTTAGCGGGGTATTCTAACATAAACGCGAGAAAAACGTGATAGACCGACAGACCTACGATGCCCTTCCCCGTTCGGTCCAACGCGTCTTCCATTCTAGAATGCTCACACCCCTCTTTGCCATGATCATGCTCCTCAATCACCCTTTGCTTTCCGCCACTATATTTATTTTACACCAACCTATAGAATCGGCAAACTAAAAGATAGAAAATCGATCTTTCCGATATTCAAAGAGAAAGACGGTGAGAACACGCGCATCGTGACAACAAGACTGTTCTTTTTTAGAAGACTACTCCACAGATGAAACTCACGGAATTCATCCTGAAAGTCACGCTATGATATCCTAGAAAAAGCATCGATCAGATCTAAATCAATGGAAGATGAGGGTTTTATTCGTCATTGAGAGCTAGTGATTATATTCAGTCCCGCAGCCGCATGACTGACCTTTCGCTTTGTCAAACGCCTCCCGTCCTTCCTTAAACGATAAGATCGCTATACCGACCGCGCCAAGGGAATCCAGCAGGCCAATACCAGTCACTTGATAGCCGACGCTTGCAATCAGAAGAACGATGGAAAGGTAAAGGCAGGTTCTAGAGCACGCGGCATCGGCAAGCAGCGCCTTGGAGTTGAACCGTCTAGCGATCTTTAACTTGTAGTGAATAAGCACACACATCGTGAGGATTGAAATGATTGCTACGATTATACCCCACATTGCAGTCCGCGGTTTATACCCCTTGTAAATATTGATCACGGAGGTGATTGTCAGACCTGCGCTGAGAACATAGAAGGCTGTTCCGGTCACTTTCAGGGCGGTTCTTTCGAATCTGTCGTGACGTTCATAGCTATTTTTTCGCATCCGCCTTATCATATGCCATATTCCGATGCCTGAAATCACCTCTACGAAAGAATCCACTCCGAAACCGAATAGGGCAACCGTTTCGCCTTCAACGCTAAATAAAACAGAAACTGCCCCCTCAAGGAAATTGTAATAAATAGTAATGAGGGCAAGAGCCGTTGCCCATCTGAAAAAAGTATAGTTCTCCTTAACTGGACTCAATAAAAGATTTTGCATTTTTTTATTCTGGGGCATAATGCGAGAACTGACGCGCCTACGGAGGTCCCCCTTAACTCCGTACCGTAGGCCCGATGAGTTGCCGCGTCCGACGACTATCGAGCCCGCGGCTTCTACGAAGGCATCACGTAACTGGGATCGCGACAAAGTCCTGTCTTCCCCTGTCCCACAGGTAGCCTTTGATCTCCTTGACCCGTTTTGCATAGACCGCCACCACGACATCCACTGCGTCGGGGAATTCGGGTTCTCCGAAGACGGTCTGAACGTCCTTGTCCGTCTGGGAGAAATAAGCGTCGCAGTTTATGTGGGAGTGGTAAAAGGCAATGACCTTCTCTCCAGCTATTGCCGCATCCCTCATTATCCGCTCGGCTTCCTTCCGGTCCATGGCATAGGCCTCGCGACTTGTCCGTGGTTGTCTTTCAGGGTCCTTTGCGTGAAGTTCGTCCTGCTTGTTCTTGCATTGGTGGACACTCTGCACGTCCGCGGTTCCTGTTACGATACCGCAGCATTCCGCCGGATATTCGGCAATAGCATGTCTGCTGATGACATCGACGGCTTTCTCGGTGAGCCGCATGACTCAGAATTCCATGCTTAGATACCTGTCCCCGCCATCCGGAAACATGACCACGATTACGCCCTCCGTCACTTTTTCAGCCGTCCGGAGCGCCGCGGCCAGGGCAGCGCCCGATGAGTGGCCCACGAAGAGCCCTTCCTCCCTGATAATCCTCTTTGTCATGTCGTAAGCGGTTTCCGTATCAACGAAGAGGTGTTCATCCGGGAAGCCCATATTGAAGATGCCGGGAATAATCGCGCCTTCTCCCAAGAACTTTGTGCCCTCGATGCCGTGAAATGCGTCGTTGGGATGAACAGATATGACCTTTACTGTCGGACAAACCTCCCTGAGCGCCTTTCCCGCGCCCATGATCGTGCCGCCAGTTCCTACGCAGGCCACGAAATGGGTCACGTAGCCTTGCGTCTGGCATACGATTTCGGGGCCGGTCGTCAGATAATGGGCCATCGCATTGGACGGATTGTTGAACTGGTCCGGTTGATAGTATCGATCGGGGTGCTCACGGACAATCTCCTTCGCCATCCGAATGGCGCCGTCCGCCCCTTCAAAGGGACTCGACAGTACCAGTTCGGCGCCGAAACTCGTCATGATTTTCTTACGTTCTGCGCTCGCGGTTTCTGGGATCACGATCTGAACGCGGTAACCTTTCACAGCGCCGATCATGGCATACGCGATGCCGGTGTTGCCGGATGTGGAATCAAGAATGATTTTGCCAGGAGTCAGAAGGCCCGCAGCTTCGGCCTCGCTAATCATGCGAAAAGCCGCGCGGTCCTTCACCGAACCTCCGGGGTTTCCGCGCTCCATTTTCGCAAAAACAGAAACCCGCGGACCAAGGTGGCGTGCAAGCTTCGTGATCTGGACTAACGGCGTTTGGCCGATGGTATCGAGCACGGATGAGAATGCCCGCGAGGATGATTCTTTAGAAGAAGGTCCCATAGATTTACCCTATTATAACAGTAGTGATGAAATGATATGAATTCGTTTTTCGGCGTTTAATGCACGGATGCCTGTCCTGGAATTGCCTTTTTTTAGAGGCAAAAAGATTTACTATTAACACTTTTTTGCTATAGCTTTCAATTGTCTTATCTTGCATACTTGTCTAGAAGATGCGACAGATATCCAGTACCGAGGATAGTGGATGTCTATGCCAATGTTATCTTAACGCTGCGCCTAAAATTCTTCGAGGACCTCTTGTTACCTGAGATACTTTTTAAAAATGAAAAACGTCAGGTTTCCGGCCTGTAGGACAAACACTGATAGCCAAGATCGTCATCTCCCTACATTATTTTCAGATGACATCCTATTGCCAGGCAGTCGATTAACAATATATAATATATAGAAGAGAGCTAGCATTAAGAATCGAAGTTACAGAAGTCGTAAGGAAAAGCTGTATGGCTACTGGCTATTGAAAAAAGTGGCTTAACCGCCGGAGGAGGTGAAAAGTAATGAAAAAGATGCTCACCGTTATCGTTGCGATGTGTTTCATAGTATCCGCCGTAATGGTTGCTGTTGCCGCCGAAAAATATTCTGTTAAAGGTCCGGTGTTGTCTGTCGACCCAGCAGGAAAGACAGTGACTGTGAAGGCCACTGAGCAAGTATCAGAAAAGGCTACCAACAGATGGAAGGGTGACGTAACATTTGTAACGGACAACATGACAAAAGTAATGATGGGAAAAAAGAGTAAGAACTTTGATGCTCTTAAGGCCGGCCAAGAGGTGAAAGTGGTTTTCCATGAGAAAGGCGACACAGTCGTTGCAGAGAAGATTATAATCATTCCTCCGAAAAAAGGCATGTAGGATAGTCCTTCTCTGAAGCAATATCGCTGCGGAACAAGGCGCTGACACTGTGCAGCGCCTTGTTTTTTTGTATGAAATCTCCTTTTTTTAGAGGCCTCTGCACCCTGCCCTCACAAATGCCCCGTATGAATTGAAGATGTTGATAGCAGAAAATTTAGGATTGAATGAAGCCACATGAACGGCCTCAAAAGCCTGAGGTTTCAGGTGTCTGGCGCAGCTGGCATCGACTTTTGGCAGAGCACAATATGCCGGGGACACCAGCGCTTCGCAGGCTAAAGCTCGCTCCGGGCAGCTATTGATCCCGGGCTATAGGCCGCCATCTTCAGGTAGTCCCTATGAATTGACAGATTATTATTGGCATCCTGAGCCGCCATCCACCCTAATCGCCTCCGACAGACAAATATTGGGGGAGTTGATTCAAATCTTATCGGCCAGTTATTATCTAACGTTCTCTCATCATATCGACCGTTTCACACAGTGCGACTCCACCCCTCATCAGCAGAACACCATTCTTTGCTATGATTTCGCCCTTTTCCTCCATAAAATGATTTGTCGTTAACAGGAGTAAATATACTCTTGATCCATTGACTGTCCCGATAGTTCGTGTTAGTCTCTAATTAAATGGACAGACAAGAACGTAATCACTCTGCTTCTAATTGATACAAAGGAGGGTGTAAATGATGAGTAAAGCAATCATTACGGCATGCGCGGTTGCGGGACTGTTGGTCCTTCTTCTGACGTCCGCAACCTCATTCTCTTCAGAGAAAAAAACAACTAGCGGGGAAGAAAATCTATTGGTCAGAGGGAAATATCTTGTGACGATCGGAGGATGTAATGATTGTCACAGCCCCAAGAAAATGACCCCGAACGGCCCCGTTGTTGATGAAGCGAGGATTCTGTCGGGACATCCAGCTGATGAAAAACTACCCGTCGTTCCGCCGGGTTTATTCGGCCCTGACAAATGGGGTGCTATAACCAATAACAATTTGACCGCATGGGTCGGCCCGTGGGGGACAAGCTATGCATCCAATCTGACTCCTGACCGGGAGACAGGTATCGGAAACATGAACGAGGAGCTATTCGTCAAGATACTGCGTACCGGAAAGTTCATGGGTGGTACACGGGATATTCTGCCGCCAATGCCATGGCAGGAGATAAGGCTGCTTACAGATATGGATATCAAAGCGGTCTTCGCCTATCTCAAGAAAGTTAAACCGATCAGGAACCGGGTTCTTGCCGCCGAACCGCCTCAATAAAAGCGAACGGTGCTTTTCGACGAACGCAGAAAAAAGCCTGTTGAAAATTTCGAGAGGCTCTCAAATTTAGCAAATCAGAGTTCGTTTTTTAGCTCTTGATAGACTCTAATGTGACGGGACAAGATTCCATTTAATAATGGCGGTAAAATGAAGATATCGAGGAGCAGGGTGAAAGTCGCATCCCTATATCGTCTCACCCGTTGTCCGGTGAAGGAAGGATGATGGCGCAAAACTCCATCTTTTCTCCAGTTGCGTCTTTTGCCCCTCACTACTGTCCGCCTTTTTACTTGGTCCAGGAGTCAGCATTTTCAGGGAGTTGGAACTATTGCTGATTTCCAGAAGAAGTGAGGGATGGCTCTTAAGGCGTCCCGTTCATCCAACAGTCAGACAGGCCATGCGACGACTACGATTCTGGCCTCACATCCATGTGTGCTTGGAGTTGCAGCCCTCTCATCCCGGCTGCGGCACATGCCAATTGCGCGGGATGGGCTGAAGCATGCTCACGCGGTTACCTTCAGTGTCGATAAACGAGACATATTGTCCCACGCCTGGTATCTCCATCGGCTCTCCAAGCACTTTACCGTCCGCATCTGTTACTGCCTTTATCGATTCTTTGATATCCTCAACCGCGATAACGACAGAGGGATATTGCGCTGGCCAATCCGGGTTTTCGGGAAAAAGCCACCATTAATCGCGCCGGGCTGTTGGGGGCCGCTCTCGCCAGTTTCTGTGGTGGTTGCAAGAACGTAATTGCCCATATCCTCACCAAGCATCTGCGTTTTCCAGCCAAATACTGACTCATAAAATTTCACCATTCTTATCCGATCATTGTACGGCATCTCAAAGTGAACGACGGGATTCATCATTTTTCCTCCAATTCAATCGAAGTGTGGTTTTTCTGTATGCAGGTCGACTGCCTGACGTATAGCAGATAAATTGCCGCTAACGCAATGTCCCTAACGTGGATAACCTATTACGACTTACACTATTTCAAAAATTTTGCAAAGCGCGATGCTCGGGATGTTCAACCTCCATTCCTAGAATACCATGACATCTTTCAGTTGCTACTCAATGCCTATGGGAGATGGGAACCGACCTTCATTTCTCCATATTCATCGCGTGCCAAAGCAGACCTGAACTGACGAGCAGTTCCTTGTGAAATGATGAGTCTGCCTATCGAGACTCTATCCCGAAGGTAACGACGTCAATTTTCCATAAGAAGATGCGGCTCTTTTGGCAATATCTGTTCAGTCCCAGACCAGACCATGCGAAGCACGAAACGGATAGAACATTTCAACTTATTCAGACCCAATCAGAGCATTCAGACTGTCCCTTAATGAGTCCATTCTATAAGGTTTGCTCAGGAATGCGGCAAATCCATAAGAGCGGTAATTCGAGATGACCTGGGTGTCTGAATACCCGCTTGACATTATTGCTTTTACGTGAGGATCGATCTCCCGAAGTCTTTTGATCGTCTCTTCGCCGCCCATCCCTCCCTTGACAGTTAAATCAAGGATCACCAGGTCAAATGGGTTCCCGGTATCCTTAGCACGTCTGAAAATATCCATTGCTTCTTTACCATCCGTGGCGAATTCAGACTCATGCCCAAGCGCTGTAATCATCTCCTTCACAATGTTTCTTATGAGTTCCTCATCATCCATGACGAGTATCCTGCCCTTTCTTGTCGGAGCGGCCTGTCTGGCTGTTTCCATGGTGATCTGCGCATCTTTTGCAGCAGGAAGATAGAGCGAAAAGGTACTGCCCCTGTTAACATCAGATTTCACTTCGATCAATCCTCCGTGATTCTTAATAATAGAGAAGGATGTTGCCAGCCCGAGACCGCTGCCCTTCTGTTTAGTCGTAAAGTAAGGGTCGAATATCTTCCTGATGTTCTGGTCCGGTATGCCCATGCCGGAATCCTGAAAGTCCATGCGTACGAACTGCCCCCCGTCGGGCAGTCTGGCGTCCGTTCCCGTGCAGATGTCTACGTCTTCTGCAGAGACGATCACAGTTCCGCTGCCCGCCATTGCCTCACTCGCGTTCAGCACAATGTTCTGTATCACTTGCACCAGTTGCCCCTCGTCAGCCTCCACTAGCCAAAGGTCAGTTGGAATGTCCAACTGGAAGCTTGTATTGGAACCGCTCAGGGAGAACTTAACCGAACTCTCAATGAGGGGCTGAAGTCTTATCAGCTTCTTCGCTGGCTTGCCACCCTTTGAGAAGGTAAGAAGCTGCGTCGTCAGATTCACCGATGTGGAGAGAGCCTTCTCAGTCTGCTCAAGCATGGCAAGGGCCTTTTCTTTCTGGTCGATGTTCAGTTTGGCCATCTCAATATATCCGAAAATGCCCTGAAGCAGATTGTTAAAGTCGTGGGCAATACCGCCAGCGAGTGTCCCGATGGCTTCTAATTTCTGGGTCTTGAGCTGCTCCGCTTCAAGCAGGTACCTAGAGGTAATATCCTGGATTTCCACAACAACCGATGGAATGCCGCCGGATGAATCCCTCATGGGGAATGCTCTGGTTTCTGCATAAAACACGTCACCAGTTTCAGTCGTATGTTTATGAGTAACTGAGCAGGGTTCCCCTGTTTCGAAGACCCACTTTGCGGAACAGCCCTCTTCACACCCGAAGCATGGAGTTAAGGACTTATCTGATACCTCGAAACACGGTTTTCCGATAACCTCTTGCTCGAGAGCGCCCACCCGCTGGCAGAATGCCTTGTTAGCGAGGATGATCTTATAATCTCTGTCCACGACGATAAATCCCTCGTCCACATTGTCGAGGATGCTCCTGATGAAGTCCTCACTATTACGAAGGGCTTCTTCGATGCGCTCGCGATCGGCAATTTCTCCACGGAGCCGAGCGTTTGCAAATTCGGTAGCTTCTCGGGATGTAATGAGATCCTGGACTCGCTGGGCTATCACCCGCGACATAGTATTGAACGCAGCGCCCAATCGGCCGACATCGTCATTGCCTTCTGGCACCGGCGGCGGCGTTAGGTCGCCTGAAGCCACCTGCTGGCTAGAAGAGGTCAACAACGCAAGGTTCCGCGTCATCCAATAGCCGATAAGCGTCAGTATGCCGAAGGAAAGTATCAGTTCAATAGCGGCGATCGTCATACCCTGTGCGAGCAGCTGACGTTGGGCGGAGACTATGTGGGACAGATTGAGGCCAAAATGGAGCTTGCCGAGCAGCTGTTCGTTCTGGGTGATAGAGGCAATAACGTCATAGCGAGATCTGTTTTTAAACAATTGCAAGACCATGCCGGAAGCGGGCAACTCCTGGTCTTTCTGCAAACCGATGGACGCCACTCGCCTCCCTTCTCGGTCAACCACTGCGATGTAGTCAATTCCTTTCGTGGCCTGGCTCTCGTCGATGACCGCCTTCACCGTGGCAAAATCGCGCTGGGCCAGCGGGGCTACCAGTGCGGCATTGAGCACTGGGGCTATCTGTTCAGCCTCCCATCGGGCCTGGTTAATCAAGGCGTCATGCTGGAGCCGCAGACTGTTGGCGACCATCACCGTCAGCATCAATGCTTCGACCCCGAGTGCCAGCACCAGCAGACGGCCGCGCATAGTGTGGCGCAAGAAAAGTCGTTTCATCTGCTGCTCTCTCGAAGAACCTTTCTTACTTCAGCAGCATACTTATCCATGGATTTGAGTTCATTAGGCTTCAACTTTCTGTAGCCGCCAAGTTTGTTCTCGTCGAAGTAGCGCCTACCTTCCACCGTCCCCGCAAAATCCCATAGAGCGGCATCGATGACTTTCTCACTCTGAGCTTGACGGCTGTTCAAGAGATAGACTCGGCCAACCATCGGCCTGCTTTCCGCAAGGACTCGCACTTGGCCCTTTATTTTTGGCGACAGTTCATCAAAGTTGGCTGTTGATACGAAACCGGCTGCCGCTTCGCCAGCTATGACCAACTCAGCCACGCTGTCGGATGCACTCACATACTGGACGGAAACATCGCTCAGATCATTGTCTATCAGCCAGTGCTGTCCCCACAGGGTAACCAAGGATGCTGCACTTAGGCCAATTACGTTGGTACCTTTCAGGTCTTTCGCATTGTGGATCCGCCCTTTGTCCGCGACTAAAGCAACCGCCCTGAATTCCGTTTTATAGGTAAGCAACGGCAGATAGTGCGCATCAGTCTGCAGCAACCGTGCCTGGTGACCGGTGGTTATGGCGATGTCATATGCTTGGGCCAAGGCACGGCGTGCGAATTCGCTGAAATCCGGCGCAGTGATGACCTCGACCGGCCTCCCCAGCGATTTTTCAAGGTATAGCCGTAAGGGTTCGTACAGTTTGAGAATCACGCGGGCACTCGTGTGCGGCGCGACGCCGATGACAAACGCCTCGGAGGCAAAGGTCTTAACAGAAAAAATGAGCATGATCAAGACAATAAATATACAACGCATCGCTATGATCAGCGGACTGATCGGAATCTCACGATTTGCTTTGGCTAAGCGCAAGGGGAATGCAAGAGGTCTCAGTTCTTCTTCCGGGTCATTTAATTTATCGATTGGTTTGTTTTCCTGCGTTCGATATCCCTTCCCCATAGCGCCCCCTTATATTGCTTATGTTCTGCTGAATGAAAGAATTTCTTGCGGATTTATGCTATCACCCCGCTGCTGATCTGCACCATCGCTACCCACACTATAAACTGCACACATTTTACTGATTCCAACGATTCAAGGTCAAGCAGTCCATTGACCTTTCCGCATTATTTGTGAAGCAATGACTGATTTTAATTTTGTGCAGCCCTTCAAAGTTAGAATCTGCCCGACACACCTATTTAGTGGCGTAAGGCCCCCGATATTATGGGAGTTCAATCAAACATTCTCAGCAAGGAACCTTTCCCTCCATAATCATGATCCCGTTGCCAATCCGAAGGGCATAATGTAGTAACTGTGCGGCGCAAAATCGCAATGCTTGGTATAGGGGGAAAGACAAAAAGAGGGGATGATGGCGCCGTATCGCAATATTGCTTTCTGTGCTCGACAACTGTTCTTATACGTCATGACCGTGGGGTACCTCTTCTGCTGAACAAGAAGATAGGCCAACACCGAAAACGTCACATTCCGACAATAACGTGCACCGCTCCAATCCTGTGCGGTAAGAATCACCACCAATGACGCTAAGTGGTAGCTTGCCTCACGCCGTGCCACGCCCAAGTTGAGATCGGCTATCGATTCATGGACTCATCGAGACTTTCATGAAACCAAAATTCCACCGACGTGCCATCTGAATAGGGCATTATCGAAAAAACCTCAGGGCGGCAACTACAATCGCCAATGCGCTTTCTCCATATAGGCAAATGTCTTGCGATGCCCCGCTGAAGGACGCACATCAGGACTTTCATTTCCCGCCTCAAAAGAGCAACTCATCAAGCTTAAACCTTATGATTTAACGATCTGTTTGGGGGCTTCATCGTTCTTGGCAGCGATTGGTTAGGCCGCTCCCTATTGATGCTGATCGAAGATGTCTTCAAACAGGGACGCGATTTCTTTGAATGCCTTCAGGACTGCCGGATCGAAGTGCTCAGGCAGGGTCCTTCCGTCGCCCTCCGTGATAATCCTGAACGTCTTTTGATGGTCAAACGCAGCCTTG
The DNA here is from genome assembly GCA_052146665.1 of Dissulfurispiraceae bacterium. GTDB lineage: Bacteria > Nitrospirota > Thermodesulfovibrionia > Thermodesulfovibrionales > Dissulfurispiraceae > JBKQMP01. The sequence continues at coordinate 69,541 of JBKQMP010000011.1, forward strand.
TAGGGCCGGTGACACCGTAACGCGTCATACTGGTCCA
>JBKQMP010000012.1:0-3602 GCA_052146665.1 Dissulfurispiraceae bacterium
GAGAAAACCAGCACATGCGATATTGAATCGCCATAACCCGCGGCTTAGTCCTTCACACGTCATTCCGCAACTTTGCAGCGGAATGACGCTTAACCGAACTCTACATTGGTTTTCTGTTTCTTTCACCTACGGGTCGATAGTTACGCAAAAACAAAACGCTATCGAGAGTACCACCAGAATCAAGCACAATCGGAACGACCTAAGGGCGCGCGTTTCGGCCACTAATGTTGTTTTCCCTCACGGGCCTGCGGCTCTCGGTTGTTCGGCTTCATTTTTTCTAATTCAATGAGATGCTTCGCCAGACTCCTGGCTCAGATCCTGATTAAGTTCAATCAAGCTCTGCTGGCTTGTCGTGATTGCTCCTCGCACAGGCTGGTCAAGATCCATAATTAACCACATAACCGATGCCACGAGAAGTGCAAACATCCCAGTTGCCATCAGTGCCTTCTGTCTGTGTGCCCCTAAATAATATCCTATTAGCCACAAGGCAACAGCCGATACGATAAGAAGCACCACATAGATGGGCAAAGGAACCCGGTTCCTAAATGCGGCCAATCTTTTGGTATGAAGGTCGATCATCTCATTCAAGGGCACAAGAAATGCTGAGATGACAGGATTGGGGTTTTCTCTGGCCAGGGCGGCCGCATGCGACCAAAGCATACTTTGCAGTTTCTTTTCTCTGTTGTCCATTTCACGGCTTTTCTCAGGATCGTCCTCAATCCCGCCTCCGTTTTCAACCCGGAGTGCCGTATACTGGCGCAGCAAGCCCTGGATCTCGGAACTCCGGGGCTCTGGCAATGTTTTCGCCCGGAGATAAGTGGTCCCTATTGCATTGGCCTCATCAATAACCAGTTGTCGCCGCTCTTCAAAGCGGCCTTCAGACATCGAATAGGTAAACCCCAGCAGGAGGGCCAGCAGTGTCAGTACTGCGCCTAAGATCAGCGCGATATCTGCCTTTCCAATGGTGTCCGGACCACCTCTCGCCATCCTCTCTCTTACCCAAAAACCAATTTCCGATGCCGTGACCAACACACCTATCAGAACCACACAGATCAGGGTGGGGTCTAATCTATAGAATATGTTTCCCTGCATTGAACTCTCCTCAAGTCTATTCTTACCTCAAGCTTTCGCTGCTTTCGTCTCCTCGCCCATTAGTACTACCTGCACCTTCACCTTGTTATTGCAGCCGCAATGCAGGAGTCGAATGTCTTTTCCATCAGACTCGCGTCTATGCCGCCGACCGCACCAATGGCCGCGATCTGCGTGCGGGGTGCACGCTGGCCCAACGTGTCTTGTAACGAGATGTCCACGCGCCTGCTGACTACCTGCAGCACCGCCCGTCGTTGTGGCGCGTCGGTAGTGTAGACCACGCCTTTGGCCCGGTAGACACTCCCCGGCAACTTGCGCATGTTTCCCGCAACGCTTCCAGCGCTAGCGGCTCGTCCGTCTCATAGGTCCAGGTGCTGAACACCTTCGAGTGGTCATGCCCGTGGTGGTCGTCATGACAGGTCGGGTCGGTGCAGCTATGCTTACCGGTGCGCAAGTTGAGGCCTGCTCGAGCAGGATCGAAACGCCCGACACCCAACAGGATCTCGTAGGGCACCTCGCAGTAATCAGTCTCGACGATGCGAAGACGGTGGTTAAAATAGTCGTCGAGCCAAGCCCTGACCTTCTCGACTTGCTCCAGACCGGCAAGGCCCACCTTGTTCAATATCAGCATGTCCGCAAACCCTACCTGGCGGAGCTTGAGGTCCATCAGGGGAGGGATACTCGTGGTGTGCGAAGACCTGATCATAGGCGCTCTCAGTATTGCCCAAGATGGCAGTTGCTTTACCAGCATCGGGAGTATAAGTCAGAGAATGCTTCACCTTATCATTTATCAGCCACTGGGCCTTCTTCCCTTTTTTGATATTGTCAAAAACCATGACATTGACCAAGCTCAGTGGGGTATCGGGCCCATAGAAATCTGCGGCCCGTGCGATTATCGCTTTGAAATTCGCCCTGTCAACTTCATCCAATATCATATCATCAATTTTTTTTCTCACTGTACTCTTCTTGCTCGTCGGATTCATTGCCGTATTTTCTGTCATCCATCCATTGACACGTCCATAGGAATAGACATTATCGAAGAAAACCAGTTTGGCATGGTACTTCTTACATGCATCGATGACATTTTTCATGATAACGGGCCACTGGCTTTGCCACGTTTTGGTCTTATAGGGAAGTCCGGCAGTGAGATAGACAACGTCAGAACCTTCAACAGCTTTCATAGTTTGTTTGCTATCGAGCAGGCTGGCAGAAAATATCTCATCGGTTGGATTAACCTTCCGGGGATTACGGCTCACCAGTCTGATTCTTTCCGTGTATTTGGGAAGGTTCTTTGCCAATTCTTTCCCGATAATACCCCCGGCTCCTAAAATGGTTTGCATGTATATCTCATAGTTTTTTTTCGGATTGTAATAAAATCATCTACTGTCAATCCGGCGCCTTCAAGAATTCTTTTGAATGTTTTAGGTCTCATTATTTCGCCCGAGTGTTAGGCCACTATAGTCTGTTTACCTGTTAAAGGATGCTTCCACTTTTGATGACTACCTGACTGATGTACTTTTTCGAATCCAATTAACTTTAAAACCCGTATGATCTCATCGGCAGTGACACGAGGCTGTCTTTCCCCCACTAAACAGCAACCTCATAAACTTTCGCATCTTTTGCTAATTCTTCTTTTGACGGTCTTAGATAAAGCTCCACCGCCTCCATTACATTCTTTCGGGCCTCTTCTTCTGTCTTGCCGTATGTCACACACCCAGGCAATTCAGGGCAATATGCTACATATACATCTTCGTCAGGCTCAACCACTACTCTCAGTTTCATACATCTGACCTCCTTCCAGTCTAATAATCTTTACTTTCTGCATTCATTATATAACGTCAGCCCCAGAAAGGTCATCAATTACACCTTCGCGTGGTAGATTGACCGGAACAGGTGGCAAGTCTGTATCGCAATGGGTGTCAGGATTCCCCGGCATCCCCACTCAGCCAACGTTCAACGAGTTCCTGTTGTAATCTGCTCTATTATATCGCATTTTAGTCTTGCGATATGCAGGAAGGACTGTTGGCATATCTCCATTTTCTTCGCATTGCGACCTTCGCACCGAACTCTATATAGGCTGTTTGTTTCTTTCACCGACGAATTCTCTCCGTGTGGAGTTCTAGGTACGTAAAGATGCTGGAAGAACTCTGCACACAAAAGGCGAAATCATAGGGGCAACTTTGATTTGATATTTGATGGATGTCGACAGCCCGCAGCATGAAAACGTTCTTTTTATAATTGTCGTATGAATCCGTTTGACTTGGTAACTGGCTTCCCTTTTGATTATCGTCTACAATATATGGTGTCTAATAACTAATATGGCAGTGGATGAACTTGCTTATCATGAAAAAAGATATTTTGCTCACGGCTCCTTTCAGGAAATCATAATATGGAGAGCTCCTTGCAGCGAAGACAAACTGCAAGGTCTTAAGTATTCATCTGCATATATTGTTGCCGAAGAGAGGGTTATCGGTTATGATAACAGCGAGGGCAAGGGAGACCATAGGCATTAC
>JBKQMP010000013.1:0-4148 GCA_052146665.1 Dissulfurispiraceae bacterium
ATCTCAGAGGTCGGAAAACCTTGGCAGAACGGTATGCCCGTGTAAGGGAAGGGGCATTTATTCCTATTACTGTTGAATCTAACGAGATACGAATCAGTCCTGGGGAGCACTCAAGGCTCATCAAGAAGATCCTGGAAGTCTTCCGACCGATATTTGCGGCGGATGCAGATACCTTATATGTGGGAGACACAGGCGATAAGTGGGGCGCTTTCGAAGAAGAAAAATTAAGCCAGCTAGGAGTGAAAGTTTCTAGACACGGCCAGATGCCTGACATCATACTGTATGATGCAAAAAGAAATTGGTTGTTCTTAATTGAGAGCGTCACCAGTAATGGTCCAATTGATAGTCGAAGATATGATGAGTTGCTCGGTCTATTTGGCCGTAGCAAGGCTAAATTGATTTTTGTTACAGCGTTTCCGGACAGGAAGACCATGCGAAAGTACCTCGATGTTTTGGCCTGGGAAACCGAGGTATGGATCGCCGACACGCCAGATCATATGATTCATTTCAACGGCGATAGCTTCTTGGAGGCACATCGATGAAGAACCGCGGAAAGTGACTATTGACCAAGCAGCGTATATAGGTGCTTTGTTGGGAAACTCCGCACGAGGGTTTTCGCTTGCTTTGGCAATAACGATTCTGGCTAGAGAGCATTCTCTTGGAACTCCCTGCTTATTGAACCTCGTACAAAAGGAGCGTAGATTTCCATCGATCTATTGCCTCTCAAACCCATGGTCTCCCGTATCGTTCTTTGGTTAGTGCCGTGGGTTAGATGGTGGACTCCGAAAGTGTGTCGAAGACTTTGAACATTTGCACCGGTTATCGAAGCTTGGGCTAAATACTTTTTTACTTTCTTTTCGATCCCCCTCGGGCCGAGAGGTTGGCCAAAGCGATTGATAAAGAGTGCCGGATTTGAAATTGAACGGCGTCGTCTAAAGTATTTCCCCAGGGCAATGCAAGCCTTGTAATTCAAAGGCAATATCCTTGACTTTTTTCGCTCGTCGCCCCGAACGTTCAGATCGCCAGCCTCTTTCATTTCTGGAAATAACCTGGCAGGTAGCTCTACGTCATTTATGGTCAACTGTGTGAGTTCTGATAGTTTGATGCCTGTCTGAAGAACCAGCTGAATTAGAGCGAAGTCTTGCGGATTATGAGCAGAAACTTCTAATAAGCGCTCATATTCGGATTTGGTCAGGTATCGTGGTGACTTAGCCTCTGCAAACGGCGGAATAATCCTGTTTGCAAGATTTGTGTTCATGTATTGATCGTGGTAAAGATACGATAAGAATGAACGGATCGAAACAACTTTCCGTTTTCTGGTTGTTCCTGCCAAACCTCTTCGATCAAGTTCTGCCAAATATCGTTCGAGTTGTGGTAATTCAATTTCCCCTGCTTTCTTTAAACCTAGGTGCTCCAAGAACTGTATCAGGTCCTCAAGGTCGTTAAAGTACTCTACCCTGGTTCTTTCTGCAAAATTACGAGAAGCCATGTAGATTTCTTTGTATTCATCCAGTGCTTGTCTGAGTGTTATCTCCCCCATATAAAATCATAATAGCATATCTAAATTAAGTTCGTCAAACTATTACTTTGTCGCCCCTGCCTTAACCACGCCCTCCCGCAGCGACGCGCGCACATAAGTAGGGCGCAGTTTTGGTAGTTTGACGAACATATCAATCTACCTGAAGAGCAACGCGCTTTATAATGTATATTGATTCGGTAAAGCTAAGAAGAAATGTGCTTTACCATCTCCCCAATATTTTCAACAACCACGGGAACAGGCGAAACATTATAACCTGGATGAATGTTGCCGTGACTATCGGTTATCCAACAATCTACAATAGAGTATTGCCCGTTATCGTCCATTGCAGGCCAGACGCAGTCAAACTGTGGCTGACTTTCATCATAGGGACCATCTGCTGCCCTGTAGACACCATCGCTTGTAAATCTGATTTTGGGAAGTTCAGCTTCTTTTCGATAAACCATAGACTGATCTTGAGTGTAGTAAACGATAACTTAGTTGTCAAATGCTGGGGCTTGAAATTAGCATTTTCGACTGATAGCGTATATATAACCTTGAGGCTATGAAGGAGAGAATAAATCGGCAGTCGGACGAAAACCTTTATCAGCCAAAAATACACAGCGATAGGATCAGAAGCCTATACCAAATAAAATTAGTTACTGGACTTCCCCTGACCGTGCTTATAGACATGGCGATTGTGAGGTTCTTGGAAGAGCAACAGAAACAAGTTAGTGAACAGTCAAAAGAATATGGGGAAAGAAACACTGATTGAGATATTTGATCCAAAGCCTGCCATTAAAAAGAATGCTGAGTCTGCACGAGACTGGGAGTTCTCAGAAGATGCTAAATACCTTTATGGTATGGCAGTTATTTTCCGGAACAGGCTGATTGACCCGATTGCAAGAATAGATCGAATTCAAATGCCTGATCCGATTATTTCGTTTGATGATTTACGGAATAATAAAACTTTGGCGTCTTACACGGTAACGAGAAATGCTCAAGGGCTACTAGATGAAGTCACTTTCAATACAGCCCATTATGTTCAAGGAGACGGGAAGATGGTTTGGAGTTACGGCAGATGGGCACAACTAGAGTCATTGCTTCACGAGCAAATTCATCTCTGGCAGCAACGAGTTGGAAAGAATCCGGTCAAGCCAGGGCGATCCCATCACAACAAAGAGTTCGTTGAAAAATGCGAGAGCTTGGGACTTCACCCAATGCCGGATGTGGGCTGCCACTTGGCTGTCGCAGATGGAGTATTTGCACAGCTTATGTATGAACTTGGAATAGAACGCCCAGCCGATGTGCCGAGGACAAAGTCGAAAAAAGACTGGTTCAAACCCGAGAAAGAGAAAGGCAGATCAACGCTTTATAAGTGGGAATGCGAGTGTGGGCAAAAGATAAGAGTCGGAAAGAAAGATTGGCCGGGCGCGATTTGTAAAAAATGCGGAACAGAGTATGTCAGAGTCGATGGCCTTGAACAAACAAGTATTGACCCTAATCGGTATTGATGAACAGACATTTCCTTGAAATGATTCTGATTAATTTAAGGCAAGTAAGTTACCTTGACATTATCAAAGCTCGGACATTGAAGAGCATAATCACATTGAATTCCTAAATCTATACCGCCAGAATCATAACCGGAGATTGAAATAGTTTGAAAGGTTTGACAATCCACTTGAAGCGTATAGTTATTCCCTTGAACAGTAATCTCAATGTTTGACCCCGTTGAAAAATGAAATCCTGAGTTAGCACCCGAAAATTCGGATGTATCAAAGATATCAGAGCCAATACTAGCCCAGTAAATTTGGTCGCCTTCGCTAACACGAACGCCAATAGATTTCGATTGCGATCCCTTTCGCACGACAATTGCTTCATCTCCAAAGGGTGTCAAACTACCCGTTGTGTTCTTGACATCCAAAGACAGAATGTAGTTCCTCCACTCCGGGTGATTGAGTCCGATCCAGTTGAACTTATTGTTGAAGGCTGCATTTGTTGATAGCGTCAGTTCTCCATTTGAGGTCAACCAATCATTACTGTATGTTGTCCATTCTGAGCTCAGCCCATTATCGAAGTTATCCTGAAATAAAATTCCGTTAGCTGGTGGGACCAATACTATCGTTGGTGTTGGGGCTGGTGTATCAGTCGGTATGATAGAAGGCACAACTGTAGGCATGGCTGTAGGAACAACTGTGGGAGCAGGAGCTAGGGTAGGCTTTTGCTGTACTACTTGCGTTATTACTTGGGTAACTGCAATCGGCGTACTGCCTGAACCTTTACCGATCCGATAAGCGATATATCCAACGCCTCCAAGAACTCCGCATACAAGAATTAACAAAAGCACGGCTCTTAGAAATATGACAAGTGGGTTGCGAGGCGGGGGAAGCTGAGGAGGAAAACGAATATCAATTACTGGTGGCTCGTTTGAAGTGGAACTTCCCGATTCTTCCGTATCTTCTGTTGATATCGGATCTTCTATTGGTTCCAAATCTTTTGGTAGTCCTACGGGCGGAGTCGGGAGTTCCTTTAAAGAGTTGGGGTTGCCTACTATAAACTTCCTTAAAGCAGGAAATACATTCTTCTGGATAAGTATCAAAAATTCGAGATGCTTCAGAAGAATGTATTTCCT
>JBKQMP010000014.1:0-15955 GCA_052146665.1 Dissulfurispiraceae bacterium
AGATATAAGGGCCTCAAGAAAGAGAAGTTAACGATTAAAATACCGGCACACGGCACATCGCAGGAATGTTCCCGCTGCGGGCACATTCACCCCGACAATCGGGAAACCCAGGCGATATTCACATGCCAGAAGTGTGGCCTCACCCTCAATGCCGATTATAACGCCTCGATAGTGATCAAGAGACGTGGGATCAAGATGCTGCGTAATGGTGAGATCACGGCGAAGGACAAGAAGACCGTGAGGTTTCGGAGACAGAAGAGCGATACTCACATAGGGCTGGTACGGTCCGAATCTGCGTGCGTGGAGACCATCGTAAGACGTGTAGCGGGCAATACCCGCACTACGCAGGGGTCGATGAAACGCGAAGAAGCCACCACTTCAACTGCCGCAGGCAGTTAAGTGGAGGTAGTTCACAAGGCAAAAGACTGCTTTTCACTGTGACATAACGAACTCTCTGAACCTAATGATCAGGTCCTTTGTTATGGGTCCTGGTTTGCCATCTCCAATTACCCTTCCGTTTATCTTGACCACCGGCATGATCTCTGCTCCCGTGCCTGTCATGAAGCACTCATCTGCATTATACAGGTCATAGGAAGTAAGGGTAGTTTCATTAGTCCTGATCCCGATAGTGGCTGCGATATCTTTTATCAACTGCATTGTGATCCCATGAAGGGCACCGTGAAAAGAGGCAGGTGTCATAAGGGCACCATTTCTTACCACAAAAATATTGTCAGCAGTACATTCCGTTACGAAGCCTTCCTTGTTAAGCATGACCGCTTCAAGGCAACCTGCCTGCTTTGCCTCAATCTTGGCCATAATATTGTTCAGATAATTCAGGCACTTGACCCGTGTATCAATACAGTCTGAAGGGATGCGTCTTGATGCTGCGATAACTATGGAGATACCGTTTCCATAGTACTGCTCAGGATAAAGTTGAATATCATCAACAATGATTATTACTGTTGCTTTCTTACATGTTGCCGGGTCTATGCCAAGGGACCCTTCACCTCTTGTAACGATGAGACGGATATAGCCACTATTCTTATTGTTAGTCGCCACGGCCTTGAGTATGGTCTTTTCCATTTCTTCTTTGACCAATGGAATCTCCAGAAGAATGGCCTTCGCGCTCTGGTACAATCTTTCTATATGTTCTGCGAGCTTGAATGCCTTGCCGTTGTAAATCCGTATTCCTTCAAAGACCCCATCACCGTAAAGTAATCCATGGTCGAATACTGATATCCGGGCATCCTTCTTGTCATAGAATTGTCCATCGATATAGACCTTCATAATGCCTCCTGATCCTCAAAATTCTGCTCCGGACCTCGTCTTTATTGCACTGTCTGAAGTGATGCGGTTGGTTTGGCTGACGGTGGTGTTTCTAGCATGTACTCCTTGGTGTAGTATCTGGTAAACGCTGCAATAATAGTGCTGTCGAAATGGGAACCGGCGTGTTCCCATAGAAGCCCCATAGCCTCTCTCACTGACATCGGGTCTCTATAGTGACGCCTGGCAGTCACAGCCTCAAAGAAATCGGCCACCGCAAGTATTCTGGCACCGAGTGGAATCTCTTTACCTTTTAGGCCTTTTGGATAACCACTTCCATTTATTTTCTCGTGGTGAGAACTCGCAATTTCAGGAACTTCTTTATAGATGCCGTGAAAGTTTATCTGCTCCAATATTGTTTTGGTCTTCTGCACATGACTTTTTATTTCCTCATGCTCTTCAAGGGTAAGCGAACCTTCTTTTTTCAAGATCGAATCCTTAATGCCTATTTTGCCATAATCATGGAGTAAAGAAGCTACTCTGACCATCTCACAGTAGTCCCTCGGCATTCCCAGTTCATGACAGATTCCGACGGCGTATTCTGTAACTTTTGCAGAGTGCCCCGCAGTCAATGGGTCACGTGCATCAATACTTGCAGCCAATACCTGTAGAATCGATTTAAATTGAAGTTCTCTCTGTTCTATGAGTAAGGCATTATGGATGCTTATACCGATTTCAGGAGCGATGCCTGTGAGTAGACTCATGTCAGTCTGAAGCAAGGGCTTCTTTTTCTTTATATTGTCTACTGCAAGGACACCTAAGGCCTCCTCTTCATAAACAATGGGACAACAGATGAAAGATTTTGTTCCCATTTTTTTTGCAAAGTCGAGGCTGCGGGGTGAAAGATAATCTTTTATCTCAGAAAAGTCATTTATCAAAAAAGGTTTCTTCCGGTGAAAAGACATAACAAACACCCCTCTTGATTCTGGCCTGTCTAGATGAAACCCGGTATTCTCCAAAATGCTCAACTGCTCGGGTAAATAACCAAACCCGGCACGGAAGGCTAATCTGGTTTTATCATCGTTTGCCAGCAAAATCATTCCGCGGTCATAGTCAAGCCTTTTTTGTAACGTCTGAACGATTTTTGTCAGGATGCCATCCAATTCTGTCTGGTGACTTAGAGCAAGTCCTATCTCGTTTATCAGCAGGGCATTATTATAATTCGCATCAATCTTCTCCAAAAGCTGGTCAGTCGACCCCCTGAGGCTGTCAATAGCTGCGCTCAATTCTTTTTTTTCCAACATTTCCGCACCCAAGCTTATGATGAGTATTAGAAAGACTGAAAGGGATAAAGTTAGGGTTGTTACGAGCTCTGGAGACGTAAAATGAAGACTGATCCCGAATATCAAGAGAAAGAACGCCAGATAATTCCGTACCGTTTTTAAAAAGGCAGAGTGTGAGGCAGACCATGAGACTTCATAGCGGCAGGTTGCTCCCCCTTTAAAGATACATTCTGGATGTTGTATTCTAGGCAGTCTATAATTAAAAATAGTCGATATTGCCTCGAAAGTGCCGATTCTGTTTTCACATTGATATTGTTTCTCGTTGACGCCTTCTTTAGGAGTAACCGTGATCTCAATCTTCGTAGCTCCTATCTTCTTTGATTCATAACTCGCTGACCGGGAGAAATTGTGAGCATACTTGCCTACCATCTCATAGGCTCTTGCCGGACCAGTAAGGCCAAGGGCATACTGTCTCATCACACCTATGGAGTCGGGGGATGCAGCATACCTCCCGGCGTCTCTGGCTATATTGTCATTTCCAGTGATGTTCCTCAGATGTTCATAAAAGATGTCCACTTGTTTCTGAGTAAACCAGTGACCTTCGTCTTCAACCTGATAGAGCTCCATGTCGGCCTTTTTCAACAGGTCGTTTATATCTATATAGCTGTAGTGTGTTTTGATAAGTTTTATGAAACTGTTAATTATTCTACTGTTGTATAGAGGTCTGTTATCTGTTGTAGTTGGTTCCTCCACAACGATAGCGGGGGAAAGGGGCTCTAAGACATTGACATTATGCATATAGAGAATGTCGATAAAATAAGTTTTCCAAATGTTTAATAAAAGGTACCGTACATTGTGTACTAATTATCCAGAGATTATAGATTTTGTCATAAGGTATTGAATGGCTTTCAGCATAACTGACAGGATAGAGGAGCACATTGACGTCTTTCAATTCATAGTATTGTGACAGCCGAGAAAGGGCCGCATAAAATACATTGCGCGGGAAATCATCCGGATCAAGGACAATCACATGGATACAATTGGTCAGATTAGACATGTTCAAGCCGAAATCCGATATGTTAACTGTCATGACCGACCTGAGAATGCCATCTTTTTTCAATGAGAAAAGGTGCTTGTCCTTTTTGAATCCGACTTTTTGAAATTCTCTGCAGAGTTCGCCAGTGTCGATCATCCCGGGTTCGAGATCCAAGGCATAGGGCATTAGGCCACCTGATAAATGTTCATAAAAACTTTCCAGCTCCATGAGGTCTTGAGGTTGAGTCTCGGTGAGAGTCCATGCGGCTGGTAATTCCATTTGTTTGACTGTCTTCTGGATTGTGATAAAAACAAAAGGATCGATTGAGCATCCTCGCGGGTCATTCAATTTGTCGGCAAAGCCACCGAAGACACGGCTTGGAAATTTGTTGTCATCACTGTAATAACACATGACAAAATTCAAATGGGTTGAATAAAGTGAATAAAAGTCGTTGACATAACGGGAGATCTGGTTCAATACCTCTAGGCCGGCCCTGTTGCTTGATCTTGTTGCAGCATGGTGATGGAATAGCCACGTATTTTCATAGCAGCGAACCATTGATATGTGCCCGTGAATCACTCCTTTGTCCTGGTATATGAAATGTCTGGCTATGTTGGGACTATGCATATAGAGCTTCTCATAGGTCTCCTTGAATTCTTCCTTGTTGTTATGAATTGAGACATATTTCTTGGGATAGAAGAAGCCTGTTTCAAAAAAGAATTTCATGAGCGAGTCTAAGTCTATCCGGCTGCAGACATAGGAATTCTTGTTTGTTGCCTGGTGCAAAAGGCTTGAAAGCCTGACTTGATCCTGCATTTCCATGTCCAAGATGGCAACACCGCATTTTACCGAGTTTTGATTGGAGAGTTCCAAAAACAGAGGGGCACCGGTTGCGGTCTCATACACGTTCCTGTAAATGACCTGTGCCATGCATCTAATCTTTAAGTCAGATGCAAATTCTATAAAAAGCTCGGGGATGATCATTCCCGGCAGCATTACCGATTGACTATAATCTTCTTCCACGGAAAAACCGGTGCCCGACAGGTCTTCAGTCGGCAGGATTATCGTCTTTTTAATAATCGGATGGTGAAAGACAATGTTTGGCGAAGGCCTGAGTTGAAAACGGGGGCTCCTGATTTCTTTAGGCTTAAACCTGTTAATCTGATGGTGCAGGGGTTCCAACGCAAATGCCCTCGTTTTGTGACCGTATGTCTGTCTAATGATCCTGCATTCTCCAGTATACAGTATGGCATCGCCCCTTTGGAAAACGACCGTGACTGTTAATTCAGGATTGATCCATTGAAAAGTCTGTGGAGGAGTAACGGAGACTTCCAGTCGAAATGAAATGGCACTAAAACTTGTTAACAGACCATGGAAAATGACGCTGTTCTGAATTAATGCAACGTCAATCCCTTCACATGGATGCCTTCTTACCCTCCGAGAACTGACTTCATAAGAAACTTCAGGAAGCACAAAGCTGACCCCTTCATCATTTATCCTGTTGAGGGCAGCTTCAACTACAACCATCTCCTGTCCGTCGGAGAGGACAAAATTTAGGAACTTGTAGGCGCACAACTTTTCGACGGATTCGTCCTTCTGAACCCATAGGCAGTCAACACTGTCGTTATGGCATGGTTGGGGCCTTGCCTGCAGGGAAATGATATTGCCGTACTTTAGATGTTTGAAGTAGAGGGCTATGGTACCATCTTGGAAATTAGTGTAGTTGAGAATATTTAATAATTGTTTTTTTCTGACCTTCCTTCCTATTTCCAGCTGGCTCTCAGGATCATTTTTTCGCAGATGTTGGGCAATTTCCGGCAGTGAATCCATTTATTTCTCCATTTGGAGTGATTGGATCATCTGTTTGTCTTTATTTCTCAACAATCCTAACTTTCATCTCAATCCGCTCAATGGGGTTATCCATCCTGTCCCTTGGTTGACTCACGATTTTGTCCACCACTTCCATTCCCGATACAACCTCCCCAAAAACTGTGTATTGTCTGTCAAGGGAAGAAGCATCAGCAACGCAGATAAAGAATTGTGATCCTCCACTGTCGGGATTGGCAGAGCGCGCCATAGAGAGGGTGCCTCTCTTATGAGGCTTGGCATTGAACTCAGCCTTAATAGCATAGCCAGGCCCTCCCATACCGTGCTGCGATCTGTCCGGACTCTTTGAGTTGGGATCTCCTCCTTGGATCATGAACCCTGGGATCACGCGATGAAATGTCGTTCCATCATAGAATCCTTTTTTTGCAAGTTCTATAAAATTGTTCACATGGTTCGGCGCAACATCAGGGAAAAATTTAAGCTCTATATTGCCAAACTTCGTCTCGATAATCGCGTTTGTTTCAGCCATCTTCAGGATCTCCTTTTTAGTGAATTTGTTGTCTTTTGTTTCTGCATTGACACAAATAAAACATACCAGTAAAAAAGTCAATACGCAACCCGTCCGAAGTAACCTCATACCCCCCCATGTGCGCGGCGCTCTCGTAATAGAGTTATATTATTGCATATCTTAAAGCCTTTCACAATATGGTTCTTTAAATAAAGTCTGCTGGCAGGCCGAGGGGAACGTAAGTATTTTGCATCATATGCCTCTGAAGAGTCCCTTCTTACCCACAAGATTCACGAATATTTTTCAGGGTTTTTTAAAAGATGAAATCCTGAAATCATTGACGTCATTGCCCCTGGTCTAGGCCACAGACGCATGAATAGAAGCTGAAAGCAAGGGATTTCGGTTGCACTTCCTCCTTTTGCTATTATCCCAAGATAACGAGTGAACTGGAGAGAAGCCTCGAAATGGTTGAAACTGAGAGGACGCCGCTTTTGCTGAAGCAGTAGGCATTTCTTCAGGCATCGTACCCCTGTTAAAAGAAAAGTCTTGGCAAATACACGTCTCACAATTTTATTACAGCCGTCGGTAGTGATGCCACAATGAATACAAGCAAAGGGATGTCTCTGCAAACACGGCGTGTTTAGCGAAAAAGTATTCTTGGTCTCGATCATGTTCAACTACCGCTTAGACACTGTTTTGTATTCTGCCGATTGTCAGACGGGCAAACAGATCAAACCAGTTTATTTCAAAGGTCTTCTGTCAATGATGGCTACGTCATTTCGGTCTCACGAAATAAAAAAATGATAGACGCCCACGATGTTTACACGTAGTGAGGTGTACAAGGTTTTGGCGTCAACACGTCCCAATAAATGCTTTCACATCTGGCAATAAATCTTCTGCTGATTCTTGATAAATACGCTTGGCACTCCAAACAACACCGGAGCCCGATCAAAGCACTATCCTTGCATAAAGGCAAATGTATCCCTCTGAGTTTTTCGATATTACGCAAGGAGCATGGTCGCGGTCGATAAGACTGAAGGCAAAAAATATTGAGTTCGCATCAGTAGAATCGTGGGTGTCATTTAAGCTGCAGAGAGCACGGGAGTGCTCGGGACGCGCCAAGACCATACTTACAGGAAAAAAATATTATTCGCTTAGCTCTCGCGGAGGGACTGAATATCGTCACAGAATCATTGTACAAAAATCCCGCTAAGATTTAAGAATGACATATGTTGCACCGAGTCCACCGTCACAGTCTCTTGCAGTGGCGTAAGCAAGACAGTATTTTCTCAAACTGGTTTGAAGCCAGACCCTCAGCCCTTCTTTAAGGACGGGCCCATTGGGAGATCTAAGGCCTCTCCCATGTATTACCTTTACACAGAACAGCCGGTTGAGAGCTGCTGTCCTGAAGAACATTTGGAGTGCATCTTCGGCCTCCCTCAGGGTCATGCCGTGAAGGTCGATGCAATCCTGAACTGAAAATTCGCCCCTGTGCAGTCGCCTGGTGAGATCCCTTCTTGTTTGTGGGCTTGTCCACTCTATATATTCTCCTGTATCAGAGAGGGTGATCTTTCTTTTTCCCGAGACAATCTGCCTCAGAACTTCAGTATCGTTAAGTGGTGGTTTAAGACAACAGTTGATTTTCTTTGGGCTTTTGTAGGGAATTTCTCTGAATTTTCTTATCTCCTTGACATCTGCCATAGCCTCGAGGAATAGTTCCTCATCGGTCTTTTTCTTGCGTATCTGGTTCTCGCGTTGCAGGCGATCTCTAAGGTTTTTTAGTCTCTCCGAAGTGCACAATGTTTGCTTCATTGACAAGTCCTTATAGTGATCGAGAAATACCTGCTTTATAATAAAATAAAGTATTGCCAATTACGCAAGGACAAAGCCGTAAGCAGTGAAGGGGTGTGGTCGTAAATATTTGCGTGTCTTGCCATCTGGTAAAATCCCTTGGCATCGCCGAGTTGTCAAGCCGCCAGAAGAGCACCTAGGAGAGAAGATATTTATGATAGTCTGGGCTATAGTTCTTTCCGTTAGAGTGATCTACTGCAATGAGGTATTGATAATTGCCGATTTTGCAGATGCCAGCAGCTCATGTGTTCACAATACGTCAATCAAAGATATCACAGCTAGTGCTAAATTTTTTGACGCGCGACTTGAGTTCCTTCCGAGTCTTATACTCATGGGTACAAGGTTAGGCCGCCTGAGAAGAAGACGGAGAGCCTTTAGGAAGCTGTAATTTCCTGCCTTGTCACATACGTCCAAGAGAGCCTGAGGAATGTCTTCATCGAAGAGATCTGTTATTGAACGGATAACAAAGAAAGGGATTCCTTCTCGTATCGCGAGTCTTGCCAGAGGGTATGTTTCCATATCGCAAACCAGTGAAGAAAAATCTCTGGGGAGAATTTTTTCAATCTCCGATTTCGGCATCCATCTATCAAGCGTTATGATGCTTTTCTCCTGCAGAATGACCTTACCGGACAATTTTCTGAGCGTGTTGTCCGCACCCGGTATTTCGACGCTTTCTATGCTACTCTGGATTAGCGAAAAAATCTTTGAGGCCCATATAAGGTCTCCTGGTAGCGCTCCTTTGTAAAGAGCGCCACCAAATCCCACAGATAAGATATAGTCTGGTCTGGATTTCTTAAAGATGCAGTTAAGAGCCATTTCGGCATTTTGCATTCCTATCCCGGTCTGTACAAAGAGAATTTCATGAGAACGGTAAAAAGCGGAAGCAACAGGGAAATGGCACTTCAGGGAATGTTTTGACGCTCCGAAGCTTTTGATAAGAGGCCTTAGCTCATGCGGGAAAGCTGAAAACGCTGCTATTCTCATGTTATTCTAGTTTCTGAAAACTTTAAGGATATTATACCAGTTATTTCCATGAGGGCCTATTCATTAGTGTGTTTAACGAAGAAATTGTCTGTGACTACGACTTCAGCCAAGATGAAAAAGACGATACAGCTATACTTGATTAATGATTTATTTTGAATTTGTGAAAATAGTTCTAAGTCTGCTTATTATAGCGGGAGGCTCTTACAGTTTTGCCTCCCTTCTTTGTGTGTTGGAATTTTTCAGACCGAGAAAAAACGGGTTGCGGTCACCAACTTTTGAGCCTGTTTCTATCATAAAGCCCTTAAAGGGTTCAGATGCGGAACTTCGCGAGAATCTGCAGAGCTTTTGTAGGCAGGATTACCCGGTTTACGAAGTTCTTTTTGGCGTAACGGAATCTGACGATGATGCTGTCACGTTGGTGAAAGAAGTGGCCGCCGCTCATCCTGATTGTGATATCCGGATGGTGATTAGTCATAACGACACGAGCGCAAACCCGAAGGTGTCAAATCTCATGGGACTCATAAGGGAGACAAAATATCCTATGATTGCAATTAGTGACAGTGATATGAGAGTTGCTCCGAGCTATCTCAAGGAGATTGTTACAGAATACCTAAGTGAAGACAATGTTGGACTTGTTACGTCCCTTTACAAGATTACGAACCCGGCGTCAATTTTTTCAGCCCTTGAGTCTTTGACAATAGCAATCGATTTCATTCCCTCAGTACTCGTTGCGAGAAAACTGGAAGGAATGACTTTTGGATTGGGCGCGTCCTTGCTTATGTCAAAAAAAGCTCTTGAGGATGTTGGTGGTTTTTCAAGAATTGCCGATTATTTGGCTGATGATTATCAGATTGGTAACAATTTGTGGAAAAAAAATTATAAGATCGTCCTTTCGAGTTATGTGATAGAAGATGTTGTTGGTGCCATGGGCATGGTAGAATTTCTCTCTCATCAACTCAGATGGGCTAGGACATACAGGGTTTGCAGGCCAAAGGGTTTTCTGGGTTACGGCATTACGCACATCTTCCCTTTCGCCCTTTTTTTTCTTATGTTAGAAGGTCCCACCATATTTTCCCTTTCCCTGGTCGGCTGTGTCCTGGCTTTGCGGTTCAGCATGGCTTTTGTTATTTATAGGAAAGTCATTATTATGAAGAAATGGCTGAGATGGCTGGCACTCGTTCCCATCAAAGATCTTTTGAGTTTCGGGATTTGGTTCTGGAGTTTTTTTGGGAAGACGGTATTCTGGCGAGGCAAATATTATGAGATTATGAGGGGAGGCGTGATTAAGCAGAAACCGCTCTAACATGTCAGACTTGCTTCTCCTGATACAATTTGCTTTGCGCCCCACGGATTAAAGAACAATGACACTTAGAAGCTTGCGAGATAGGTCTGCTGAAAAAATGCGAGACGATTAACCTAAAAATTGTTGTAAGCCTAACCTAGCGCTCCAAGAAAACACTTTTGGTAGCAAAATCAGTAGGTTTCGCGGTCACTAACTCTACGCGAGAGGAGCGTAAGAATATACAATCAAAATATACCACATAGTAGAAATGAATAGAGTGAGTGAGGATAATGCATTTTTCGAGTTCTATTTTTTGAGCGTGATTGTCATCCCTTTACTGCCTTGGGTGGGTGTTCATAGAGGAGTGATCTTTACTCTTCGTTATCAAATGAAGCCTCCACTGGATGGAAATATACTAAAGACGAGCACAGCACGGGCAGTGCTGTTCATGTCCACTGCGACAATCATCAGTCGCAGCAGCCTCTCTTTTTCATCTCATCTCGGAATTGCCAGCATGGGTATCATTCTGCCCAGTTGCTTTCTTTTTGACAATATGGGCCCTTCTTTTTGTTGCCGGCGCTAACGGAACTCTCGAAAAGATATGGCCATAACTAATGAGGAAATCATAAAATAGTATTTTTTGTCGGGGACTGGCCCGATTTTGACAAGCCATTCCGTCCTGATAGCAAAAGATAGCAGCAGTTTCTCTTGGTTTTCTGTTGATACTGTTGCAAACTGGGAATCCCTAATCTGATCGAGAGCTGGAATATGTACGGAAAACTGCGGCGTCAAGAAATATTGAGGCATCTGATAGAGCAGGTCTTTTTGCGCCAGAGGGAGGTGCCGCCCTTCGGATCGTGCAAGATGTCAATGCTTTGAGAAAAGAAAGTGTTTTGCTATAATAAGCATCAATTGGAGGCAGCGAAGAATATGGCTCACTCATCATTAATTATGAGAAAATTTAACTATTTCTTTTCTTACGATGAGGTTGTCCTGGAGATCATTAATGAGGATGTGGTCCCTGAGCCTTTTTTTTGTAAAGGATTTACTCTTGATATCGGCCCTAAATATTGGTCTCGGTGTAGAATTTGCCTCCTCTGGTATCCATTGCGACTCACCCACTCAGTCAGGATGGTCGCGAGGACCCGCTTCCGTAGGCTCTGGCGGCGACATTGGGTCTCGATGGCAGGATTTACAAAGGCTGAGATGATGAGATCATTATTACATGCTTGATTGCTCCAGCAGAAGCTCAGGACGCTGGACTGACCATACAGCCGAAAGACCTCTATCATGTTGGTGAAACCAGGTGCACTGAAGTGCATGTCATGATTATTTCCGAGGAAACCCGGAGAACCAGTGGCCACTAATGAATGAAATGGGAGCGTTCGATCATGATGTCGTGTATATTACAGTCAATCTGTTTAAAGGGAATTTTAAGGAATATGTTTCGTAGCAAAGACGTGTTAAGACACTTTTCAAAGTGTGATACTGGTCCACTTCGTGTCGAAATAAAAAAGTTGGCTGGTGAGACGTGAGACTAGAACCTTTTACTTCAGCCGGCAAGCACTTGGTTGTTGTGGCAGATGATTTTGGCCGTTCCTCATCTATCAACCGGGCAATCGCTGACGCACATGACAGGGGCATTGTCACGGCAGCCAGCCTTATGGCGGTGGGGGAGGCCTTTGAAGAAGCAGTCCTGATGGCCAGGGAAAGGAGATCTCTCTCTGTGGGGCTCCACTTGACCCTTTGCGACGGCAGATCTCTTCTGCCTCATTCTACGATTCCGGAGCTTGTGAGCGTTGATGGCCATTTCGAAAAAAAACCAGCTAAGGCGTGGTTGAAGATAAGACCATCACTTCTGCGGCAGATTGAACAGGAAATAAAGATGCAGTTTAACCGCATTGAGGAGTCAGGCATTCGACCTACCCATGTTGATGGGCATCATCACCTCCATATGCATCCTCTCATCTTCAAGATTCTCTGCAGGCAGGCCTCGGAGAGAGGCGTAAGATGGATCCGTATCCCTAAAGAACCTTTGTCATTAATTCTGGCCCTTCGTTCGCGATCACGGGGAATGGCACCCTTGCTCGAATGGTCGGTATTCGGGATGCTGAGCGCATATAATCGTGCTGTGGCAAGAAGCTACGGGCTTCTCATCGCAAGGCGCACTTACGGCCTTTCAGCAACGGGAAGCTTGAACGAAAAACGTCTACTGCAGATTCTGGATAGATTGGTTATTTCTGTCAATGAACTGTTCTCCCATCCGGACATGTCAACAGAGGCAGGCATGAGGGAGCTGGGAGCACTGACGTCGATAAGGGTGCGAGAAAGACTGGCATCCCTGGGCGTTGATTTAGCTAGTTACAGAGAACTTTCTGAAGGGGCGACCAATTTTCGTTCTGTTTGGGGCAGAGTGTGAAAACCTTCATTGTAATTTTCTTTGCTACGGCGAGTGCTGCTATTGGAGAAGCCTTATTAAGTTATGCCATGAAGAAGGGCGGACAGATGGACATGACAGCACCGTCTCAGTGGTTGCATTTGATTTTCTCTGTAATTCGCAACCCCTACATTTTTGCCGGGGTGGTTCTGCTTGGCGTCTACTTTTATCTTTACCTCGCCGCCTTATCCTGGGCAGATTTCAGCTTTGTCCTCCCGCTCACGGCTCTGACATATATATTTGGCGCACTTCTGGCAAAGTATTTTCTGCATGAAGATGTGTCCTGGTTTCGCTGGATCGGTACTATAATTATTATTGTTGGGATTTTTTTTGTAGCCATTGACAGCAGACAACGAACTGACAACTGTTACCCTGACAATAAAGTCAATGGAAGCTTTAGCAATTCTAATCAAGCCGAAGAAGGAAAATAATTCGACGTGATGAAAGCAGTGGAATGGTAACTGTCATTTTTGGCGTCAGACGGCTGTTTTCTTGACAAACATAGGCGTGTATGATAATTTTTAAAATTATGAATTTTTTTCGGCGAAATGGACATGAAGTAATTTCCAATCCTTATTTCAATAATGGACATGATACTGTCCCTACTGCATGCAAAGGCACATTGACGTCGATACCCTCTCCCGCAACGCTGAAAGACAGGGTTGGAGAAGCGATCAAGAAAACGCAATCATATTATATTGACCAACAGCATGACGAGGGTTACTGGTGGTATGAACTAGAATCCAATGTCAGCATAACCGCAGAGTATTTGATGCTTCTCCATTATGCTGGGTTGCGGAATGCGGAGAGGGACAGAAAGCTTGCCTCTCACATTCTGAGAAACCAACTGGATGATGGAACATGGGCCTTGTTCTGGGATGGCAAGGGAGATCTTAGTATTACGATCGAGGCGTATTTTGCCCTCAAGCTTGCCGGATTTCCTCCCGATTGCCAGCCCTTGCGCAAGGCTAGAGAGGCTATTCTTGAAAAGGGCGGTGTGGAAGCAGCACGGGTTTTTACAAAGATATACCTCGCTCTTTTCGGAGAATTTGATTGGAAGGCGATCCCCTCGATTCCTATTGAGATCAATCTTTTTCCGTCTTGGTTCCCTATTAACATATACAGTTTTTCCAGCTGGGCGAGGGGCACAGTTGTACCCCTTTCGATAATCCTTGACCGCAAAGCAACATTGCATTTACCGGATGGTGTCGGGGTAAAGGAGATATATAAAGAACCCAATAGAGCACCATCCTTGACAACAAGAAAAATGTCGCCGTTTTCATGGAAACGACTATTTATCCTGCTGGATAGACTGATAAAGGTCATGGAAGCCTTTCCGGCAAGGCCCTTAAGACAAAAGGCCTTGGATCGAACAGAGAGATGGATATTAGACCATCAGGAATCCACTGGCGATTGGGGGGGAATACAGCCGGCCATGGTAAACTCGCTTCTTGCTCTTCTTGCACTGGGCAAGGATCCTTCATGCGAATCCGTAAAAAAGGGTTTTGAAGCCCTCGATAGGTTCACTATTAAAAAAGATGAGGAGCATGTTCTTCAGTCATGCATCTCCCCTGTTTGGGATACAGCCTTGACTTCTCTTGGGCTGCTTTACTCAGGAATGGACGCAGAACACTCTTGTCTCGTAAGAGCGTGCAAGTGGTTGGCTGGCAAACAGATTTTTCAAAAGGGTGATTGGAGTGTGAAGAGGCCGGGGCTCAAGCCAGGGGGATGGGCCTTTGAATTTGAAAATAGCTGGTACCCTGATGTGGATGATACAGCTGTTGTTCTGATGGCTCTTCACCAATATAGAGACAGAGGATTGATCGATCCTGAAAATTTCGAAAGAGGCCTTCAGTGGATTTTTGGCATGCAGGGCAAAGACGGCGGATGGGGAGCCTTTGACGCAGATAACAACATGAAGATACTGAACCAACTCCCCTTTGGAGACCTGGAAGCTATGATAGACCCGAGCACGGCGGATCTTACGGGAAGGGTACTCGAACTACTTGGCCTTCTGGGCTATACGTTGTACCATGTCTCGGCTAAGAAGGCAGTGAAATTTCTCAAGAAGAACCAAGATGCAGACGGTACATGGTGGGGCAGATGGGGCGTAAACTATATCTATGGGACAAGCGCGGTACTTGTTGGTCTAAACTCTATAGGGGAAGATATGTCAAAACCTTATGTGAGGCGGGCGGTGCGTTGGTTTATGAGCATTCAGAATCGCGATGGCGGATGGGGGGAATGCTGTGAATCATATGAGAACCCATCTTTAAAAGGTTCTGGAAAAAGCACGCCTTCACAGACAGCATGGGCAATTCTTGCGCTGATGGCTGCGGGGGAATGGGCAAGGAAAGAATTATCTTGTGGTATAGAATACCTTTTGAAAACGCAGCAATCTGACGGGACCTGGGATGAGAAACATTTTACTGGTACAGGATTTCCCAAGTTTTTCCTTATCAACTATCATAATTACAGAAACTGCTTTCCACTGATCGCTCTAGGAAAGTTCTTTTCGAAACATTCATGAACGGGAAGTATCTGTGAAGATCCTAGTAACGGGTGCTACCGGCTTTATTGGATTTCATGTCGCTAATCTCTTACGCACGAAGGGTTGCCATGTTATTGCCCTAATAAGGGAAGCGAGTGATGCGTCGGCGCTCAAGGCACTAGATATTGAACTCGCGCGAGGAGATGTGCGGGATTTGGGCTCACTTAGAAGCGCTCTCAAAGGCTGCCAACAACTCTATCATCTTGCGGCAGATTATAGGCTTTGGGTACCTGACCCTGAGACGATGTATGACATCAATGTTCTTGGAACAAGGAATATGATGGAAGCCGCTCTAAAGAGCGGTACAGAAAAAGTCATATATACCGGCACCGTGGGGACACTGGCCGCGAGATCTGATGGTGTTGCTGTGGATGAAACATCCACTGCAGCTCTTAAAAAACTCGTAGGCCACTACAAAAGGTCTAAATTCATGGCGGAGCAAGAAGTCCGTGCGTTTGCAGAAAAAGGAGTGCCGGTTGTGATCGTGAACCCCTCAACTCCTGTCGGTCCAATGGACAGAAAACCAACACCAACAGGAAAAATAATCGTCGATTTTCTAAACGGTAGAATCCCAGCCTACCTTGACACGGGTCTGAACTTTATTGATGTCGAGGATGTTGCTGTCGGGCACTGGCTTGCTTCACAACATGGGAGGATTGGCGAGGGATACATCATAGGCAACAAGAATATTACCCTGAGAGAGTTTTTTGAGTGCCTGGCAAAGATAACGGGGCGGAAACCTCCCAAGGTACGCCTTCCCTATTGGCCGGTACTGTGTGCGGCCTATATTAGTGAAGCTTTGTCAACGTGGGTGACGAGAAAAGATCCCAGGGTGCCTTTGACGGGGGTGAAGATGGCGCG
The DNA here is from genome assembly GCA_052146665.1 of Dissulfurispiraceae bacterium. GTDB lineage: Bacteria > Nitrospirota > Thermodesulfovibrionia > Thermodesulfovibrionales > Dissulfurispiraceae > JBKQMP01. The sequence goes on from JBKQMP010000014.1 coordinate 15,884, forward strand.
AAAGTATATGTATTTTGATTGTTCAAAGGCTTTAAGAGAGTTGAATATTCCTCAAACCCCAATCGAAGATGC
>JBKQMP010000015.1:0-3330 GCA_052146665.1 Dissulfurispiraceae bacterium
ACCGATTAGAAATTGGGAATCGTTGGATAGGTGAGATGATCACCCCTCATCATCTCGAATTATGAATCGCTCAGGGTGGTCAAAATTCGGTTATCACAGGTGGTCAATTTTCGGTTGCTTTTTCGAACCTCCAGACGATTTTTTAGATCTGTTGATTCATTCATTTCGTGGCCCCCAGTTTATTGTTTGTTATCAGAAAGAACCGCATTAAGGCAGTAAGAACTGACAAATCCATAAGACAGATAATCTCCTCAAGAGTCTCATTCCTACTTCACACAAGTAGATCATGGGCAAGAGGAAGGAATGATGTGTTTAGTTAGTCCTTAATTTCACCTATTTTTTTTCGAAGCATTTTTTTAGGGCAACAAGCATTTCGCTGGATAATCCGTGAATTCTGTTCATCCTGTCAATTGCCTTAAGCAAGAGCTGGTGCAGATCATCTTCTGTAACAGATGTATCTATGAGTTCCAATGTTCCCTTTACGGCTAATATATTTTCATCGAGCTGATTTGCTATTTCATCGAGCTTCTTATCCCTCTCTGACATGTTTTCTCCCATTAATACTAAATCTGATTAAATAAGAACCCTTTTACTCCATCATTTGGTCATGTCCGAGCCAGGGGTATCATCGCCCGCCCACCGCGACAAGTCCAAACAAGCGCCCAATGACCGCCGTCACGGTCTTGCCACTGAATGTGAATAGATCACCTTTGGTACTGGAGGGGGCAACGCGAGCCCCCTTGATGGATACGAACCTTTTTTCATCGTCGGGTGAACCTTTTGTCATCCTACTTTTTATCCTGTTTTTCTTCCTCTCCTTTTTCAGGTTTTCCTTGAGGCTGAGGCTGTTGTTTTGGTTGTTGAACCTGAGGTTGTCTCTGTTGCTGCTAACTTTTGAAGCGCAAGGATCTCTCCGACGTCGTCGTTATTTGCCCTTTCTATCATCATCTGTACCAAACAGATTATATCAGTTACCAATGACGTTCTTTACAAGTAGGCACGACAGGCCTGCTTCGTCTATCGCCACACTCGCCTTTATCCAGAAAATCATAGCGAGCGGCTATCCTGAGTACACTGTCAGTACCAAAGGAAATTCTCAGGGGACGACTCTCAGATCCACCAAGAAACAAACGAGGCGGGTGACTATCTCCGGTCGTTAGTTGCAGCGACTACTCCTCGCGGTTCAAATTATTAAAACAGTGAAGATTTTCTGGAGAAGTCCGCATAGGTGAATTGACTGATCCATTTCTTTAATCCAGTTAGATCTTAGCTGATGGAAACCCGGTATGGCTCACCCCGTCTGCCAATTGCAAAGCCAATGACCGCGGGGGGGTTTGGGTGAGTTCTTTGTAAACTGCTGCTATGATTTCCGTCTCCTTTTTGAATAATCATAGCTGTAAGAAAGCCAATTATCTCACGGGATAGTACCCTCTGGGCGCATAATATGCCGACGGTGGTGCATATGTTCTGGGCGCATAGTATCTCGACGGTGCTGCATATGCTCTGGGCGCATAATATGCCGACGGTGGTCCATATGCTCTGGGCGCATAGTATGCCGACGGTGGTGCATATGCTCTTGGCGCATAGTATGCCGACGGTGGTGCATATGCTCTTGGCACATAGTATGCTTCAGGTGCCTGTGGTGCAGCATAATCGTATGGCGCTGGTACTGTGGCTGCAAGATTGACTACGGTTCCGATAATGGCCGCAGGAATGGATAGAGCAGCGGTGATTGGCCACAAAGGAGTGAATCCACCGCCTCTTCCAAGGTACCATCCTCCCCATCCCCCGGCAAACACTGGTGCTACGGATGTTAAGTATAGAAGACTTGCAACGATAAGTGTTACAACAATCTTTCTCATAAATCCTCCACTTCTATTTGTTTGACATAGTTATCCTTTCTACTTACTTAGACGCTGAGACCAGGTGAAAGGTTACACGGGAGGGTAGTAGAGAAGCAGCCATCGGAAAAATCGAACACTATTGACACAGGCAGGTCTGAAAGAACCTCGAAACTGTTCAGCCACTTGCTCATTTGCTTGTCTCCTTCTGGATATTTAGAAGATCGTGTTGTGGAAAAGCTTACAGACCGCTGAAATACTCACAGTCCAAAAAGATCCATCCTCTTTCCGTTCCGTCTTCAGGAAGCGTTTGGTCTTAACGGAAGAGCTTAGAATTTGTTTGCTTTTACCACATAATCATGCAAAAGCGTATGAGCCTTTATCTGATTTTTTTGTAAGGTTTTTCCCTCTATGAATCGGACCATGCGCTTTCCACAGTATTGACTTCTGCTTGAAACCTTGAGCGCTCACAAGACGATAGCAGGTGTCAGGCAGAAGAACATCTCCGTCCATGGTTCGGGGAGACTCCGCCTTGTCACCTCCCTGTAATGCATTCACCAGCTACAATATGTTCCACGCACCTTCTACGTACCCAGTTTTAGGGGTAAAATCCTATATAAATCAATATAAGTAGTACCGTTCGAATCGGCTCGCCCCGACCAGCCAATATCAAGGCTTTGCAAGTTTTTGCGGATTGGACATTTTTTTTAGATGTCGGGACTTTATCGGGATACTGTTTTCCAAGAGCTTCAACGCTTTCTTTCATTAAGACTGAATGGCATGGACATATTTTTGCGTGGTGGTGAAACTGGCATGCCAAGAGAAGAGTCTGAACGCTCTTCAAGTCAGCGCCCTTGAGGATAAGATGAGTGGCAAAGGTATGACGCAGCATGTTAGGCGTGATCTTCTTATTTATTCCGGCTCTCTTTGCTACTGTATCAAGAGACCTTCGTATGCTTTTGACCGGCTTTCCATCGCGACTGAAAACATACTTCTTATCATGTTTGTCTGCTAAAATCTCTCTGATGATGCCCATAGCGACGTTGCTCAAAGGCATTGTCCTTTCCTGATTATCTTTAATTATAAATAGTGGCCGCTTAGAGGTGACCTTAGCAGTCATCATCTCCAGATCGATGTCTTTCGATTCAAGGTCGGTCAATTTCTTGGGCCTGAGGCCTATCATGAGTCCGAAGATCACCATTTTAAAAGAAGGGGCATAGTTGAAGGCGGCCAATAACCATGCCTGCTCCTTAGGCTGGAGAAAGGTTTGCTGTTAAAGGATTTGTTGGTGGGCGCCAGTTCCGTCAAGACATAATTAACGGAACCAATGGCCGCAAACGAGATGCCGCTCTCTCTTTGTAGCATTCTGGTTTTTGATGGTAAGATAACAGTGCTATGAAAAAGCTCGGCCGGTCATTTTTTCATCAAGACGCGATCAAGCTTGCGCGCGCTTTGATCGGAACAATTCTCGTGCATCGTGTTCGGGGCA
>JBKQMP010000016.1:0-13984 GCA_052146665.1 Dissulfurispiraceae bacterium
ATGATATTCTCCTGTGCATACAGACAGGTAAGACAGTCAAAGATGAAAAGAGGCTTCATTTCAACACAGATCAAATTTATTTCAAATCGCCTCTTGAGATGAAGGAGACCTTTATTGAGATACCTGAAGCGATTGCAAATACAATAGTTATTGCAGAACGATGTAATCTCGATTTCAGCCTTGGAAGAAGCCTGTTGCCCTACTATGAAGTACCCGAGGGGTATACGCCGGACAGTTTTCTTCATGAAATCGCGCTCAATGGACTTAAGGACAAGTTCACGGAGAAGCCTCCTCTCCACTACTTTGAGCGGATTAAGATGGAACTTGAGGTGATAAAGAGGACGGGCTATTCTTCATATTTCCTCATTGTATGGGATTTTATAAGTTATGCGAAAAAAAAAGGTATCCCGGTGGGCCCTGGGAGAGGTTCTGCGGCAGGAAGCCTTGTTGCATATTGCCTTGGGGTAACCGAGATTGACCCAATTAAGTATAATTTGCTCTTTGAACGATTCCTCAATCCGGAGAGGGTGAGTATGCCAGATATTGATGTGGATTTCTGCAAGGACAGGAGGTCAGAGGTTATCTCGTATGTTTCAGAAAAATATGGGAAGGATCATGTTGCACAGATTATTACTTTTGGCACAATGGCTTCTAAGGCGGCCATTAGAGATGTTGGCAGGGTGCTCGACATCCCCTATGCTGAGGTCGATAGAATAGCTAAACTTGTGCCTTCTGGCCCCGATATTAAGAGCATTGACGATGCAATAAAAGTAGAGCCACAGTTGAAAGAGTTATACGATGCTGATCCAGTAGTCAAGGAACTCCTGAGTATCGCAAAGAGACTTGAAGGGCTTTCGCGGCATGCCTCGACCCATGCTGCCGGAGTCGTTATTGCTCCTGAGCCATTGACTAACTTCACCGCCCTCTATAAGAATCCATCTGAGGATACTATTACGACCCAATTTGACATGGGCTCAATTGAGAAAGTGGGCCTGCTTAAATTTGACTTTCTCGGTCTCAAGACGCTTACCGTCTTGGAAAAGACCATGCAGTTTATAAAACAGCAGGGGAAAGAGATTGTTCTTTCAGGCATACCTTTAGACGATGAATCAACGTATAAGCTTTTGAATTCTGGCGAAACAACGGGTATCTTTCAGCTTGAAAGCAGCGGAATGAGGGACGTACTGCTTCGGATGCAACCCAGCAGATTTGAAGACTTGATTGCCCTTGTTGCCCTCTACCGACCAGGACCCATGGCGTGGATAGATGATTTTATAAAAGGCAAGAAAAATCGAGCTGAGATTAGATACGAACTGCCTCAGTTAAAGGAAATCCTCGATGAAACATATGGCATAATCCTTTATCAGGAACAAGTGATGATGATTGCAAATAAAATAGCCAGTTTCTCGATGGGACAGGCAGACCTGTTAAGGAAAGCAATGGGGAAAAAGATACCCGAGGAAATGGAAAAACAGAAGGAGAGCTTTATTAAGGGCGCAATTAAAAACGGCGTTCTGGAAGAGAAGGCAAAGGAATTATTTAAAAAAATGGAACCCTTTGCACAATACGGCTTTAATAAATCACATTCAGCGGCTTATGCCTACCTGGCGTATCAGACGGCATTTCTTAAGGCCCATTTCCCGGTAGAGTTTATGACGGCGAACCTGAGTGCAGATATGGGAGACACTGACAAGTGCGTCAAGTTAATAGCAGAATGCAAAAACATGTCTATAACCATTTTGCCGCCCGATATTAATGAGAGTGAACGCGAATTTCGAATCGTAGGCACCTTTGTCCGGTTTGGCCTTGAAGCAGTTAAAGGAGTGGGTTCCTCGGCCATCGATGTCATAATCAATGAACGACGTAACGGACTGTTTAGATCTTTTAACGATTTCCTCTCACGGATAGACGGAAAAAAGGTAAATAAAAAGGTAGTTGAGAGCCTCATAAAGGCGGGTGCTTTTGATTCCCTTTTTGAAGAGTCACCTGCGGTAGCCAGGGCTAAGGCGATGAAGACATTTGGATCTCCTCTTCAATCAGGTGAAAAGGGGCTGCATCTTTTTGAGGATCACTCCCCCGCTGAGATAGCTCAGTTCTGGGACGAAAAGACGTTGCTCATACACGAGAAGGAGGCTCTTGGATTCTATCTTTCAGGGCATCCATTGTCGCGCTATAGAAAGAGACTGGCGACATTAGGCGTTGAACCGATATTGAACATTGAAACGGGAGGGGATAGAGAAGATATAGGGATAGCCGGGGTCGTAAGTGGGGTTAAGAGCAGGGCCCGGGAGAAAGGGATAACCTCGTATCTTATTCTGGAAGACGAGACGGGGACTTGCGAAGTGCTGGTATTCTCGGACGCATACAAGAAATACCTAGAACTCCTTAAAAAAGGTAATGTATTGCTGGTCAAAGGGCAAATTGCTAAGGCTGAAAAAGGAACAAAAGTGATTGCAAGGGAAATCCAAGACCTGAGTAACATGGAAATTGCCATGAGATATGAAATTGCACTGAAATGCGAGGAACTTAATAACGACAAGCTCCAGAGCCTCAGAGAATTGATGGATTCACCTTCCAAATGTCAGGACGTATCCCTGACATTCAAATTTATCAGTACTGATTATAGTGTAGTCATTGCCACCAGACTGCAGCCATCGAACAGGTTTTTGTCGGAAGTGGAAAAGATGACAGGAGGAGCACTTAGGGTTTTATGAGTTACTATCTGGATTTCGAAAAGCCGCTTGAAGATCTTGAAAACAAGATTAACGAGCTAAAGAGAATCTCTGATGGAAAAGATACCGAGACTGCTTCTGAGATCAAACGTCTGGGGAAAAAGGCCAAAGAGGTACTGTCGCATCTATACGCAAATCTGACGCCATGGCAAAAAACCTTGATTGCCCGGCATCCGGAGCGGCCCTACACTCTTGACTATATCAACATGATTGCAGAAGATTTTATTGAGCTGCATGGAGACAGAAGATTTGGGGACGACCCATCGATTGTTGGTGGCATTGGTAAGTTGAATGGAATTCAAGCCTTTTTTATAGGACATCAAAAAGGGAGGGGGACGAAGGAAAGGATCTTCAGGAACTTTGGACAACCTAACCCGGAAGGATACAGGAAGGCGTTGCGCTTGATGAAGTTGGCGGAGCGCTTTAAAAAGCCTGTAATAACTTTAATTGACACGCCGGGTGCCTATCCTGGCATTGGAGCAGAAGAGCGGGGACAAGCAGAGGCAATTGCTACTAGCCTTATGGAAATGGCGAGGCTCAAAACAACGATCGTTTCTATTGTAATCGGTGAAGGAGGGAGCGGCGGGGCACTTGCTTTGAGCGTTGCCGACAGACTTTACATGTTAGAGCATTCAATTTACTCGGTCATTTCGCCGGAGGGCTGTGCCGCCATACTATGGAAGAGAAACGGAGAGCCAATTGCTACTGAAGAGTTTTCAAGAGCCGCTGCTGCGCTGAAACTGACGGCGCAAGACCTGAAAGCACTGAAAATTATTGACGATATAATATCGGAGCCACTTGGTGGCGCTCATAGAGACCCTGAATTGATGGGAAGACGGGTAGGTGAGTTTATCACGAAATCGATAGAAACACTTCAGTCAAAGAGCCCGGCGAAACTGTTAGAGGAAAGGTATAAAAGAATTAGAAAAATAGGAACGTTTACTCAAATAATGCCTTGACGAAGTCTCCTGGCTCAAAGTCTTTAAGGTCGTCTGCCGCTTCACCAATGCCGATAAGTCTTATGGGGATGTCCAGATCTTTTTTTATCGCAAAAATAATCCCTCCCTTAGCAGTACCATCCAATTTCGTCAGGGCAATTCCCGTGATACCCACAGCTTCATTGAATGAGCGGGCTTGTCTAATTGCGTTTTGTCCCGTTGTTGCATCAACAATGAGAAGTGTTTCCTGTGGGGCGTCACTTATAGATTTTTTTATCACGCGATTGATTTTTTTTAATTCATCCATCAGTGGACTTTTTGTATGAAGTCTTCCAGCAGTGTCAATTATTACTACATCAGTTCCCCGGTGCTTGGCAGCTTCTACCGCATCGAAAGCAACTGCCGCTGGATCTGATCCGCCCTGATGTTTTATCACATCAGCGCCTGTGCGGTGAGCCCATATCTCAAGTTGCTCAATGGCCGCTGCCCTAAAGGTATCAGCGGCAGCTAAAATCACCGAATTGCCTTCTGAGATGAATCGTGCAGCGAGTTTCCCAATTGTTGTTGTTTTGCCGACGCCGTTGACGCCAACGGTTAAAATCACGAAGGGTCTCTCTCCAAACAAGACAAGGGGCCGCGCATTACCGAGCAGAGAGGCCATCTCTCCCTGCAGGTAAACCTTAACTTCGTCTGAGGTCTTTACACGACTGGTCTTTACTTGTTTTCTCAATGATTGCACTATCTCAGAAGCTGCTTCCGCGCCAATATCAGCTGTGATAAGAACTTCCTCAATCTCGTCAATAGAAGACTCGTCAATCTGCCTGTTCAGAAGGATTGATTCTACTCTGTCGACAAGATTTTTTTTTGTCTTTGTTAGCCCCGCTCTCAGTTTGTCTAATATTCTCATACTATTCTTAGTTGAAGATTTATATGTTCATGCAGGTGGGTATTGAATCAGGGGAAATAACCTTAGCGAGTGTTTATTTGATCTATACTAGCATACTGAACTAAAAATTGTCTCTTAAGAAGACCTCTTTCCAGAGAACCAAGATATGCAAAGAACTCGGTTCATACAGATGTCTTTTGCAAAGGACAGGATAATGGTGTGAATGGTGAAAAGGCATTACTTTACAGAAAAAAGAGGTAAACGATGACTACTTCTATAGCCAATAAAGAGGGCCATATTGTATGTTCTTGGTTTAGTTCGTTTATGAATCATGATCAATGTCTCGTTAACACGGTTGAAGCATTCCTGTTCATCAGGATCCCTGACTTGGTCTGGGCTCTCGAAGAAAATCGGGTGCTTTTAGGGAGAGCGAAAAGACTCGTCGTCTCGCTCATAGCGATGTTTTGAGACAAATGCTTAAGCAGAGCAGGTAAAGCCATGGCCTCCAAAATAGCGGATCAGGTGACCGTCGCTTACCAATACACGAGGCTCGACTGCTCCCGGAAGATGCTGCCTGTACAACGGCGGATCAGTTTTCCTTTCCTAGTGTTAAGGACTAAAACAGAATCTGTATCGATGTTGTTTGGCTGAGGAACCCTTGTTTTTGCTATATTGCCATGTGCAGAGATACAACACTAAACCCGAGACAAAACTTTTCATAATAATGTGATTTCTTTGGGCCAATTTGTACTTTCGAATGGTACGTCATGCCAGGGGACAGCCTGGTATTTATGGATGGGTAAAGCGAATCAAGCGGTGTCCCTATCCTTGCTGTGCACATCGTTGTTGCCGTTCTGATTACGTTAATTATGCTACAATAAATAATTAATAGTGAAAAAAGGAAGGATTTGTTATGTCGATATCAAAAGTATCCATTAGCATAGAAGAAGAGATGAAAGTGAGCTACCTTGATTACGCCATGAGCGTGATTATAGGGAGGGCTCTGCCGGAAGTGAGGGACGGGTTGAAGCCGGTGCAAAGGAGAATACTCTATGCTATGTTCAGGGAAGGTCTTCTTCCAGGAAGGAAATATTCCAAATGTGCAGGAGTCGTGGGTGAAGTACTTAAAAAATACCATCCCCACGGAGATGCTGCGGTATATGATGCCTTAGTGAGATTGGCGCAAGACTTCAATATGAGATATCCCCTAGTGGATGGTCAGGGTAATTTCGGCTCTATAGATGGAGATCCTGCAGCGGCATACAGATATACTGAAGCGAGGTTGACAAAAATAGCAGAGGATCTTCTTTCAGACATAGATAAAGGGACCGTTAATTTTACCCCAAATTTTGATGAAACCACTGACGAGCCGCTGGTTTTACCAACTAGGATTCCCGGTCTCCTCATCAATGGTTCTTCCGGTATCGCCGTGGGAATGGCTACCAATATTCCTCCGCATAACCTTAGAGAAGTGGTGGAAGCATTGACTCTGCTCCTGGAGAATCAGGATGTGACGACTAGCGATCTTATGACTGCAGTAAAGGGGCCAGATTTTCCTACTGGAGCTATAATTCATGGCACATCTGGAATAGTCGATGCATACGGTACTGGGCGCGGGCTAATCAAGGTTCGTGCAAAGGCAAGGATAGAGAAGGAGGCACGGGGTGGAGAAAGCATTATTATCACTGAACTACCCTATCAGGTAAACAAGGCAAGACTTATAGAAAAAATTGCAGAGCTTGTCCGCGAAAAACGTATTGAAGGCGTTTCGGACATAAGGGACGAGTCTGACAGGGACGGGATAAGGATCGTTCTTGAACTGAAGCGAGGAGAAGTTCACCAGGTAATCCTTAACAATCTCTACAAACACACTCAGATGGAATCAACTTTCGGGATAATAATGCTCTCGATCGTAAACGGGAAGCCCGAAATACTGAATCTCAAAGCCATGCTTGACCACTTCCTGAAGCACAGAAGGGCAGTGGTGCTGCGCAGAACAGCGTTTGAATTAAGAAAGGCAGAGGAAAAAGCGCATATCCTTGAAGGATTAAAGATCGCCCTTGATCATCTTGACGAAATCATTAGTCTTATAAGGAAATCAAAGACACCTGAAGACGCAAGGAATGGATTGACTACCCTCTACCCTTTGACATTGATCCAGGCGCAGGCCATTCTGGATATGAAGCTTCAGCGATTAACCGGACTTGAGCGAGCAAAGATAATCGGCGATTATGAGGAGACAATTAAGGAGATGGAGAGGCTTAGAGCCATCTTGGGAAGTGAGTCACTTGTGTCCCAGATGATCAAGGAAGAGCTTTTGGAAGTCAGGAACAAGTATGGAGATGAACGAAGAACGGAAATTGTGGCGGAGACAACAGAACTGACACTAGAAGACCTCATTATAGAAGAGGAGATGGTAATTACCATCTCGCATCTTGGCTACATAAAAAGAAACCCTCTCTCCATCTATAGGAGTCAGCGCCGAGGAGGAAAGGGGTTGACTGGGATGGAAACGAGAGAAGAAGATTATGTTGAACAGCTTTTTATAGGTTCGACACACGATCACATGCTCTTTTTCAGCAATATGGGCAGACTTTACTGGCTAAAGATCTACCAGATTCCCGAAGCGGGACGTACATCAAAAGGCAAGGCTCTGGTGAACCTGCTTTCTCTCGCTGAAGGAGAGAGGATAACAACCGCCCTTAATGTGAAAGATTTTAAGGAGGGATACCTGGTGATGTTTACCAAAAGAGGCATTGTCAAAAAGACAGACCTTGAAGACTATAGTAATCCGAGAGGTAAAGGAATAATAGCAGTGAGCCTTGATGAGGGAGATGAGCTTATTGCTGTTAAGAGGACGACAGGCAGCAATGACCTCGTCATAGGGACGAAAATTGGCCTGGCTGCAAGGTTCAAAGAAGACGATGTAAGAGCTGTGGGTCGAACTGCGAGAGGTGTTATCGGTATAAGGCTTGCAAAGGGGGATGAAGTCGTTTCAGCTAACGTGGTCGAGGAAAGAATGAGTTTACTCACCGTTACGGAAAAAGGACTTGGCAAGAGAACAAAGATTGACGAGTATCCTACACATAACCGTGGTGGTAAAGGGGTGATTTCGATAAAAGTGACTGAAAAGGGAGGGAATGCGGTCGGCTTGCTCCAGGTAAAGGATGAAGATCAGGTGGTACTTATCGCAAACAGCGGGAAATTGATCAGAACGCAGGCAGGCAACATCTCTTTGCTCGGCAGAAACACTCAGGGAGTTAAGCTCATGGATTTGGAAACTGAAGATAGAATAGTCAGTATAGGAAGGGTGATAGAAGATTGACAGAGGATTAAACGCCTCGCGATAACCGCTCGATGAGTGGGGTTGGTAATCCACACTCCTTCATTTTTGACTGTGTTTTTTCGATGTCATATTGCACACGACAGAGTGCTATCGAGTCGTCATTAACTACTGCATAGCATGCCCTTGGGTCGCCATCTCGCGGCTGACCGACACTGCCAACATTAACAATATACCTTCCTTTAGCAAGTTCAGTTCTATGCTTATAGTTGAATACCTGGCCTGTTGGCAGGCGCTTAATTATAATCGGTCGATGGCTGTGACCTAAAAGACATATCCGTGCGTCAAAGTAAGAAAAATTGATTTCCGCATCCTGCAGTGACAAAAGGTAGTGCCACTTTTCAGGCTCCCTTGGCGTTGCATGTACAAGAAAAATTTTATCCTTGGAAATTTTTCTTGTTAAAGAGAACGTTTTTAAGGTACTCAGACAGCTCTCTTCCATGGTTGCTCGCGTCCATTCTATTGCCATTCTTGCATAAATATTGAAGTACTCTGAGTTGGTTCGACCGAGCACTCCCCAGTCATGGTTTCCGGCAAGCAGGACGGCGCACTCAGCAGCCAAAACCCTCACGCATTGGTTTGGTTCAGGTCCATACCCAACAGAGTCTCCCAGAAATAGAATGAGAGGTATTTTTTTATTTCTAATATCTCTTAGGACTGCGTTGAGTGCTTCCAAATTTGCGTGCACATCAGAAAGCACCGCATATTTCATTACTTATGACCAGTGATCAGCCGCCGCTTGGCTGTCTATATTCTTTCGCAATTTTATCGAGTATCCCATTAATAAACGATGCGGATTCCGCGGTGGAGAACTTTTTCGCAATCTCAATCGCTTCATTGATGGTTACTGCACATGGAATGTCATCGCGGAATAGTAGCTCATACGTGGCTGACCTAAGGATATTCCGATCGACTGTTGCCATTCTCAATAACTTCCACTTCTCTGCAACCCTCTGTATTTGTGCGTCAATTCCCTCGAGATGGTCAATTGTCCCACGTATTAAATCGTCGGCAAATTCTTTTATTTCTTTGCTGTCTTCTCTTGTCTCCTGCCAGAAAAGGCTGAGATCAGCCTTAATGTCAGGAAGAATTTGCACTTTCTCTTTCTCGAATGCGACATGTTTTGTAAAATCGGTTCCATATAAGAACTGTAAAACGTATTCACGCGCATTTCGACGTTTCATAAGTTTTATAATTTTTTCAGTACCTGAGCCATCTCTATCGCGGTCATCGCAGCATCCCATCCTTTATTTCCTGCTTTGGAGCCTGCCCGTTCAACAGCCTGCTCTATAGTGTCCGATGTGATGATGCCAAAAGAAATGGGAACCCCGGTTTCGAGGGAGGTGATTGCGATACCTTTAGAGACTTCTGCCGCAATGAAATCAAAATGTGGTGTTGCACCTCTTATTACAGTTCCAAGACAGATGATAGCGTCATATACTCCCTTTAACGCCATTTTTTTTGCAATGAGAGGGATTTCAAAGGAGCCTGGAACTTTGACCACCTCCAAGCTATCCTCTTTTACGCCATGCCGAGTTAGAGCGTCTATTGCTCCGTCAAGAAGTCGTGATGTGATAAAATCATTGAATCTACTCACCACAATACCAAACTTAAGCCCCTGTGCCTTCAGGTCACCTTCTATTAACTTCATTATTCCCCTCCACACTAAAGCTTTTTTTGACTATTTAGACTATCCATGCCTGCCTACGCTTACACAGGAGTGATCCAACTCCGGTGAAATCAAAGGACAGGAAACCCTTTAGCTCGTATTCCGGATCCCAGCCTGTGCAGAATGTTATAAAAATCTCTATATTTTGGAATTATAGCAGTTTAAGGCATTTCAATGACTCATTTTTACGCATACAACATATATTTTAGCATATAAGGAATCATTGGGAAGTGCGGTCTAGGGGTAAAACAACTCGAACCTCCTCGTCCTGATATTTATCAGTACTCCGGCGGCAATAAAGTTACTCAGTAGAGCAGTCCCGCCATAACTCACAAACGGCAGAGGCACGCCTACGGCAGGCATCAGCCCAAGAGTCATGCCTACATTAACGGAAAAATAAATAAAAAACATCGCCGTAATTCCTACTGCCATGAACCTGCCAAAGTCATCCTTTGCCTTAAGAGCCGTATCAAGCCCACGCACGAACAGAAATAAATAAATAACAAGGAGTGCAAGGCTTCCCATGAACCCCCATTCTTCGGCAAAAACGGAAAATATGAAATCCGTGTGCTTTTCCGGCAAGAATCTCAACGACCCTTGGGTCCCTTTTAAATATCCCTTCCCCCAAAAACCACCCGAACCAACTGAAATCTTTGATTGATTAATATTATATCCGATACCGGAAGGGTCCACCTCTGGATCCATAAATGCAATGATCCTGTTTTTCTGATAATCCTTGAGTCCACCCCAAAAAATGTGACCAAAAAAAGGGATGGAAATTATCGTCACAAGAACGAACATTACAATAACTTTCTTACTCAAGCCCTTCGAAAGCATTAGTATCGTAAATAAACACATCAGCAATATTGCCGTTCCTAAATCTGGTTGCTTGATCAATAAAGATAAGGGAATGACCGCAAATATGATGACGCTCTTCAGTATCGTTCCAAATGACAATTTACCGAGTGTTGACAAATATGAAGCAAAACCGATGATAAATAGCAGCCTGAAAAATTCAGATGGCTGAAATGAGAATGGTCCAGCGCTTAACCACCTCTGCGCACCCATACTCGTCTTGCCAGCAAAAAGGACAATCAACAGGAGTAGCAGACCTAGACCATAGAGGGGATAGGAAAATCTGTATAACCATATATAATCAAAAGTGGCAACAACGAAAAGGGCGAACGCGCTTATGGAAACCCAAGCCAATTGTCTCAAATAGAAGTCAGGATGTCCGCCAATGCCGGCTGGCGGCCTTGTAGCACTATAAATGGTCATAACGCCTATCAGAGAAAGGATAATGACCATTGAAAAAGTTATCCAGTCGAAATTCTTAATCAATCGTCTGTCAATGCTAACCATTTGTTCCTCAAAGTTTATTGTGCTGTCCTAGGCGAGGCAAACCCCTCGGATTTATTCTTAGGTTCTCGTTTGGCAATATATGACTTCTGGTCCACAACATAAGCCTCGATGGCTTTTTTTGCAATCGGGGCAGCAACCGCACCGCCGCCGCCCCCGTGTTCCACGAAAACAGCCACTGCGATTTCAGGATTATAAACTGGCGCAAATGAAACAAACCATGCGTGATCCATCAGCTTTTCTGTCACCGCCCCCTTTCTCTTGCCTGCAACCTGGGCGGTCCCTGTTTTTCCAGCTACGGTTATTAGTGTGGAGCGCGCACCTTTTGCGGTGCCGTCAGGCTCATTCACTACTCCAAACAGCGCCTCCTTGAGTAGCTTTATGGTCTCGGGCTTGAAATCGATGTTTCCTGAAGGAAAGCGGGTGTTTTTTATCAGAGATGGCGTATAAATATGACCCCCGTTGGAAATGGTTGCGGTCATCATAGCCATTTGTATCGGCGTGGCACTCACAAAGCCCTGGCCGATCGCAGAAATGAAGGTGTCTCCAAGATACCAGGGAAGGCCTCTGTTCTCCATCTTCCACAGTGCGTTTGGTATCAACCCCTTTTTTTCCTTCACAAGTTTAATGCCTGTTTGTTTTCCAAGACCTAAGGCAGTGGCATAGTTGTATATTTTCTCGATACCTAATCTTTTGCCGAGTTCATAAAAATAGACGTCGCAGGATTCAACAACGGCTTTATGAAAATCAACAAGTCCATGCCCTCCCTTCCGCCAGCACCCAAAATTCCATTTTCCATAAGTTATGCCGCCTTTACAAAATATTTTTGTATCCGGACTTATGACGCCTTCTTGCAGAGCGGCAACAGCTGTTATAATTTTAAACGTCGAGCCCGGAGGATATTGACTCTGCAGCGCCCTATTAAGCATTGGTTTTTTCTTGTCCTCAACAAGGGTCTGCCATTCCAGACTGGTGAGTCCCCGGGTGAAGATGTTAGGATCAAATGACGGCAGGCTCTCGAGGGCGAGTATTTCCCCGGAATCCGGTTCTACCGCAACAAGTGCCCCTGCCTTACTGCCAAAGGCATCCTCGACGGCCTTCTGAATGCCAATATCAATACTAAGCTCAATGTCTTTGCCCTTCACTGCCTGACGCTGCTGAATCATTCTTAATTCTCTTCCAAGCGCGTCAATTTCAATTATCCTTTCTCCCGGCGATCCCCTAAGTTGATCGTCGAATAAGGCTTCTACGCCCCATTGGCCGACTAACATGTCTGGAGGGAAATTCGTTAACCCAGGATTGTTCAATTGTGCCGTGGTTATTCTGCCCAGGTAGCCGATGATATGAGCTCCGACCTTTCCAAAAGGATATTGTCGGCCAACCTCTGTCTCGACAAAAAGACCAGGAAAGTCGGACCGATGGGCTTCAATGCGGGCCACTTGATCAGAGCTGATCCCTTGTTTCAACTTAATTGGAACGAAAGGGCTGTTGTCCGTCCTGCTTATGATTTCTTCCAGATCCTTTTTGTCGATGCCTAGGAGGGCTGAAAGGGCTTCTGTATTGATTCCAGTAACGGTGTCAGGGGACAGTGAAACACTGAACGTCGGCACATTTTCGACCAGTGGTGTCCCGAACCTGTCGTAGATAATGCCTCTGGGGGCAGGAGTTCTTACTATACGCAACCTGTTTTCCTCCGAAAGTCTTTTATAGTTATCCCCATCGAGTACTTGTAATTGCCACAGACGCAAGGAGAGTAACAGAAAAATACCGGTGATGACGTAAGCTCCTAGTTGGATTCTCGATGTGGCCATTGGTTAACTGAGATTGTTGGGTTTTATGAATACCCCGATGACTGTGTTGACTATTGCCTGAATGCCAATAGTGTGAAATGCAGTAGTACTGTTAATATGTATGTCAGAAAAGAGAATCCTCAAACCCAGTGCAGTGGCGCCATCAAGAATGGTAAGAACAAACAGCACTATCCCCCCTAAAAGAGCAGACCACCTGAATACCACATCGCCGAATATGATAGAGGTACTTAAGCCCGCAACCCCCTTGCTAAATAACTCTGGACCGATGAGAGAACCTGTAAGCATGTCTTCCAGAAGACCGATAGTGGTGCCAAAAAGTGTGCTTTTCATCTCGGCACTGTTCAAGAGGGATCCAGACGGTTTGATGGAGAGGCTCTTTAGACCATAGGTGTATACTATCACAATACTCAGGTTCAAGGATGTATCAAGAATCGCAGCTTGTGTTTGAAGTAATAAAACTAGAAAAATGAAAGAAAACCATTTAAGAATAGTCAACTCAATGAACTCCGGTTGATTTGCGACTACCAATTAATGATCGAAGTATAAGTACCTCTTCAATTTTGTTATCAGGCTGAAATGGAGTGACATGTATATTTTGGAAAAAAGTCGAACTATCTTTTTCTATACTCCGCACATATCCAACTCGTAAGCCGGGAGGAAACAAGCCATCAAGCCCTGATGTAATAAGAACCTCCCCATTTTCAACCGGGGTTTCAAAAGAGATATATTTGAGGAGGCAATATTCATAGGATGAGTTGGATATTTATGACATCCCGATCGCGAAGATTACGAAGGACTTCCTCGAATACCTCCAATACCTTCAGGAGCTTGACCTGGACATTGCGGGAGAGTTTATTGTCACCGCTGCCGAGCTGATGCAGATCAAAGTGCAGTTGTTGTTGCCGCGGCCCGATGGAGAAGGCGAGGAAGAGCTCGACCCGCGGGCGGAACTTGTCCGCCGTTTGCTCGACTACAAACGCTACAAAGAGATGGCCGAGCAACTTCAATTGATGAGCGAAGAGCAAAGTAAAATTGCGTACCGAAAAAATTTTTCGTACGACCCGAAAATCGCCGAAGACCCGGACGGGGAGAATCTTTTGCGCGATGTGACACTCTTCGATTTGATTGCCGCATTCAGATACGTCGTCGACAGAATGCCGCGTAAACATGTTCACGAAATCAACAAACTCAACGTCACGCTTGATGACCAGGTCAAGTATATCCTGAATTTCTTCAAAAGTAAAAC
>JBKQMP010000017.1:0-54983 GCA_052146665.1 Dissulfurispiraceae bacterium
GTGGTACTCTGTTATGGTGTTAGAAGGTGTTTAATTCAGGGGGATAACATTTTGGACTCTGTTATCCCCTCTTTCCCTGTCTACTGCACAACAAGTGCACGGTCAGGTGGTCGAGAATAAATGGTAAAGCCGGGAATCGGATTCGAACCGACGACCTGCTGATTACGAATCAGCTGCACTACCACTGTGCTATCCCGGCTGATCAGGATGCGGTTAGTTTATCAAATTCCTGTTTGAAATAGCCAAGTGCCTGGTCATCAAAGATGCAGAACTCTATCAGGCTAATTGACGAAGAGGGATTTTTTTGAAGAAATTTTTTTGCTTCCTGAACGAGTATATTTGCACACCTATCTTTTGGAAATCCAAAAATACCTGAACTGATCGCCGGCAAAGATATACTCTTAAGACCTTTCTCCGAAGCGAGCATCAGGGCACTCAACAAAGCGCTCCGCAGCTTACTGTCCTCATCACCCTCCCCCATTCTCGGCCCGACAGCATGAATGACAAACTTGGCAAGGAGCCTTCCAGCAGTGGTGAGAGCGGCATTACCCACAGGGACAAATCCTATCTTGTCGCTCTCGTCCTGGATTATCTGACCGCCTTTTCTTACGATGGCTCCCGCAACTCCACCGCCGTGCTGTAAGTGTGAGTTTGCTGCGTTGACTATTGCGTCTACATCCCTTTCGGTGATATCTCCCATGGCCAGTCTAAGATGCTTATTGCTGACGTCGTGCTCGGCAATTATTTTCATATTTCCCTTCCGTTAAAAACTCCTGGAACACCTTCATTTAACCATACAGTCTAGGTCCTTTCGATGTCAATAATACCGGTGTTCAGCATGTCTCTTTAAAAAATCTTTTCACATCCAATACTTAATGTGTACAATATGAACATGAAAATAGCTTATTTTGACTGTTTTTCGGGCATAAGCGGCGACATGTGTCTGGGTGCGCTTGTCGATGCAGGCGTTGCCCTGTCGGATCTTCGGAGAGAGCTCAAGAAGATTTCTTTAGGCGGGTACAGTCTCACTTCCAGAAAGGTCTTGAGAAATGGGATTGCTGCGACAAAGGTCGATTTGATCCAGAAATCGCAGACTAAAGACAAGACATTCGAAAGAAGGACATGGCGAGACATCGAGACGATAGTCAACGCAGCCTCATTAGCCGGCTCGATTAAGCAAAAAGGGCTGACCGTATTCAGAGAACTCTTTAAGGCGGAAGCGGCTGTTCACGGTGAATCCTTTGAGTCGGTCCATCTCCATGAACTCGGGGGCGTTGACTGCATTGTCGATATATTCGGCACGTTGATCGGACTCGAGTTGCTGGGTATCGGGCAAATCTACATTTCTTCCATTAATCTGGGCAATGGTTTTGTGCGCACTGCCCACGGGATGCTCCCTGTGCCTGCCCCGGCTACAATTGAACTCTTGAAAAGGTATCCTGTATATTCGGCAAATGCGGACTTTGAATTAACCACCCCTACGGGGGCTGCTCTTGTCTCAGGTCTCGGGGCAATTCATGCCCCCATCCCCTGGATGAAAATCCAGAGAATCGGCTACGGTGCCGGGACAAGGGACACGTCGTCACTTCCGAATACTTTACGCATACTATTAGGCGATAAGAGTCTGTCTTTGTATGATCCAGGGTTAGATTCCCCTGTAACAGTCATTGAAACCAATATCGACGACATGAACCCTCAGATTTACGACGTGGTGATGGAAAAACTTTTTGCCGCCGGAGCGCTCGATGTCTTCTTGGAGACCATCATGATGAAAAAGAACCGGCCAGCGATAAAATTAAGCGTCATGGCTCAATCACAAGATATACAGCGTCTTGTCGACATATTGTTCACCGAGACAACGACAATTGGGGTGAGGTTCTATGATGCTCAACGCAGAACGCTGGAACGCGAGATCAAGACGATAAAGACAAAATACGGTGAAGTGAGGATAAAGCTGTCACGGTTTAAGGGCAAAGTGGTTAATGTCTCTCCCGAATATGAGGATTTGAAAGTTTTATCACGGAAAAATAAGTTGCCGATGAAAGTGATATTGGAAGAAATCCATGCGCGTCATCTTTCGAAGTAATGACGGCATCGCATTTTTGCGCGTTCACATTAATAATTACAAGATGTCCGTTTGACACTTCATCACGTTCTTGAGTTAACGCAATTGTCTCCATCCTATGGCCAGCCAGCCCAACAGAACGCCCGATTTCTTCGTCCATAATAGCGTTTGAAAACACTGCAAATTGAGAAATGAGACAAGCTTATGGTATTTTTATAATCTAACGTTTTGACGCACAAAACAATTAAGGATTTGAGTTCAGAGAGGAGAAACACAGGTTGAAGAATAGAGAGATTATTGCGAGGGAACTGCTTTCGGGCAATGAGGCGATCGGTAGAGGTGCTATCGAGGCTGGGATTTCGTTGGCAACCGCTTACCCTGGGACCCCGTCCACAGAAATTCTTCAGTATCTTGCCGAACATTTTGAAGGGGAAGCGGAATGGGCAATAAACGAAAAGATCGCCTATGAAACTGCCATCGGTGCCTCCTATGCTGGCAAGAGAGCAATATGTTCAATGAAACATGTTGGGCTGAATGTGGCAGCGGACCCTTTGATGACATCCGCGTATCTTGGCATTAAAGGTGGACTAGTCCTTGTCGTCGCGGATGATCCAGGGGCTTATTCTTCACAGAATGAGCAGGACTCGCGACTTTTCGCGAGATTCGCCAAAATCCCCTGTCTCGAACCCAGTGACGCCCAGGAAGCTAAAGATATGATCGTCTCGGCCTTTGACTTATCCGAAAAGATGCAGCTCCCCGTGATGCTCAGAACAGTCACAAGAGTCTCTCATGCCGCATCACCGGTGGAAATTGCTGAACCGCGAGGAGAAAATCCCCTTTTGCTCGAAAAAAATCCAGAGAGAATGCTCGCTGTTCCAAGTAATGTCTTGAGATTGCACAGGATTCTCAACCAGAAGCAGGCAGAGTTAAAAAATTGGTCCGAGCACTCCGGATTGAACAGGACCGTGAGGAGCGGAGCGAGAAAGGGCATCATCTCATGCGGCATCGCCTATCAGTATGCCCAGGAGTATGGTGAGGATTACGCCCTTCTCAAGATATCCTCGTATCCCTTCCGTGAGAGCATTATTGAACAATTTGTAGCGGGACTTGAAGAGGTCTGGGTCCTAGAGGAAGGTGAGCCCCTTGTGGAGGAAATAGCCACGAGATATTGCTCTTCCGTCAAAGGTAAGATGTCAGGTGAGATTAGTGCGGAGGGCGAATTAGGACCTGATGTGATGGCGGGCTTTGTGTCCGGATGGAACAGCGGTGAGGATATAGTGACCCCTCCGTCGACTTTACCACTAAGGCCTCCGGTTATGTGTCCTGGCTGTCCCCACAGGGAGCTGTATCAATCGCTAAAAGCGGCTGGGCCTATTTTCACTGCTGGAGATATTGGCTGCTACACACTTGGAGCAAGTCCACCCTTGAGGGCGCTCGATACGTGCCTCTGCATGGGGGCGAGCATCAGCAAGGCAGCAGGCATTTCAAAGCAGGGCGTCAGGAGAGTGGCTGCCGTGATCGGCGATTCAACCTTTCTTCATTCGGGGATTCCAGCTCTGATCAGCGCAGTGTATAACAAAGCGAATATACTGGTAGTCGTTATGGACAATGCCTCCACCGCCATGACGGGCCATCAACCTACCCCATTGACAGGTATTACTGCCAAAGGTAAAGAGGGCGGAAAAGTATGTCTCGAAGAGCTGTGCAGATCTTGTGGCGTCCATTCTGTTGAGGTCGTCGATCCTTTTGATGCCAAGACAACGGAAAAAGTAATTAAGGAAAAATTAGACTCAGAGGGCGTGCACGTTGTAATCTCCCGCAGGCCATGTATATTTATGGCCAAAAAACGAAAAAGCTAACATAACGGTGAAAGGCAAAGGCGGTCTCGTTACTACAATAGTATTATCAAAAAACTAATAAGTCTGTTTTCATCTTATTATCACAGGTTGTAGATTTCTTCAGCCGAGAGTACGGGAATGCCCCCATCTTTGAGCGCTTTTATCCCCGCATTGATGTTTTCAGTGCGAATGACGACAACCGCCTTTTTGCCGCTTTTTTCGACAAAGGCATAGATATATTCCACATTGATGTTCTTCTCACTTAGCACCTTAAGAACTTCCGCCAACCCCCCTGGCTTGTCTGCCACGCCCACAGCAATCACATCATTTTCTCTTACCGCGTAATTGCTTTTTTCAAGAACCTTTTTAGCCCGATCCGGTTCATGGACAATCAAGCGCAAAATCCCAAATTCAGAAGTGTCGGCGATAGATAGGGCGCGGATATTGATCTTCGCTTGTGCCAGCGCATCAAGGGCGTCGTATAGCCTTCCCCTCTTGTTTTCCAAAAAAATTGAAATCTGTCTTAATTTCATCGGTGGCTCCTTATAGTTCCCTCTTATCAAAAACTCTTTTTGCTTTTCCCTCGCTGCGCGGAAGGGTCTTGGGTTCAACGAGAGTCACTTTGACCCTTAGCCCGATTGCGCTCTCTATATGCCTCTCGATCTTTTTCTTCAGCTCCTCGATATGCTTTACTTCATCGGAGAATATCCCCTTTGATACCTCCACCTGCACCTCCACTTCATCGAGATGGTGCGGCCGGGTAACGATGATTTGATAATGGGGCTCTATCCCTTCTACCTCCAGCAGTGCCCTCTCAATCTTTGAGGGAAAGACAAGCACTCCCCTAATTTTCAGCATGTCATCGGTCCTGCCAGTGATGCGGTCTATCCTCACAAGTGTCCTTCCACATTTGCACTTCTCCCTATGCAGGGCAGTAACGTCTTTTGTCCTAAATCGAACCATCGGCATGCCCTCTCGAGTCAGCGTCGTGAGCACTAATTCACCCTTCACTCCCTCAGGCAATGGAGAAAGAGTGTCCGGGGAGATGATTTCCGGATAGAAATGGTCCTCGAAGACGTGCAGCCCGCACTTCTCCTGACATTCATGGGCAACGCCAGGTCCAATAATTTCGGTCAGCCCATATATGTTAAGTGCAAGGAGGTTGAACCTCCTTTCAATTTCCTCTCTCATCTTGTTCGTCCACATTTCAGCGCCGAAGCAACCCGCCTTTAGCTTTATTTTTTTTCTGTCTATTCCCTGTTCATGCGCCACTTCTGCAAGGTAAAGCGCATAAGAGGGCGTGCAGGTGATGATGGTCGTGCCAAAATCCTGCATGATCTCCAGCTGCCGTCTTGTCTGTCCTGCCGAGATAGGGACCACAGTAGCACCGATCTTGTGCGCCCCGTAGTGCACACCTAGCCCGCCAGTAAAAAGTCCGTATCCGTAACAGTTCTGGACCACATCATCCCTGGTTGTCCCGGCCATCGTAAGTGCACGGGCCATCACTTCGCTCCAGATCTCTATGTCTTTTCTCGTGTACCCTGCCACCACTGGCTTGCCAGTTGTTCCTGAAGAGGTATGGATCTCCACAATCTCCGCCCGGGGTACGGCAAACATGCCAAATGGATATCCCTCTCGTAAGTCTGCCTTAGAGGTAAACGGCAGGCTCTCAATATCCTTAAGGCTCTTTATGTCCGTTGGCTTCACATTGCTTTTGGTAAACTTTTCTCTATAATATGGGACCGTTTCAAACACGCGCCGGAGGGTTGTCTTCAGTCGTTTGAGCTGGATCTCTTCCCTTTCTTTTACCGGCATGCATTCCGCTTCTCTATTCCATATCATTTGGTCCTCTCCTTTCTGATATCCTCTTCACTCAAAAAGCGCAGACTTTCGTTCTTAAGTAAACGACGCGCCCTATCGATATCATTGACTTCCGCTATCAGGAATGCCCTTTTCAGGGGTTCTATGGGTAATCCATATGCGTACTCTATATTGATTCCATGATCGGACAATATCTGCGCTATTTCAGATAGCCCTCCGGGTTTATCTGCCATTTCTACTGCCAATATGTCGTTGACCGAAACAGTAAAACCTTTCTCTTTCAACATTTGATACGCCTTCTCGCAGTCGTCAACCAGGAATTTTATGACCCCGAAACTCTCTGAACTGGCGATCGTCATACCGAGGATATTGATCATACCATCGGCAAGCACTCTGGTAATGCTGGCGATCTTCCCAGGCTTGTTCTCAGCAAATATTGAAATGTGTTTCACTCCATGCATTTGTCCACTCCCGATTGAGACTGTTTGTTTTTACAAAGTCCTTTTGTCGATGACCCTTTTTGCCTTTCCCTCGCTGACCGGCAACGTTCCTGGTTCCAGAAGTTCGACCTTTGGCGTGACCAGCGTCTCAGCTCGAAGCTTATTGACAATCTCCGATTTCAGGTTGAGCATGTGTTCAAGGCTGCCGTCAAAAATGTCTTTCATTATCTCAACCATAACCGTCATTTGATCATAGGATTCCAAGACAATCTGGTAATTCTGCGCAACCCCTCTCACACCCATAAGGACGCGCTCGATCTGCTGCGGAAATATGTTGACCCCCCGAACGATAAACATGTCATCGGCCCTTCCAATTATCCTGGAGATTCTGCGATGCGTCCTTCCGCAGCTGCACACTCCAGGGATGATCCTTGTCAGATCTCTCGTCCGGTAACGTATGATGGGCATTGCTTCACGGCATAGTGTCGTGAGGACAAGTTCACCCACCTCCCCTTCAGGCATGTTCTGGCCCGTTTCGGGATCAATGACTTCCATCAGGAAATTGTCCTCCCACAGGTGCATTCCCTTTTTTTCCTTGCACTCAAAGGCCACTCCGGGGCCGTTCATCTCGGTAAGTCCATAAGAGTTATATACATCTATGCCAAGGCTCTCCTCAAGCTTCTTCCTGGTTTCTTCAGAGTAAGGTTCCGCGCCTAAATAGGCCCTCTTCAGAGACAGATCCCTCGTGGGATTAATCATCTTTTTCTGCATAACGTTGGCAAGATAAAGTAGATAGCTTGGGGTCACATGAATGGCGGTAGTCTTGAAATCCTGCATGAGCGATATCTGCCTTTCAGTATTCCCTGGGCCTGCGGGAATCACCAGCACGCCGACCTTTTCTGCTCCGTAATGCATCACAAGGGCACCGGTGAACAAACCGTAAGTCATGATGTTCTGCAGAACATCGTCTTTCTTCGTCCCCGTCATTACAAGGCACCTGGCAATCAGTTCAGCTGCCTGGTCGACATCCTTACTAGTGAAAAATATCGCCTTTGGTTTCCCAGTTGTGCCGCTAGACGTATGCAACCGGACTACCTGCTCCTTAGGCAATGCGAGCAAGCCAAAGGGATAGTTTTCCCGCAAATCTTCCCTGGTAGTGAAAGGTAGTTTCCCAAGATCCGCCAAAGAAGTAATGTCCTTTGGCTTGACTCCAGCTTCGCTAAACTTATCGGCATAGGCTGGCACATTCTTATAGGCGCGCCGGACAATCTGTTTCATCCTGTCTAATTGCAATTGCTCTAGCGGCTTGCGACCAAGTGTTTCTATCTCTTTTTGCCAGAACATCATCACTCCTTTTCCGCGGTGATCGTGCGTCCTTTCATAAAGGCTGCTAAATTGATATCAATGGTTTTCGCAGGGACTAATTCTCTTATGACCCTTTCCCAAGTTGCCACGGCGAACGGCAGATCAAGGGAAAGCGCCCCCAAGAGAATGATGTTTTCCACTTTGAGATTCCCCAGAGTCTTAGCGATTTCAAGGGCATTCAGCGCAATCACATGAAAGCCCATAGACTCTAGCTGTAATTTTACGTCTTCCGGATAAACAGCGGCATTCTGTGTGACCGTGGATGGCGGCATTTTCCTCTGGTTAAGTATTATAGAGGCGTTCTTTTTAAGGTACACGATATGCCTTAATCCTTCTAGCTCCTCCATCGCCACTAAATAGTCTGCCTTACCCCTGGGAATTAGCGGGGAGTATACCTCTTCCCCGAAACGAACGTGGCTGATCACACTGCCTCCTCTTTGAGCCATCCCGTGTAGTTCGCTCTCTTTTACCATCAGCCCCTCAAGATACGCACATTTTGCGAGGGCTATACTTCCCAGAATGATCCCTTGTCCGCCAACTCCCGCGAAAAGCACACTAGTGACTATCATAATCTCCTTCTAAAGCCATGGGCATCATTCCCATGCCTGTCAAATTCGGTCGTAACAAATCAGCATGATTCAGCAAGACTGATCATATATGGCCGAGCCACAAAAGTTAAAAATTCTATCACATATTTACGTTATACTGCAACCGGTTTCATTTGTCAGACTCTCCTCCTCAAAGCTACCGGCTCATGCCATCGAAGGAGACACGACGCGGCAAGAACACCCTGACCGGAGTCAAGTCATAAACCTTCACCCCATCTCAAAGCAGGAGTGCCACGTCGATTTAACCCGGCACGGCTCTGCTCCAGACCCAATGGAATTTGACGGCGCCACTACAATATTGGTATTTTAGAAGCCACGTTCAGATATCTCTCTTGGGAGATGATTCTGTGTGCCAGGCATTGCATGTAAGCATTGTGATCCTCTAAGTGATGTTTGCGAGGTGAGACGTGAATGTTGAACAGATATCCGTATTCCTTGAGAACAAGTCGGGAAGACTCGCCGAAGTGGCGGGGGTCTTATACAAGTCGGCGATAAACATAAGGGCCCTTTCTCTGGCCGAAACATCCGATTTCGGGATACTCCGGCTCATTGTCAACAATACAGAGAGGGCCTTGAACTCTTTGAAAGAAAATGGTTTTACTGTCACGAAAACAGAGGTCGTGGCTATCGAAGTTCCTGACAGGCCAGGCGGATTAGCGGGGATACTCAACACAATACGGGATGGGGGTATCAACGTGGAATATATGTATGCCTTCGTCCACAAGAGCGGGGAAAACGCCATTGTCATCTTTCGCTTTGACGAGATTGACAGGGCCATAACGACGCTGTCCAGAGAAGGTGTCAAGATACTCAGCGGCGACGATGTTCACGCTCTGTAATAGTAGTACAGTTACGCGGCAAAAGGAGGAGATCATGTCTCATGAGAACAGAAAATTTTTATCGATAGTGATTGTGTTCTTATCTTTTCTGTTGCATGTCACTAATGCGCATGCAAAGGAGCCTTACAAAATAGGCGCGCTTTTTTCGGTAACAGGCGCCGCCTCTTTCCTGGGAGAGCCGGAGAAGAACACGGTTATCATGCTCCAGGAAGAGATCAACAAGGCAGGGGGTGTGAACGGGCATCCTTTAGAGGTCATCATTGAAGACACTAAGAGTGACGAAACCCAGGCCGTTCTTTCCTCCAAGAAACTTTTGGAGAGGGATAATGTTTTTGCAATCATAGGGCCCTCCACCACAGGGGAATCGATGGCCCTGGTGCCTATCATGAACAATGCAAAGACTCCACTTCTTTCTTGCGCGGCAGGGGCAGGGATAACCCAGCCAGTTGAAGAGCGGTACTGGATCTTTAAGACCGCACAATATGACATCAGTGCTGTTGAGGCTATTTACACCTATATGAAAAAACATGGTATATCCAAAGTGGGCATTCTCACCATTTCCACAGGATTTGGAGACGCAGGAAGAAAGGCCCTTCACGATATGGCCCCCAAATATGGGATCTCTATTACAGCCGACGAAAAATATGGGCCGAAAGATTCAGATATGACTACTCAACTGACCAAAATCAAGGCTGCAGGTGCTCAGGCGGTGATCAACTGGTCTGTCGGGCCCGGGCAGGTGATCGTAACCAAGAACTGGAACGCGCTCAGAATGGGGATCCCCCTCTACCAGAGTCATGGGTGGGGGAGCAAGAAGAACATTGAGCTGGCTGGCAAGGCCGCCGAGGGAGTAATCGCTCCGCTCGGAAGAATAATAATATGGGATCATCTTTCTGACAAGAACCCGCAAAAGGCACTTTTAAAGAAGTTCTCTCAGGATTATGAGGCA
Organism: Dissulfurispiraceae bacterium; assembly: GCA_052146665.1. GTDB lineage: Bacteria > Nitrospirota > Thermodesulfovibrionia > Thermodesulfovibrionales > Dissulfurispiraceae > JBKQMP01. The sequence goes on from JBKQMP010000017.1 coordinate 9,926, forward strand.
AAGTATAAAAGCGAACCCAGCGCGTTCGGAGGATATGCATATGATTCCCTGATGATGCTTGTAGATGCCCTTAAGAAGGTGGGTCCTGACAAGCGGAAGATTAGAGACTACATCGAAACAAAGATTAGGAATTGGTCTGGAACAAGCGGTATTTTCAATATGACCCCAAAAGATCACTGTGGGTTGGACAAGGATGCGTTTGAAATGGTGGTCGTCAAGAATGGTGACTGGGAAGTCCTAAAATAACTGAACGAGGGGCACGCCCCGCCTTATGAGGAGAAGGTGAGAATATGAAGAAAATAAGACAAATAGTAATGGCCATAGTCTGTATAGTTATCATTTCTGTTTCTTTTGCAGTCACCAGTTATGCAAAGGAGCCTTACAAAATCGGGGCTATTCTGTCAGTAACTGGCGCTGCATCCTTCCTGGGAGAACCGGAAAAGAATACTATCATTATGCTCCAAGAACAGATTAACAAGGCAGGGGGTATAAATGGTCATCCCCTTGAGGTCATCATAGAGGACAGCAGGAGCGATGAAACCCAGGCCGTTCTTTCCGCCAAGAAACTTCTGGAGAGGGATAATGTTTTGGCCATTATAGGGCCCTCCACCACGGGTGAGTCTATGGCGGTTGTTCCCATCATGAACAATGCAAAAACGCCAATTATATCCTGTGCCACAGGCGCAGGGATCACGCAGCCAGTAAACGAAAGGCACTGGATCTTTAAGGTTGCGCAGTATGATTTTAGTGTCGCTGAGGCGCTGTACGCATACATGAAAAAACAAGGGATATCCAAGGTGGGGATCATGACGATCTCCACAGGATATGGAGACGCAGGCAGAAAAGCTCTGCACGATATGGCCCCGACATATGGGATCTTTATTGTAGCGGATGAAAAATACGGGCCGAAAGATTCAGATATGACTACTCAACTGATCAAAATCAAGGCTGCAGGTGCTCAGGCCGTTATCAACTGGTCTGTCGGGCCCGGGCAGGTGATCGTAACCAGGAACTGGAACGCGCTCAAAATGGGGATCCCACTCTATCAGAGCCATGGGTGGGGGAGCAAGAAGAACATAGAGCTGGCTGGCAAGGCCGCCGAGGGAGTGATCGCCCCTCTTGGAAGAATAGTTGTATGGGACAAGCTTCCCGACAAAAACCCTCAAAAAGCCCTTTTGAAAAAATTCTCTCAGGATTATGAAGCTATGTATAAGAGCGAGCCCGGCACGTTTGGGGGACACGCCTATGATTCCACGATGATGATTGTAGAAGCGCTGAAGAAGGTGGGCCCTGACAAGAATAAGGTTCGCGACTATATTGAGACTAAGATTAAGAATTGGCCTGGAACGGGCGGTATTTTCAAGATGTCGCCAAAAGACCACTGCGGGTTGGACAAGAATGCCTTTGAAATGGTAATCGTGAAGAATGGTGACTGGGAATTATTGAAGTAAGCCTTACGAAATCAAATCATCGGAAGACTCGTGGTGGTTCAGTCATTGCAGTGCCAGGAGGAAACAGCTCCTCAGTGAGGAAACTGCTTCGTCATGCCTCTCGCTGAAGCAGCGTCAAAAGGAAAGGTAGGAGATAGGATATTGCTTACCGTTTTTTTACAATTCCTTTTTTCCGGCATCACAGTTGGGGCCGTCTATGCCTTGGTGGGCATGGGCTTTAACATTATTTACAATGCGACCTCCATCATTAATCTAGCCCAGGGTGAGTTTGTGGTAATCGGAGGCCTCATGATGTGGTTCTTCACCACTTCACTGAACCTGCCTTTTTTTCTTTCCATGGCGCTCACGATCCTCACAGCGGGCATCGTCGGGCTCCTGATGGAGAGGCTGACAATAAGACCTTTGAAGACGCCTGACTTGCTCCTGACGATCATGATTACGATAGCTGTTTCAATCGTCTTCAGGGGCATACTCATGTTCAAATTCGGTACGGATTCCTATGTGTACCCTCCTTTTACGGAAGGACCCCCCATTTCCATTCATGGCGCCATAATCCAGCAGCAAACACTTTGGGTAATTGGCATTGCCGGGCTAAGCATCTTTTTATTATTCCTCTTCTTTAATAAGACAATCGTCGGGAAGGCCATGCGCGCTTGCGCTGTCGATGCGACTGCTGCCAAGCTGGTCGGGATCAACGTATCCAGGATGATAATGGTATCCTTTGTCCTCAGCGCCATTGTGGGCGCCATCGGAGGCATAGCCATCACTCCCATTTCCCTGATGGAGTATGACAAAGGTCCCATGCTGGCTGTAAAAGGCTTTTGTGCAGCTATGATGGGGGGGCTCGGAAGGGGCAGAGGTGCCGTAATTGGCGGGTTCATCATCGGCATTCTCGAATCCATGACGGCCGGCTATCTACATTCGGGGCTGAAGGATGCAGTAGCGCTGCTAATTCTGCTATTAATACTTTTTTTAAAGCCAGCTGGCATATTCGGCAGTAGCACGGCAAGCCAGTTGCGGAAATTTTAACTGATGAACAGGGGCAACTCATTAGCTTTTCTGGTTTTCACAGGATTGATTATCTGTTTGCCCATTTTATCAGGTGGCACCTATACGCTGACAGTGGGAATTTTCGCGGGAATAAATGCACTCGTTGCAATAGGCTTGTGCATTCTAATGGGATATGCGGGTCAGGTCTCTTTAGGGCAGGCAGGTTTCTACGGTATTGGCGCTTATGTCTCGGCCATTTTCAGCTCGCAGGTCGGCCTCCCTGTTGTGATCAGCATCGCACTAGCAGCCATAGTGGCCGCGATGGCTGCCGTAGTACTGGCAATTCCCGCACTACGTTTGAAAGGTCACTATCTGGCCGTGGCTACGCTGGGATTTGGCGAAATTGTTCAAGTTGTTCTCAATGAGTGGGGACCCGGCGGCCCATCAGGATTTGGGGACATTCCCCATGTAAATCTCCTTGGACACCAGCTCACCTCAACAGCGGGTTGGTTCTATTTGACATGGAGTCTTGTGGCGGCTGTTATGCTTTTTTCCTTGAACCTCATCAACTCCAGATCAGGCCGGGCTTTAAGGGCTATGCATGGCAGTGAGGTGGCAAGCAGCGCGATGGGTCTGGATGTGGCGGCATTGAAGATCAAAGTATTTGTGCTCAGCGCCGTCTACGCCGCTGTTGCTGGCGGTCTCTACGCGCACTATGTGACATTTATCAGCCCGAGCAGCTTTTCACTGTTTTATTCTATCTTGGTCCTGATGATGGTGATTGTCGGAGGACTTACGAATCTTTGGGGTGCGGTCGTTGGTTCGATCGTCATAACTGTGCTGCCAGAGATATTGAGAGAATTCCAAGAGTTTGATATGCTGGTCTATGGTTTGATTCTGACTTTATCGCTTCTCTTTTTCAGAAAAGGCCTAGTGCCCCTTTTCATTGAACAATTCAAGAAAATAAAAGGATTCTCCGTTGTTAGAAGTTGACGGCATATGGAAGAGCTTCGGGGGACTCGTGGCTCTGAAGCAGGTTAATCTCAGTGTAAAAGAGGGGCAGATCAATGCACTGATCGGGCCCAATGGCGCGGGGAAAACCACTCTTCTCAATATAATCAGTGGCATTCATCCCCCTGATAAGGGAAACGTGCTGTTACGCGGTAAAAGTATCATTAATTTCTCACCCGCCAAGATCGCCAGAAGTGGTATATCAAGGACCTTCCAGCACGTTGAAGTGTTTGGTGACATGACCGTTTTGGAAAACATAATGGTCGGCAGATACACAAAGACAAAGGCCGGACTCATCTCATCGGGACTTAGACTGCCATACGTACTCAGAGAAGAAAGGGAAGCAAGAAGCCGAAGCGAAGCGATTGTTGAGTATATCGGGCTGGGACATCGAAAAAATGAGTTGGCATCCAATCTTCCGATAGGTGAACAGAGGACACTGGAGATTGGAAGGGCTCTTGCCACTGAACCGGGACTTCTCCTTCTGGATGAGCCTGCCGCCGGATTGAACATGAAAGAAACGCGCGGCCTTGGTGAGATGATAATGAGGATACGGCAGGAGGCTGGCGTAACCATTGTTCTCGTTGAGCATGACATGGATCTCGTCATGCGGATAAGCAATTGGATAACCGTCATTGACTTTGGGGAGGTCATCGCGGATGGAATCCCTCTGGACGTTCAGAGAAACCAGGATGTGATTGCCGCATATTTAGGCTCTGAGGAAAGCTAATCGATGCTGATACTTAAGAATGTAGATGTATATTACGGTAAGATACACGCAATTAAGAGGGTTTCGCTCCATGTCAACAGTGGCGATATTGTGGCCCTCATCGGTGGCAACGGAGCGGGCAAGACTACCCTCTTATGGACTATATCTGGCCTAATAAGATCGGGAGGCGGCAATATACTTTATAACGGCACGGACATCGTCAAATATGGTCCTGACAGACTAGTGAGCATGGGAATCTCACACGTACCCGAGAGGGGGCATGTTTTCAAGCCGTTAAGCGTGGAGGATAATTTACTCCTTGGGGCCTTCCATCGGTATTCGTTGACCAACCGTTCAGGGTTTAGGAGCGATATGGAGCAGATTTACTCCATGTTTCCCGTGCTGAAAGAACGAAAGAGGCAACTTGCGGGAACCCTATCGGGAGGAGAGCAGCAAATGCTTGCCATAGGGCGGGCTCTCATGGCCAAGCCGAAGCTCCTCCTTCTGGATGAGCCTAGCATGGGACTTGCTCCCATCATCGTGAAAGAGATTCTAAGCTATATCGCTGAATTGAGGGATAAGCATGGTCTTACTGTCCTTCTTGTTGAACAGAATGCCAGGAGTGCCCTCAAGATAGCAGATACGGGCTATGTCCTTGAAACAGGAAGGATAATACTTCAGGGTCCGGCTGAAGATCTTCTTACTAACAGGGATGTGCAGCGCGCTTATCTTGGTAGGGACCTCGATTATCAGATTTAACTATGTCACGAGTTTGAATTGCTGTAAGAACAGTTTGGCGGATTCGCCTTAGGTGTAGTAATTAGGGGGCGGTCGACTGATAAGGAATAATCAGGAGGCGGCAGATTTTGATGGCTGCCTTCGACCTGAACCCAAACCTATTCTCCACGGGAGGGCTCTTATGTATTGGGAAGCTATGAGAGAATGCATGGACAGGGGAGAGCTTGAACAGCTGCAGCTGGAAAGACTCCAGTCCACACTGCTGAGAGTTTACATGAATGTCCCCTTTTACAGAAAGAAGTTCGATGATCTAGGGATAGATCCCGACAATTTTCGATCACTTGATGATGTGAGGAAGCTGCCCTTTACCACAAAGGAGGATTTGAGAAATAGTTACCCTTTTGGCATGTTTGCGGTGCCCTTGAGAGAAGTGGTCAGAATTCAGGCGTCTTCAGGCACCACAGGGATGCCAACAGTGGTGGGCTACACAAGAAATGACATAAAAAACTGGTCAAACCTTGTGGCGAGAGTTCTCGCGGCGGGAGGCGTGACACAAAATGACATTGTTCAGATTTCCTTTGATTACGGACTATTTACGGGCGCTTTTGGACTGCATTATGGCGCAGAGCGCCTGGGCGCCTCTGTAATCCCGATCTCCGGGGGCAACACCCGAAGACAGGTGAAGATAATGCAAGATTTCAAGACAACCGCCCTGCTATGCACTCCCAGTTACGCGCTCCTCATAGCCGATACGATTAGCGAAATGGGAATCAATGTTAACTCCCTTTCATTAAAGCATGGCCTTTTCGGTGCCGAACCCTGGTCTGAGGCTATGCGGCAGGAGTTGCAAGAAAAGCTCAAGATTGTTGCAACAGATAATTATGGCCTTAGCGAAGTCATGGGTCCGGGCATAGCAGGTGAATGTCTCGAACGCAATGGGCTGCACATCAGTGAAGATTGTTTTCTGGTCGAGGTGGTAGACCCTGATACCCTTGAACGGGTCCCTCCTGGAGAGATAGGCGAATTGGTGATAACTACACTTACCAAGGAAGCCTTCCCGGTGGTCAGGTTCAGAACAAGGGATCTCACCAGGTTAATAGCTGAAAGGTGTCCATGCGGACGCACCTCCGTGAGAATGAGCAAAGTGATGGGACGGACAGATGACATGATCAAAATAATGGGGGTCAATATTTTCCCGTCGCAAATTGAAGCCGTTTTGGTTGAGATCGAGGGCACTGAACCTCATTACCAGATAATCATCGAGAGGAAGGGCGGCTTTGACGAATTAACAGTGCTCGTTGAAGTCTCAGAGAGCATCTTCTTCGATGAGGTGAAAAAGCAGAAAGCCTTCATAGATCTGATCAAAGCGAAGCTTGCCTCAGAACTCGGCATTGCCGTCGAGGTGAAACCGGTGGAAAAAAAGACACTTGAGCGGTTTGAAGGGAAGGCAAAAAGGGTGCTTGACAATAGAAAAAAGTAACATTGAAAAGTCTTTAAAAAATATTTCATTTGTGGTATCCTTTCAGCAAATTATCAAGATCATATGTAGTTAAGAGAAGCCGCATGCCAGAAAACAGTTGTCTTTTCCGCACATTGTTTTATTATTATTGTCGGTCCGACACGGCCCCGGAAAATCTCTATAAATTCCTGGGCCCTGTGTGGTCACCTTTGCCACTACACAGGGTGAAGCGTCCATAGGCAAAGTCGCGGACAGGGAAGGGAACTTGTGTCTCACCGATATAAAACTTTAAAAGGAGGGTCGTTATGGTAAAGAAGATGTCAGTTGCATTGTTAATCTGGTTGAGTTGTATCATTTTTACAACAGTCGCCTATGCGGACGTGACCTTTGACGGTGGCTTCGATCTCAGATTAAGGCAGGAGATCTGGGACAATGTCGTGGATCTGGGGACTTTAGGCAAACTGGTTACGAGCAATGCGAGTGGTTTTAATGACCGGGATTTTTTTCGTTTTAGAACACGACTCTGGGGAGAGATGGACGTCAATAAAGACTTCAGCGCATATTTGAGAATCACCAATGAGTGGAAGTATTACCTTGGACCATACGAGCTCAACAGCCAGAACCTGCAGGAAGATGAGCTGGTGGTTGATAATTTATATTTTAAATCAGATAAAATATATGGTTCTCCTTTCTCTCTTAAAGTGGGCAGGCAGGACTTTCTCGGTGCTGACATGTATGGTGAGGGCTTCTTATTGATGGATGGCACACCAGGCGATGGCTCAAGGACGTTCTATTTCAATGCCGCCAGGCTTAGAGCGAACATAAGCCAGTATACTGACAATAACACCGTCGACTTCGTGTTTATCGATGATCCAAGGACAGATACCTTTTTCCCTTCATGGCACACTGCGGTGGGCCCGTCAACATTTTATGTGGACAACAAACAAATACTGACCGCCTCGCACGAACAGGCCCTGATGGTTTATAGCAGAAACAAGTTCGCTGATACTCTGAACCTTGAGCCGTATTATATCTGGAAGAAGGAAAACCCTGTTGGCGCAACCCCAGGCGACCACCTGAGCACATTCGGCGCCAGAGCCACGGCTTCACTCGCGGGTTGGAAGTTCGGGGGTGAGTTCGCCCATCAATTCGGCGACTTCGACAATGGCCAGTCAAGACAAGGAAACGGCGGCTATGCCTTTTTTGGACGTAATTACGATGACATAACCTTTAAGCCAGGTTTTGAACTCAGATACGTTTATCTGTCAGGAAATCAGAATGCTAAAAACCCAGATAAAAATGCCACCGACACCACCTGGGATCCCCTGTTCTCAAGAAACCCATACTGGAACGAACTTTTCATTTATACTCTGATTCCTGAAACTAACAAATACAACAGTTTGGCGGTTCCTGGGTACTGGTCGAATCTTAAGTTGCTGATGGTTAAATTCAAATTTGACTTTACACCAAAGACCAATCTGGTAATGACATATCAGCACCTCTGGGCGGCTGATCCCACGAATATCACCGGTCCATTCGCACCGATGTTCAGCAACAGTGGCACTGACAGAGGACATCTGCCTACTGCAATCCTGAGCCAAAAGATCGCAAAGAATTTGGATGGATTTTTGCAGCTGGAGTATTTTGTTCCAGGGAATTTTTACGCTGATACTGCCAGGAACGCCACTTTTTTCAGATGGCAGCTCTCGTATAAATTTTAGACAATTCAACAAAGAAGCTTAGGCAATTACAGAAAACAAGAGGCATCGCAATGCCTGCGCGGAGAGCAGGTTGACAAAAACTGCCGCAACAGGCGCTGCGATGCCCAATTGTGCGTTCTTTCATCTTCTTCTTTAGGTCATGCGCATTCCTCACTCCCTATGACTTGTAGAAATCGTTGTTAGACAATAAGATATTTCAGGAAAAGACATGGCACCCACTATATTGCTAAATAAAGTGTAAGACAAAAACCGACAAGAAATAGAACTCGGTCCTACACGGCGGTCAGGTTTTAACCTATACTTAGGTTCCACTTAATAGTGTATAGTAAACCGTCACACGTTTGTGTTAACGCCAATGGCTTTTGAACATGGTGGCATATCAAATGATCGGCAACACAATATTGCCTCGGTGAATGAGATTGGTCGATATCGGCAATAAACTCACTATTTCAAATCTTATCTCCTACGCGGAGAAATCCAGTGGGATAGGCATTTCAAGGACGCTTCTGTACAGGTTGTTTCGCGAGCCAAAGCAACAGCAACGATTCATTTGCTTATGGAAGATCCTCAGCGCAGCGACTCTTGTCTCGGGGATCTCTTCCATTATTTATCTGAATTTATCCGAAGGTGACTACCAAGAAACGAGAACGGGGAGGCATACGTAATGAATGAGAACCCTCCTTATGAGCCAAGTTTCTACGAAGGAAAAGGAAGGTACCGGGGAATACTCTCCTGGCTGATGTCGACTGATCACAAGAGAATCGGCATCATGTATCTTGCAGCTCTTCTGATCTTCTTCGCTGTGGGGGTCACCCTGGGGCTCCTAATCCGTCTGAGCCTTCTATCCCCGGGTCTTATCATGAGTGCGCAGAGATATGATGAGGCCTTCACCGTTCACGGCATTATCCAGATTTTCCTATTCATAATTCCAGGGCTCCCTGTCGCTTTCGGCAACTTTTTCCTTCCCATCCTCATTGGGGCCAGGGATGTGGCGTTCCCTAAAATCAATCGTCTGTCATGGTGGCTCTACCTTACCGGGGCTTTTATCGTCATCCTCTCCATCGCGATAAAAGGGCACGCACCTGATACTGGTTGGACATTCTATGCGCCTTATAGTGTGAATAGTCAAGCGAATATTTCTTTGGCAGTGTTCGGTGTTTTTGTCCTGGGCTTTTCCTCCATACTTACCGGGATCAACTTTGTCACCACCATCCATCGCTTGCGGGCGCCAGGAATGACATGGTTTCGCATGCCGCTTTTTGTCTGGACTCTGTATGCAACAGGATGGGTGCAGATGCTCGCCACGCCCATACTCGCCATCACATTGGTATTCATTATACTTGGAAGGTTCTTTGGTGTGGGATTCTTCGACCCTTCAAAAGGTGGAGACCCTATCCTCTATGAACACCTCTTCTGGATTTATTCACATCCGGCCGTGTACATAATGATATTACCAGCGATGGGTGTAATCAGTGAAATAATGCCGGTGTTTTCAAGACGCTCTGTCTTCGGCTACCATGCAATAGCATTCTCATCGTTGGGAATAGCAAGTGTCGGTTATCTTGTGTGGGGTCATCATATGTTCACCAGCGGGATGAGCGATACTGCCAGGATCATCTTCTCCTTTATCACCTTCCTGGTTGCGGTGCCCAGTGGGATAAAAGTCTTCAACTGGATCGCTACTCTGTACAAGGGTTCCATCGAAGTCGATTCTCCATTGCTATTTGCTCTATCGTTCATCTTCCTCTTTTCGATAGGAGGACTCACCGGACTGATCATCGGGGCACTTGCTACGAACCTCCATCTGCACGGCACCTATTTCATTGTCGGTCATTTTCATTACGTGGTGTTTGGCGGGGCTGGCTTTTCGCTGCTGGCGGCCTTGCATTACTGGTTTCCGAAGATGTTCGGAAAGATGTACAAAGAAAGGCCCGCAAAAATCGGCTGGCTGATACTCTTTATCGGATTTAATGTGACGTACTTCAGTATGTTTGTTCTGGGTTTCCAAGGGATGCCGCGGAGATATTTCGACTATCCTCCACAGTATTTTACCGGCCACCTCATCTCGACAATTGGTTCTTGGTTCCTTGCCGCCGGCCTCATTATCATATTCGCCAACTTGATCAAATCTCTCTTCACTGGAGCGAAAGCTCCGAATAACCCTTGGGGAGGACAGACCCTCGAATGGCAGATACCTTCTCCGCCTCCGTCTGAGAACTTTACAGAAATCCCCGTAATTACTGGTAGACCTTACAGGTTCGGCGGAAAGTGATAGTATGGAAAGAATGTCTAATGCAATCTCTGGAAAACAAATCGATGCTAAGGGCAAGAAGATCGGCATGTGGTTTTTTCTCTATACGGAAATGCTTTTTTTCGGAGGGATGTTTCTACTTTACTCGGTCTTTCGTTTCAAATATCCGATGGACTTCCACTGGGCCGCCACGGAAGAGAATATCGTCCTGGGTTCTATAAATACTGCCATCTTACTTACAAGCAGTTTTTTCATTGCGCTTTCCATCTCAGCCATTAAAAGGGGAAAGAAAGGGCTGTCATCCTCTCTTCAGCTGGCTACCATTGTGCTAGGGTTTGCATTTCTCGTTATCAAATACTTCGAGTGGCACGCCAAGATCATTAAGGGAATCTATCCTGATTCCGTGGTATTGTTACAAAAGAGCAATGGGACAATCCTTTTTTTTGGCCTCTATTATGTGATGACAGGCATACATGGTCTCCATGTACTCATTGGCATTATTGTGATTTCATTCATGCTCTACTGGACTGTCAAGGAAAAAATTAACCGGGCTAATTATGCAAGGCTTGAAAACACTGGGCTATACTGGCATTTTGTCGACATTGTCTGGATATACCTCTTTCCACTCTTTTATCTCATAACATAAGGAAGGGCGAGATGAACAAAGAATATCCATCGGATCATATCGTCAGCTTTAAAACGAACACACTTGTCTGGCTTGCCCTGCTCTTACTGCTGGCAGTGACCATCAGCGTCTCAAAGATGAGGTTGCTAGGTGAATACAGCGTTCTTGCGGCCCTTCTCATCGCCTCTGGAAAGACGGTGCTGGTACTGGCTTTTTTCATGCATTTGAAATACGAAGGGAGATTCCTGAAGGGGTTGACCTTCCTGGCAATTGCGGCACTAACAATGATTATCGCACTCACATTTGCTGATGTGTGGTATCGGTGAGGCACGATGTTCATAGGACCCTCTAATACGGCTGGGAAGGTGGAGTCGGCCTTCCTGTTCATCGTCAGCGCTTCAGTCATCTTGCTTGCCTTAGTCACATTCTGCATGGTCCTCTTCCTCGTAAAATACAACAGGAAGAGGCATCCCCAGGCCGAGGACGTGAAAGAGAGTCTCCTCCTTGAAATACTCTGGACAGTCATCCCGACAGTTCTGGTCCTTGTCATGTTCTATATCGGGTGGGTCAATTTCTCGTACATACGAAAGCCGCCGACAGACTCCATGCTTGTCAACGTCATCGCCCGACAGTGGTCGTGGTCATTCAAATACGAAAATGGGAAGCAAGCGGATGTATTGAGAGTGCCGATCAACAAACCCGTTAAGCTGATCTTGACTTCTGCTGATGTTATTCACTCCCTTTACATTCCCGCTTTCCGGATAAAGGAGGACTGCGTCCCCGGCTTGCAAACCCATTTGTGGTTCACGGGCAATGAGATGGGCACTTATGACATTTTTTGCACCGAGTATTGTGGTGTTGGACATTCACGCATGAGATCAAAGGTCATAATCATGTCGCAACAGGATTTTGAGAAGTGGTACAGTGGCGCAGAGATCACCGGGCCTGCCGGCAATGGGCTCAAGCTGCTCCAAGACAAGGGGTGCCTGGGATGCCATAGCACTGATGGTACAAAGAAAATCGGACCAACATTCAAAGAGATTTTTGGAAGGAAAGAGACGGTCCTGACAGGGGGGAAAGAACGTCAAATAGTTGTTGATGAGGCATACCTCAAAAGATCAGTGCTTGAGCCGCAAGCTGACATAGTGAAGGGCTACCCTCCTATTATGCCTACAATTCCTGTGACTGAAGATGAATTGAGTTCGATCATTACTTATCTCAAGGGATCGCCATGAAGGACATCAGAAAAAACATGTCGGCCTACATCGAACTATGCAAGATCAAGATAGCGCTCTTTGCGACTTTTTCCTCAGCTACGGGCTTCATCCTCGCAATGAGTTATTTTAATGCGCGTCTCATCGCGCTTTCTGCGGGTGTTTTACTGCTCTCCGCTGGTGCTTCTGCCCTCAACCAATATCAGGAGAGGATCAGCGATGGATGCATGTCCAGGACAGCGGGTAGACCCCTGCCATCGAAAAGGGTAAGGACCGCGCGCGCCGCGTGTTTCTCTCTGGCCCTCATCTGCACAGGTTTAGCGGTACTCCTCTTCGGGTGTGACAGCCTTTCAGCAGCACTCGGGTTGCTTGCCGTTGGCTGCTATAACGGCTTATACACTTTCTTGAAGAAGATAAGCGCGGTTGCGATAATTCCTGGGTCCCTTATAGGCACCATACCCCCAGCCATCGGCTGGGCAGCGGCGGGGGGCAGCATGACTGATTCGCGATTGTTGGCCCTGTGTTTTTTTTCCCTGTTATGGCAGATTCCACACTTCTGGTTGTTCCTCTTGAGGTTTGGTAAGGAGTATGAAGATGCTGGGCTCCCTTCATTGTCCGGGCTTTTTACAAGTGCTCAGCAGATAAGGATTGCTTTCCTTTGGCTCTTATCGACAGCCGTAAGCAGCTCATTCATGTTTCTTTATGGCTTGGTGCACCTGAGCCTTTTAGGATTTTCATTGTTTTCAATCTCTCTATGGATTGCCTGGCAAGCAGTGATATTCTTGAGGACCGACGGAATCAACCGGTATTATTTACACAGGAGCATAAATTACTATATGCTCTTTGTAATGGTAGTCGTGTCTCTTGACAGGCTGGCTGCTCTTTCACCGTATGCTTAACACAGCAGATAAACGATAAGGAAGTGGGGCTTAACGACAAAGTCTTATTGAGGTTATTTGTTGGAAGGAGGTCAAGATGAAACAGAATGGATTTACGAGGAGGGATTTCCTAAAGACTGCCGGCATAGCCACGGCAATGGCAGCAGTTGGCGGAATACCTGCAGATCTCTTCGGAGAGGAGAAACGGATTGCGAGGTTCCCTGAAAAAACAGATTTGATTCTTCTGACCTCGAGACCGCCTCAACTCGAGACCCCCCTGCATTATTTCAAGGATCCGATTACGCCAAACGAGGCGGTATTTGTAAGGTGGCATATCTCACAAATACCAACCTCCGTTGATCTGGGCAAATGGAGACTGAAGGTCGGTGGCAATACGGAAAAACAGCTCAGCCTGTCCATGAATGATCTGATGAAGTTTGAAAAAGTGAGTTATACAGCCGTGATACAGTGCTCCGGAAACTCAAGAAGCCTTTTTGAGCCGAGGGTTGTGGGCGGTCAATGGGGAAACGGCGCAATGGGAAATGTGACGTGGACAGGTGCCCGCCTGAAGGATATTCTTGGTACAGCAAGAGTGAAGGCAGGGTCGGTGGACGTCTCCTTCAATGGACTGGACGAACCGCCATTGCCCACTGTCCCCGATCTTGTAAAAAGTCTCCCTGTTGATAAGGCACTTGAAGATGAAATCCTGGTGGCTTACCAGATGAACGGTAAAGACCTTCCTATGCTCAATGGCTTTCCTGCACGACTAGTGGTTCCGGGATGGTATGCAACTTATTGGGTCAAGTCTTTGAGCGAAATCACCGTTTTGACAACTCCTTTTGAAGGTTTCTGGGTGAAAACTGCGTATCGGATCCCCGACACCCCGTGCGGCTGTATTCCGCCGGGTTCAGCACAGAAAAAATCGATCCCAATTAACCGAATGACGACAAGGTCTCTTATTATTGAACCTGTCAATGCGTCTTCCTTGAAGGTGAATCAACCTGCCAATATAATGGGCATAGCGTTTTCAGGCGGATACAGTATCAGGGATGTAATCGTTTCAGTGGACAGCGGGAAGACCTGGAGAGGTGCTCAGCTTGGCAAGGATATGGGCAGATATTCATGGATCCAGTGGACACTTCCATGGAAACCTGACAAACCTGGGAAGTTCACCCTTATGGCAAAGGCAACGAACAGCATCGGAGAGTCACAACCTTTTGAGGGTTTGTGGAACCCCTCAGGTTATCTATGGAACAAAATTGAGAAGACAGAAGTTGAGGTCAGATAGGAGGGGAAATGAAAAGCCTTGCATTATTATTCTTGTTAATATTAGTATTGACACCATCTTTCCTTTACGCCCAGGACTCAGCCTCAAAAGATATGGTGCACTCCATAACCTTGCCGCCTGTTAAGGTTGAACTCGACGCTGGGGAGGGAAAGGACGCAACGGAAAGGTATTGCGGCATCTGCCATAGCCTTGACTACATCACCACACAACCCAAACTTTCCAAAGCTCAGTGGACTGCCACAGTCAATAAGATGGTCAAGGTGATGGGAGCCCCGATTCCGGACAATGAAGCGAGGCGCATCATAGACTATCTTGATGTTTTCTATGGAACGGGGCAGTAATGTGCTCATTCAGGACACAATAAACAGGAGGACAATGCAATGAAGAAAGTTCTGTCAGCATTAGTTTTGATCACAATCGCATTTTTGGTTTCTCAGAGTGTTTTTGCGAAGGACAAGAGTGCCAATGGCAATGCGGGCGAGGCTGATTTTAAGCAGCATTGTGCCGTATGCCATCCTGATGGCGATAATATTATCAATCCGAAAAAAACTTTGCATAAGAAGGATCTTGACGCTAACGGCGTCAAGACAGCGGCTGATATTATAAAGAAGATGCGGAACCCTGGACCCGGCATGTCGCAGTTTGACGAAAAAACGATGTCGGACCAGGAAGCAAAGCAGATAGCCGAATACGTCTTGAAGACTTTTAAGTAATTGCGCAAAAGAAGGAAAAGCCTACCGCGCGGAATTAAGACACACATGCCGCTCGGTAGCTTTCAGAGAGGCATGTACTGTTGAAGGTTCCGTGAGGTGACTGATGGTAAAGATCAAGCGCGTATATGATCCTGTTTCTCCGGATGACGGCAAGAGAATACTGGTTGACCGGCTGTGGCCGAGGGGCATCAAGAAAGAGATTGCTCAGGTCGATGAATGGATCAAAGATGTCGCGCCTAGCACTGAACTCAGGAAATGGTTCTCCCACGACAGATCAAAGTGGCAAGAATTCTTAAGACGTTATATGTTGGAGCTAGGAGGCAAAAAGGATCTTATCAAGAGGCTGAGGGCAGAGGCTAGCAAAGAGCCTATCACCCTTCTCTTTTCTGCAAAAGACCTTGATTATAATAATGCGGTCGTACTGAAAAGAGTCATCTCTAAACAGTGATCTGGACGCACTTTTCTTTGTCAACTTCAGGCCTGATTGATTGATGCGTATTTGCGGGCAAAATCCTTAGTTCAATAGTATAAAGCGATATTCTTAAAGGGTCTGTACAATCCTGGTGCTTCTTATGGAATGTTGCTATTGTGGAGGTGTCAGGAAAGCAAATGAGTTTCTTGATTGCACTTTTCGCGGGAGTATTTGGCGGGCTGGTCGGCCTTGGTGGCGGCGTGATCATGATCCCCCTGATGGTGGGCATCCTAAAGATGGGGCAGCACAAGGCCCATGGTACAAGCCTCGTGGCTCTTGTTTTCACGGGAATAGCAGGGTCTATCACATACGCTCTTAAAGGGTCGATTGATGTCGTGGCCTCTGCGCTGATTGCAACCACTGCAATAGTGACCGCCAGAGCCGGGGCTCGCTATGCGCACGCTCTTCCGGAATGGAAGTTGAAAAGGGCCTTCGGCGCTTTCTTAATCCTCGTTTCCCTGCTTTTGCTCCTTAAGCCCTACCTATCTAATCTTGCTGCGCCAGCCACGGGCTGGTTAAAAGTGATCGTACTTTTGTTGACAGGACTCTTCACAGGTTTTCTCTCAGGTATGATGGGCGTCGGTGGGGGAACTGTAATGGTCCCGGCAATGGTACTTCTTGCGGGATTCAACCAACACACCGCCCAAGGGATTTCTCTTCTGGCGATGATTCCTGCAGGAGGGGTCGGCGCCTTTACCCACTGGCGTCTGGGCAATGTGAAACAGAGCCTTCTGCCAACTTTTATTCCTGGCATTTTAGTGGGCACATATCTGGGGAGTACGCTTGCTCATATTCTCTCTCAGGAAACACTCAGGATAATATTCGGCGCGGTGCTTATCTGGACGGGAGCGCGTTATCTCAGTGCAAGGGATGCTAAGATTAAAAAGATAGATGCTGAAAGGATCGCATGACCTCCTGTAAAGGATTTTTTTTGCAGATTGAGTGCTCATCGGTAAAGAATAAATTCGGCGCTAAAGTCTCAGTTGTCATACCACGGCTGACGTGATACCCGGAGCTTGCTTAAAAGCGTGCTTTCTTCCAGCTAATAGTCATTCACCCGAATTTCTCATTATAGAATAAGCATGTCTTATTGGACATTTTTTTACTCTCGGGTCAAGAAATTCTCACTCTGATCATAAGATTCGCGCCTTATTTCTGGCTCTGTAATTAGCTTGGGTTAAGTATTCCCAGTTCTTGACTTAAGCTTGATTCAGTGGTATAAAAGATATATGAGAGGACTTAAATGAAGAAACCAAGCCGAAACTCATCTTCTGTTTCGCATATACTCTCATGCCACAGACCTTACCACGGCCGTGAACCCTCTCGTAGTAGTCAGCATGGGTAACTTTAATGAATATGAGCATGTGATTCTCGTGTGGACTGTCCCTATCACGTCAGTCAGTCATCTTTTTTTTCCTATTTTTGCTCTGTTCTTTTTTTTGTCACGGCCGATGCCATCATGTCAAAGGGGCCACCTGGAATTGCTGGAGCTGTTTTTCATTTTTCCCTTTACTGGAGGCAAATGGTGCTAACAAAGTCATCTGCTAAGAGGTTTTCATACCGTTCTTAATGAGGTGCTGATAGGAGCGCAGTTTCTGTCCTTTGTCATGATCAACTGCGCAGATGTTTTTTACTGGGGAATAGATCACACATCATTAAAATCGCTGATGAATATGGCTTGCTTGTTTTTATGGCCTAATATTGAGAAAGGAGCGTTACCATGGATATAGCGAAGAAGCCGTCTACCAAAACAAGAACTGGTGAAATTCTGCTTGAATCGGGAACTATAGGCGCTGAAAACTTGACGGAGGCGCTGAAGATTCAATCTCAGGTTGGAGGCAACATTGGGTCGCTACTTGTGGAGATGGGTTATTTGACATTAGAGGGCCTGTTGGCGTTTCTCAACAATAGATTTGGCGTTCCATCCGTTAATCTTTACGAACTCGACATAGAACCGTCTACTGTTAATATCTTGCCATTTGACAACATCGAGAAATACAAAGTGCTGCCGATTGCAATTCATGAAAAAAATATAACCCTCGCGATGGTGAATCCCAATGACCATGAGGCAGTGAGCAATATTCAATTCATCCTCGGCAAATCGATCCAACCGGTTGTAATAGCCGCCTTTCAGATGGATGATATCATCAAGACAATCAGGGACGGCGGTGGCACACTCAAGAAAACCCTTAGTGGCGCCGAAATGGAGCGGTCAAGAAGTCAGAGACAAATGGATTACGAAAAAATGGACACGAAATACTTGTTCCGGAGACTTGCCGAAGAGAATGCTTCGGATTTGCTCCTGTCAGCCGGTATACCACCATGCATAAAAAAAGACAATGAATTGATAAGACTCTCCCTTGTTGTCCTTACTCCGTCAAAAGTCGAACACTATGCAAGAGAGCTGATGTCCGATGAGCAGTGGACAGAATTTCAAACATCAAAGGAACTGGATTTTGCGACTACCTTTTCTGACATCGGCAGGTTCAGGATAAACATATACAAACAAAGGCATACCGTGTCTATTTCCGCGAGACGCGTAATGGAAGTAATTCCCTCTGTCGAGGCACTCGGACTGCCTTCCTGGATAGAGGACTTTGCCCTTAAAACTCAGGGCCTCATCCTGATCACGGGTCCTGTAGGACACGGAAAAACAACTTCCCTAGCGGCACTTGTAGACATAATTAATACAAGGAGAAGGTGCAATATAATCACGATAGAGGATCCTATAGAGTACCTGCATAAGCATAAGGCGAGTAATGTGAACCAGAGAGAAGTCGGGATTGATACAGCCTCCTTTCATGACGGTCTGACGCATATCTTCAGACAGGCTCCCGATGTTATTGTGATTGGAGAAATCCGAGACTCTCAAAGTGCTGCCATAGCCCTGCATGCGGCAGGGACAGGCCACCTCGTACTGAGCACGCTTCATTCTTCTTCGGCCACTGGTGCGATAGATAGTGTCATTGACCTCTTCCCTCCAAACCAGCAGCACCAGACAAGGGTTATGCTTGCGGAAGATTTTACCCTTATCATAAACCAGAGGTTGGTCTCACTAAAAATGGGCCCGGGAAGGGTGCTGGCATATGAGAGCCTGATCAATTCCTATCGGGTGAAGAATGCGATAAGGGACGGCAAAGCCAATCAATTACGTAGTTCCCTCCAACATTCTGTTGACGATTTCATATCACTTGACCACAGTCTGGCAAGATTGTGCGCAGAGGGTAACATAACCTATGACACAGGGCTTAAATACGCTGATAGCCCATCTTTTTTTAATGACCTTATGCGAAAAGTGAATCGGTGATTTCCTTATGATGGGTGCATCCTCCGTCATCCCTCGCAGGTATCCTTGCTAAGATCGCTCATCATCAGAACAAGTGGAGTCAAAATAAAGAAAAGTATTGTCTGCTCAAAGGCTTCCCCCATTGCACTTAATGCATGGCAGTGCAGTTACGAGGTCTCAAAGTTTGAAAGTACATGTTACGCGAACGAGACCCAAAAGAAATTTTAGTTGCCCGACTGACAGGACTGCGTCACCAATCGCTCCTTTAAACGGGACATTTGCCTTCGTTGAAGAACTGACATCGTCATTTTGTCTTGATACTATTTTTTGGTGCCTTGATTCTTCACAGACATTCAGTTAAACTTAAAGCTTGATCTTGCCCTCAAAAGGATTTGGGACCAACCCATAATAAAGGGGAGACAGGCGAGCAAATATTTCTTTAGTGAGGAAGGTCAACGACCCCGGCCTAAAGGCCGGAGCTTGCGGTGGCAACGCCAGGGGCTCAGTTGACAAGGAGGCATAGAGGCGACTCTATGCAGAAGTTAGGAGAGAGAATGCCAACAGCAGACACACCTGCGGATATTCAGGAAAACTTGTCCCCTGTTTTGGACAGGACGCACGTCCGCAGCTCTGTGGCCCTTTGCCGGAGTGAAACCGGCAACAGGACGACTAACCGTCCTGCGTTAAACAGTCGTGAGGGTAGCGACAGTGCGGTGGGCTCAACAACCTCTCTTAACAGCTCCGATGCGGCACTCACTCCGAAAGGAGGACGGAACTTGAGAGTATCCGTCACAGTCTTAAGCCAAAGGGGCAGGTCCTTGATGCCCTGTGGTCCTCGTAAAGCGAAGATCCTGTTGGCATCAGGGGAGGCTCCAGTAGAAACAAGGACACCGTTTGTAATCAGGTGTGCCACAACTCTATCAGTGATAAAGACCATGCGGTTCCTCCCCGACCTGAAGGACGGGGTTCCCACCGCACAAGGATAAATGATGGAATACTTCAAGGCCGGCATAGACTAAACGACATGGAGAAATTAATTCACAAGTATGTCGATAAGCTTGAGGCACAGGGTCTTGCCACAAAGAATAATATAGTGTTTCTTGCCCTTGACGCTGAATTGTTCTCAAATGCGCCTATTGATGGCGATATTATGAATCTCCGGAAGATTTTTGATCTCATCGAAGGTAATTCACTGCTCTTCGCGGAGCCCACAGAACCTTATCGGAGCATTATTCGTGAAATTGTTTTGGGTAGTCCTGAAATTTTTACCCGTGAGTTCAATTTTTGCGATGCAAGCAAAATTATTCCGCCAGACTGCGAAACAAGGACATTTTTTCATGATATCCCACTGGTGGATGACACGTTTCCTGAGAGCATGGCAAAGGCTTTGTCTAGCAGGAAGTCCGCGATTGTAGGAGACAGGTGGGTTGTGACACATGGTTTGATAACACCTGAGCAAGCGTTTATTTCATTTAGTTCAGTCTGTTTTGCGATCTTTGTGAAATACTTTTATGACAGTCTGATGTACCTCGAAAAATGTTGTCTTGGCAAGAAAAGTCCTGACAAAGATTTTTTGCAGAAATTCAATAAGATATCATCATACGTAATGGATGACGGTGGAGCT
Organism: Dissulfurispiraceae bacterium; assembly: GCA_052146665.1. GTDB lineage: Bacteria > Nitrospirota > Thermodesulfovibrionia > Thermodesulfovibrionales > Dissulfurispiraceae > JBKQMP01. Next base: position 30,356 of record JBKQMP010000017.1, read on the forward strand.
GTGCAAAGCGCGAGGGAGACGCAACACACGCTTACGCAAGGCCCGCCAAGAAAAGAGGAAGAAGTTTTCACTATGATTGTGCAAGCTGGCAGGGCTGTTGTTGACCACCATCTCGTGGACTCACATTTCGGAAACATTTCATATACACACTGCGATACTATGTATATAAGTCAGACAGGGAGTTCGATGGATGAGCTTGAAAACCATATTGATGCCGTCCCCTTGGATAATTCATCGTCCATAGGCATTACGGCCTCTTCAGAATTGTCAGCTCATAGAGAGATTTACGATGAGACGGGTCATCATGCAATTTTACATGGACATCCGAAATTTGCTGTCGTAATGTCGATGCACTGTCTTAAAGAGGGTTGTGACAGATCCGCATGTCATAGACTCTGTAGGGAAAAAAGGCATGTCTGCGAAATACCAGTTGTTTCGGGTGAGATCGGCACAGGGCCGACAGGGTTGATGCACACAGTACCAACCGCGATGAAGGAGGGCAGAGGTGTGATCGTCTGTGGCCACGGAGTATTTACCTCGGGAAATGATGACTTTCGTCAACCCTTCGCTATGCTCTCAGATATAGAAAAGAAATGCAGGGATCAGTTCTTCAGGACAGTAAGAAAATATGGCGGTTTGCTTAAATAAGCAACATTTCTTCAATAGTAATCCTCACTGAAGCGCCGAGTGCTTCCAAGTCGTAGCCGCCTTCAAGAGCAAAAATGACGGGCCTAGTTGCGTCGCTGATAATGCTCCGCACAATTCCGCTAATACCTTCACTTGAGATTCGGATGCTTGAGAGCGGATCTCTTGCGTGAATGTCATAACCGGCGGACACAAGGACTATATCTGGCCTGAATCGTTTTAAGAGGCCCGGCAGGATGTCTTGATACACATAAAGGTATTCCTTATCTCCGGAACCTGCGGACATCGCTACGTTATAAGTGAACCCCTCCCCTTTGCCTCGTCCCCTCTCGTGTTCATTTCCCGTGCCAGGATAGTGCGGATATTGATGCGTACTAAAATAAAAAACAGAATCATCCTGTTCAAATATATGCTGGGTTCCATTGCCATGATGGACATCGAAGTCTATGATGAATACCTTCTGGTACCCAATCTTTTGCGCGTACCGCGCGCCAACTGCGATATTGTTAAATATGCAGAATCCCATGCCCCTGTCTGCCTCGGCATGATGTCCTGGCGGTCTTACAGCGCAAAAAGCCCTCAGTATGTCTTCCCTTTGACAGTGATCTATCGCTTCTAAAACTGCACCGACAGCGTATAATGCGACCTCAAAGGAATCCTTGGAAACATAAGTATCAGGGTCAAGGTACCCTGAGGAAAGATGCTGAACTTTTTCTATATAGGCCACAGTGTGCACGAGAGATATATCAGCTAGACCTGCCTTTCGTGGCCGTATGTGGTGCAGTTCTTCCCATAGCCCGGACCTCTTTAAGTCGCTGACTATGTGCTGCAATCGCTCCTTTGCTTCAGGATGAATGCGAGGGGGTTCGTGCTTTAGAAAAATATCGTCGTAGACAAATCCAACTTTGCTCATCGCCTTATTATACAAAAAAATACCACTTGTAAGAATGTTCGTGAATTGATGGCGCCATATATGCAGGATATGACATGCGTTCAATAAACAGGAGTCAAATTTGCCCTACATTGATCTAGACTTTAGCTGGGGTTTTACAAGATGGCGATATTGAGACATGGGATAAAGGAATTGGTCTGAGATCTGTCTGACATCTTAATGGATGATCAAATCTCGATAATACAATTTTGCTAATCTTTGCGGATTGACACCAAGTAGGTAAAGGCTGATGAGAGTCCAGTTCCGTAGCGTGCAGTAGATGACACCCTCTTCCTCCCACCTCCGGGGAGAGGTTTTTAATTGTTGTGGAATAATTTGAATCTTATATCCTGAGCTTTTAATGCGTCTCATCAACTCCACATCTTCCATAAGTGGAATCTCCTTATAGCCGCCAATCTTCAGAAAAAAGTTCTTCTTTATGAATATTCCTTGATCACCGTAAGGGATTTTTGTGAGTCTTGTTCGGATATACACCATTTTTTCTATCAATCTGAAAATGGACTTTGCAGACCGTATCCCCAAATCAAACGCCCCGCCTATATAGGAGTCATCAGTTATCAGCGAGGAGATTGTGTTGAATGCATCTTCTGGAAGTTCTGTATCTGTGTGTAAAAACAAGAGAATATCGCCGCGAGCGACTGCCGCCCCATGATTCATTTGTGTGCCGCGTCCCTTTGCAGATATCAGCGTTCTCACCCCCGTATTTTTAATTTTATGAATTGTACTGCCTTCAGCATCACCGTCAACGACTATTAACTCCAGATCAGCACTGGAACCTATCAGAAAAATATGTTCAATAGCTCGATTGATCAGTGAGGGTTCATTGAGTACAGGGATTATAACCGAAAAAGAATGTCTCATTTTCATGTTGACGGTATTTTTTTGTGGTGAATGTTTCTATTTAGGCCTACGTTTAAAATTGACCAAAAGCTCTTTCAAGTTCTCATTCAGGAAAGTCATTGTTTTAGACTGTGCGAAGGCGGTATCTTGATTCCTCTCAAATAAGTCCATCAAATCATCGAAGAAATCCACATCCCGCCATTCAGGCAATACCTTGACTTGACAGTCATTAGATTCTAATATGTGTAGAGTATCTTCAAATACTGTTGAAGTTCCCCACTTGATCCCCTCAAAAATATACGGTAAAAATGTATCATGCTTAAAACCGATCAGGTAATAACCTCCGTCCAGAGCTGGACCAATGACAGCATCGTAAGGATCTAATTCGAATGCAGCATCCACTATTTCTGTCGTGATATCAGGGACATCACTGCCGATTAATACGACCTTTGACCCCCCTGACTTAAAAGTCTCTATGAATGCATTTTTCATTCTCTCACCCAAATCTTGACCATGCTGCGGCATGTAAGTATAATGCTCGCCGAGCCAGTCCCTCACCTTCCTCTCCGACTCGGGCGGGTGGAAACAGATTCTGAGCGAATATCTCCTTTTTTCCAATGTGGCTAAAAGATCAAGAACAAAATGATCATAGAGCAAGAACACCGAATCCTTGTCTAGGTCTTTTGCAAGACGGGACTTGACCCTCCCTCGCTCTGGATGTCTTAGAAACAACAGTATGCAATTCTCTGACAGCATTCTTACATCCCTCTATTGGTTCTAAATCGTGGAGTAATTTTCTTCTTCGTCAAGACGACATCCTGTTGACTTTATTGGGACGAATCGCCGTCGGTCTTGCCTTTCTGAGAAAGCTTATTGACAAGAAGCTCAAAAAGGAAATCAGATCTTTCGTTCCTAATCTTTACGTTCATTTATATTATGGCCAGCCTCAACAGGCAGAGCCTACCTGCCACGTCGCATATCTTCCACATTGATAATTGGATAAACTTTATGATGTCGGGTTATATCGGTACAGACCTCATCACCAGAAGTTTATTATTAAAAGCCACCATTTTACGTCGTGACACAGTAATTTATTTGCAGCGCTGTCGGCCTGTGTCTCGTGAATCCATGACGCTTTGCCTTTTATTGCACGAGCCGCATGCATTGCATCAATGCTATGCGTCACGGCCGCACTTTCTGTGAGGCAGGCCCTCGTGTATGCATAAATGCTGTCGGGACATTGCCTGTATGGGCCACCGCTAGTTCTTTAAGAACCCGCGCCTTTTTTTCAGTAACCCTGGCGCTCGAGAAAAACGGTACCAATCAATAAACTGCATAAACAGTTTAAGAACTATAATTGCTGATTTGCGAGAATTGATAAAGACCTGTATGTTTTCAGTAATCACTCATAAGAGAGCTTGTCTTATACCAATATCTATTACCAGTTTACAGCAGATCTCTCATAAAGAAAAGTGCATTGCCACTCATAGCGCAAAGAAATGTCGATTCAAGATACTTTCATATATGGATAGACCCCGTTAGACTTTATATGTGAGAAAGAGTTAGAAAGGAAGAGGAGAGTCTCAGAAGGTGAAACTTTCCGCGATTGAAAAGGCTGTCCGCATTTGTATAAAAGTCCGTAAAGAGACGTGGCATGTTAAGGTACAAGTTACGGAGGTACACGCTTCTCATGCAAGCATGTCCAGCCAATATGATATGTTAAGAAGATTGTGACAGCAGGCTTGAGACTTTTAAGATCAAGCTGATATACGCGGCTGACCTCTGAGAATTTTGTCTTTATGTCCAGCTCATTGAAAATGTAATAGAAGCCACAGTAGTTCCTCCCCCGGTTATTCCAATGGAATAAGCTAACAAGGTTCAGACAGATAAGAGGGATTGCGGAGAGATAGCGAAGCTCTTAAGGGGCAATCTGCTAAAAAGCTTGATTCTGAACGGTGGGAAGAAGTCTACGATAATAGGTAACGGACGGGGCTCCCTTTTCAACACATGGAAGGTCAAGGCGTGATGAGATGGATAAAAAACCAGCTGCGGTTTTATGCAATAAGATGCCCCTTTCCGATAAGCCCGATTGGTCGAAACAATATGCGGAGTGGTTTGGAGAAGCCCCTTAGGCATGAGGTGCTGAGGCGCCATCGAAAGTTTGCTAGACCTCTATGAATACCTTAGTAGGCAGGTGGTGAGGATCAGCAAGGAGGGGATAACATTATGCCTGAGTGAACAGTACAGTCCTAAGGGAAAGCCTTTAAAGAAGAGAGCCAGGCATCGGGAGCCTGATACCCGTAGAATTACTCGCTGAACTCAAAGATACAAAAAAGATTCAAGACCGCCCAAGAGTTTGTATCCTATATTGGGCTAACCCCTTCGGAATATTCCACCGCACAATCTGTCTGACTGGCAGAATCACGAGGTGAAGTAATAGGGGAGCACCAGCCTATCTGACGGAACACTTCTGATGAGTGAGAATATTGATAATTTGTTGATTATGCGCTATTATGAAAAGAAAGTCTCACTTCTGGAGGTATCGGTGATTACAAAAGAAAGGGTTGAAGAGGTATTAAATAAAGTGAGGGTTGGACTCAAGGCAGAGGGTGGTGATATAGATCTCGTCGAGATAAAAGACGATGAGGTATTCGTCAAACTCAAGGGTGCCTGTGGGACGTGTCCGATGTCAACCCTTACGCTTAAAAATTGGGTAGAAACAACTCTCAAAAGAGAAATACCAGAGGTGAAGGCTGTCAAGGCCTTATGATTAGTTCAGGAGACATTGGTAGGGTGGCTGGTTCCGGATACGGGGAAAAAACTGGCGCTACCATAGTCTGTCTCCTGCGTCGCCTCTCTTTTCTAACTCGCTTCACATTTTTTTTATTCATGCTGCTCTTTAGTCAGCTTCTGGTGCCTGCGACAAACTATTCCAAAGAATATTGTGAAGTGAAGGGTGTGAGGTATGACGCAACCCCTGAATATCTGAGGGTTTTCGTTGACCTCTCAGGTCCCGTGGAATTTACAAGAAATAGATTAACTGACCCCGAGAGGCTTTACTTTGACCTGAAAAACACGATGTTGACGAAGGGTTTGAAAACAGGAGTTCCGGGCATCAAGGGCTTCTTGAAAGTGTTCAGAGTAGCACAATATACTGCAACTACGGTAAGGATTGTCTTTGATCTTGAAAGGACTGATTACGAAGTTAGGGTTTCCAACCCTGAAGATCCCCCGCAGCTTATTATTGACCTTACTTCGAGAAGATTCAATGAAGACCTTTCAGGCACAAAGGCAAATTCCGGATTCTTGAAGAGAAAAATCGTTATTGACCCTGGTCACGGAGGAGAAGACCCCGGTGCAATAGGGCCTAACGGGCTCTATGAAAAAGATGTGGTCTTGGATATTGCGCTTAACGTACGGGATATAATAAAAGAGGCTTACCCAGGGTATGAGGTTATCCTTACTCGTGATTCGGATGTCTTCATTCCCCTTGAAAAGAGGGCAGCAATTGCCAATAGGGCAAATGCGGACCTATTCGTTTCCATTCATGCCAATGCAAGTAATAACAGGCAAGCCCGAGGCATTGAAACCTATCTCCTCAATTGGACAAACGACATGGAGGCGATGAGGGTTGCTGCGCGGGAAAATGCGATATCGTTGAAAAAGATGCAGCAGGTTCAGAATGAATTGGGGCTTATCCTGGCTTCTCTCGAGAGGGAAAGTAAGAGGGATCAATCAATCAAGCTGTCAGGAAACATTCAGCGTTCTCTCACCACTACCATATGCGCCGACTATCCGAAGGTTGCGAATCATGGGGTGAAACAAGCTCTCTTTTATGTGCTCGTGGGCGCTCGTATGCCGTCAGCTCTTGTTGAGGTGTCTTTTATAAGCAACTGGGAAGAAGAGCAGCTCTTGTCAGAACCGGGATACAGAAAAAAAATCGCTGCTTCCATAGTTTCAGGAATAACAGACTATTTCGATTCAACTCCGCCACTTAAGGTGGCTTCCGGAGGAGTTGTTCAGCAGTAGACAAACTAGAGTGAGGTCCGGGTACCTAAAAAGCAATATCTGCTGCAGGGGGCGATTATTCTTCTTGTCACACATCTCTAGTCACATTCAGATGTAGAGCATACGGAAGCAGAAGAATTTTTGTTGATATGGAAGCGATTACGGAACAAATAGTGGAAAAAGGCTGGTTCTCTGTCGCCGTATTTTCTGCACGGCAGGAGAGTGTATGCTTGATTACCTGATTCAAAATGGTCAGGTCATTAATGGAAATGGCAGCGAGCCTGTGGAAGCTCATGTAGGCATACAGGGAGCAATGATAGCATACATAGGCAATGAACTGTTGCCTGCCCACGAGATTATTGACGCCAAAGGCCTAATCGTCTCCCCTGGATTTATTGATACTCACGCACATTCTGAATTTACGCTCATAGCTGATGGAAGGGCCGAGGGTAAGTTGTCTCAGGGAATTACTACAGAAGTGAACGGTAACTGCGGTCTTTCGGCGGCTCCCCTTTATGGTGAGGCACGAGAACACAGAGAACAGGATTTAGAGGAATTAGGTGTAAAGGAGCGCTGGTCTACTTTTGAAGAATATTTTAGCATTTTAGAAAATAGGGGCATTGCGATAAACTATGCGACCTTGTGCGGGCATGGTAATCTGCGAGCGTCAGTTCTTGGTTATAGGGATAGGGTTCCGGATAGCACCGCACTCTCCAGGATGAAAGAGCTCCTGATGATTGCGATGAAGGCGGGTGCGAAAGGGCTTTCCACGGGGCTTATTTATCCTCCCGGCATGTATTCGGATACCGGCGAGATTGTGGAGCTTACCAAGGTCTTATCCCAAGACCTTAATAGTGCCTGTGTCCGGGGTGCGACCCGTGGTGACATGAGAGGCTATCCCGTTTACGCCTCGCACATGAGGAGCGAGGGTGATTCAATTATAGAGGCAGTTGAAGAGGTGATGACAATAGGAAGGGAGACCGGTGTCCATGTCCATATTTCTCACCTGAAGACAGGGGGACAGCAGAACTGGCCAAGAATAGATGAGGTTCTTAACGTTTTGGAACGTTCCAGGAAAGAGGGCGTTCAACTAACCTGTGACAGGTATCCTTATGTAGCATCGAGCACTGACCTAGATACCACTTTGCCAGCATGGGCATTTGATGGTGGGATTCAAGAGGAATTGAGGCGACTGGGGGATCCAGCTATAAGGGTGAAGCTGCGGGCAGACATGAAGCCAAGGCAAGACGATTTCTGGAAGAACGTCTTTATCACATCGGTCATAACGCCTGAAAATAAATGGATGGAGGGAAAAAGCTTCTTTGATATCTTCACTGGGGAAGGGAAGTCACCGACCGATGCCCTGTTCGACGTGCTCTTAGAGGAAAGGACAAGGGTGGGGGCTATTTTTTTTTCAATGAGTGAGGACAATCTTAGACGCTTTCTCTCGCTACCCTTCTTAATGGTAGGCTCCGACAGCGCCGCCAGATGTTTCTCGGGGCCGACGGCCAAGGGGAAGCCACATCCAAGAGGTTTTGGGAGCTTCCCCAGGTTCATCGGGCACTATGTGCGGCATCAGAAGCTCATGGAACTGCCGGAAGCGATAAGAAAGGCAACCTATATGCCTGCGACGACCTTTGGATTGCATGGCCGGGGGCTTATAAAAGAAGGTTTTTTTGCCGATATCACATTATTTGATTATGATACAATTCTAGATAAGGCAACTTTTGGGGAGCCATTTAATAAATCTGAAGGTATTGCATATGTATTTTTGAACGGCGCAATGGCGTTAAGGGAGGGGGCTTTAACAGGGGTACTGGCTGGAAGAGTTTTACGATGAAGCCGGTGATAGGCATCATTGCGAGTCTGACTAAACGTCGGATCAGTGTTGGTCAGGAGTATGTGAGTGCCATTGTCAGTAGCGGTGGCTTACCTTATTTAATTCCGGTTCCTTTCTCCGGCAGAGACGAAGTCCGAATCTCAGTGGATGACGTAAAAGGTATAACGAGATTAGTCGACGGCCTTCTGCTGCCGGGGGGCGGTGACCTTGTGCCAGCATACTATGGCGAGGAGCCCTTAGTTCCTCTTACGTATCTCAAGCTTGTTGAGACGGCAAGGAGCGATTTTGAAATTGAGCTGATTGGTGAAATGGTGAGGAGTAAGAAACCGCTACTGGGGATTTGCTATGGCATGCAGCTTATCAACGTTTCCCTTGGAGGAAGCCTCTATCAGGATATCCGGCATCAGCTTGGAGGCTCCCTTGACCACAGAAACAACCTTCATGAAATAGAGATATCCCATGCCTCTGAGTTGCCCGGTAGACTTGGGCCAGAAGTATGGAACACCCGGCCGTCTTCCATTATTGTAAATTCTTTCCATCATCAGGCGGTAAAAAAAACCGCTGACGGTCTTGAGATATTCGGCATGTCGAAGGACGGGATAATTGAGGGTGTGTATAAGAGAGATCACCCCTTTCTCTTAGGAGTTCAATGGCATCCTGAACGTAATCAGGATGGTGAGTTTTCATCACGCCTGTTTAGTTCTTTTATAGACGCTGCTCGACAATCATCTAAAATCCATTGGAGCTCAGATAGGTTGACCGGAGACTATGCCTTCTAGCAGGTTTTATTCTCTCACGATGGGTTTTCTTATAGTAGGTCTGGGCTATCTTAGCTATCAGATATTGAAGCCTTTCCTATCTCCTATTGTCTGGGCAGTCGTTTTGTCCATCGTTTTCTATCCGCTTTACGTCTTTGTTTTGAGATTCCTGAAACTCAAGGTGATGGCGTCTCTTGTTACTTTGATTATTATTTTGGCAATCATCCTCGGCCCTTTTTCATACCTTTCATTCATGCTTGCCACTGAGCTCAAACACCAGTCAGACTATCTCCAGAGCGGAAAGCCTGAGGCAATGATAAGCGCTTTGCGGCATCCTCAGGTCAAGTGGCTGGTAGATGAGGCCACGACTCTTCTCGGCTATACGGAAAATGAACTGAACGCTATTATAGTGGATAACATGTCGAGGTTAGGCAAGGAATTGGTTGGAAGGGTCTCCAGTGGCATCGGCGATGTCGTCACAGGGATACTAAACGTTGTGTTCATGGCCTTTGCCATATTTTTCTTCTTCCGAGACGGCCCGGAGTTTCTGAGAAGAGCCCACGAGTACATGCCTTTCTCAGAGGTGCAAAAAGTAAAACTGGAGGTACAAATCAGGGACATTATCATATCTACCATCTACGGTGGTGTTGCAGTGGCAATCCTTGAGGGAATAATGGGGGGTATCACCTTTTATCTTCTGGATATCCAGGCCCCTGTGCTGTGGGGATTTGCCATCTCGATCGCATCTTTTATACCGCTCCTTGGATCATTTGCTGTGTGGGGTCCCGCGACCGTCTATCTCTTCGTTAAGGGAGAATTATTGAAGAGTTTAATCCTTGCAATTGTCGGAATATTTGGGATAAGCTTCATTGATACCATCTTGAAACCAATCATAATCGGCAATAGGACAAAAATGCCGATTCTCGTTATCTTCTTTAGTGTTTTAGGCGGAATAAAACTCTTCGGACTGATAGGGCTCGTCATGGGGCCGCTGGTGCTCGCGATTTTTGTGTCTGTTATCGAAATTTTCAGGAGCATAGAAGGAGGAAATAATGCTTGATAAAGCAGCAATCAAGGAAATTGCATCTGTGACGGGAAAAAATGGATATTCTGTGAGTCTTTATCTGAATGTTGACCCGATGTTCAATAAAAAGGGCGATTACATGGTGCATTTCAAGAACATGACGAAAAGCACCATTGAAACGTTAGACAAGGTGGTGTATAAGACAGTGAAACATGCTCTCGAGAAAATCGAAAACTATGTGCTCAGCAATAAGAGGATGTTCAAAAAGGGTCTTATCCTTTTTAGCTCCAGTGATAACTCATTTTGGAGGGAATACCATCTTGGCGTCCCGGTGAGGAACGAGCTGATTGTTGACAAGAGCCCATACACGAAGCCTCTCATGACAGTTTTGGACAATTATGAAAAGTACGGTATTTTACTGGTGGATAAAGAATCGGCAAGGATCTTTCTTGTTCACCTTGGCGAGATCATGGAATACAGTGAGGTTCATACCGCTGAGATCCCTGGTAAGCATAAGAAGGGCGGGTGGTTTGCATTATCACAGAACCACTACGAAAGGCATATTGATTTCCACGTGGGATTACACTTGAAGGATGTTATTGACAGACTGGATATCTTCTTGAATAGTGAAAATGTCAAACGTCTTATTCTCGGAGGCTCTGATGAGGCAGTCTCCATGGTGAAAAGCAGACTTCATAAGACTATCCTTGAGAAGATGATAGGACAGGTGAAGGTGGAGATGTTTGCAAAAACAGATGAAGTTATGAAAAGGGTGGAGCCTGTTGTTACTGCGTTTGAAAAAAGACAGAATGATGCAGCAGTTGAATTCCTTGTGACAAAGACATTGAAAAATGAAGGCGCCGTGTTAGGACTTGATAATGTGATAAATGCACTTCAAGAACAAAGAGTAATGAAGCTCATTATTCTCGAAGGGTACCGATCCAATGGTTTCAACTGCAAGACGTGTGGGTACCTGACCGCACAGCAGATAGAGCCCTGTCCATACTGTAAAGGAGAAATTGAACCTGTCGGCTATATCGTCTCGCTCGCTGGCGAGAAGGCTATTCAACAAGGTGCCTTAGTCGAGGTAGTCACCGACAACAAGAAATTACAAGACGCAGGAGGAATCGGCGCATTTTTAAGGTTTTGACATATTGCAATTGTATTGACCAGCAAATGAAAGCATACATATCCTCTGGATTCAGGCTTCCTTAAATGCAGTTTCGGGGGGGTATTGTAAGCTTTTTACTTATCGGTACTCTTTTTTTAGCGTCCTGTAGTTCTGTGAATCGTCTTCCAGGGTATGTTTACTTCAGACTAAGTTCAAATCCCACGACCCTTGATCCCGCTCTAATTACGGATGTCTCGAGCGCAACCATTGCAGCTAAAATTTTTAATGGACTTGTTAGGCTAAAAGACGGTTTTGAGATAGGTCCTGATATTTGTGAAAGATGGGAACTGTCAAAGGATGGCCTTGTCTATAAATTCTTTCTTAGAAGGGGAGTAAACTTTTCGGGGGGACGGGAGGTCAATGCATGGGATGTTAGCTATTCCTTTCAAAGAATCCTGGATCCGAATGTCAAATCACCGAATGCGTGGATTTTTGAAAAAGTGGAAGGAGCAAATGAGTTCAGAGCGGGACACGCGGCAGAGGTGAAAGGCTTTAAGGTGTTGGACACTTTCACATTTGCGATAAGACTCAAGAGACCTTTTACCCCGTTCTTAAGCATGCTCACTATGACGCAGGCCTACATCGTGCCGAAAGAGAAAGTGGAGCTCTGGGGAGTCGACTTTTCAAGCCATCCGTCTGGCACGGGACCGTTTATACTTAAAGAATGGCTGCCGAACAGGGAAGTCCGACTGGACAGAAGGGGAGACTATTTTGATGCAACTGCTCATGTAAGCGGTATTATATACAAGATCTTACCTGAGGATCTCACTGCCATCACTGAATTTGAACTGGGAAATATCGATGTGATGTCCCTTCCCGCATCTGCGTACTCAAAGTTTAGAAAGAGCAGGAAGTGGGGAGGGCAAATAGTTTCGATTCAAGGTCTGAATACCTATTACCTCGGCATGAACTCATCAAGGCCTCCCTTTGATAACGTCTTGATGAGAAGGGCGGTTTCTTATGCCATAGACAGGAGGAGGATCCTTGAAACTTTCTATGAGAGCAGAGGGAGGCTCGCTAGTGGTCCCGTCCCCGACGTAATCAGAAAATGGGACCTTAAGGAGAAAGGAAATGATCCTCCCGAGTTCAACCCGGCTCTGGCAAGGAAGATACTTGACGCGTTAGGTATGGAAGGAATAAAGGTGACCATGTATGTAACTGCAGAGCAGGAGATTGTTGATCTGGCCGAGATCATCCAGTCATATCTCTCGGAGGTAGGGATCAAAGTTGTCATTAAACAGCTTGAGTGGAGTGCCTTTAAGGAGGTGGTAAATAAAGGTGAGCCTGACATGTTCTGGTTGAGTTGGTGGGCTGACTATCCGGACCCGGAAAATTTTTTATTTCCGCTTTTTCACTCTTTAAATCTCGGCTCCGGGGGGAACAGGGCAAGGTACAGCTCTAGCGAAGTTGACAGGTTAATAGAAGAGGGACAGTATGCGACGGATGTTCGAGATAGGAATTACTATTATCAGCAAGCGGAGGAGATTATTGTGCGCGATGCACCATGTGTATTTTTCTGGCATAGAACGGACTATTTGGTAAAACAGCCATGGATAAAAGGTTACAAGGCATACTCAATCTATACTATGGATAAGGGAACGAGCATATGGCTTTAATTAATGGCGATAACAAAATCAACTCCTTAATATCCCTTATCTCCACTTTATTGGATTTTTTGGGGCTTTTGAAGTGAAAGCATATCTTCTGAAAAGAATTCTCCTGTTGATACCTCTATTACTGGGTATCACCCTCACTGCTTTCTCGCTTCTCAAGGGACTTCCTGGCGACCCTGCCACCAGCCTTGTGGGTGAGCGTGCGAGCCCGGAAATAATTGCAGAGATAAGAAAACAGATCGGGGCCGACCAGGGGTTCATTGCGCAGTACAAGGGGTACCTCACTCTGCTGATGAGGGGAGATTTCGGAAGGTCCTACTATACTAACAGAGACGTTCTGAAGGACATCAGTATCAAATTGCCCAACACAATGAAGCTTGCGCTTAGCGCAATGCTTATCGCTGTTCCCTTTGGGATAACCATTGGTTTTATCGCTGCATATGGGAGGAACAAATTGGTTTCGGGCTTCGTTACTGCCATTTCTATTGCAGGATTAAGCATTCCTGTATTCTGGAGCGCCATTATCATCATGTTACTTTTTAGCCTGACTTTTAATCTTTTTCCACCTTCAGGCACTGGTGGCTTCCAGTTCATCGTCCTTCCAGCCCTTGTCCTATCCATCCCTGCGGCATCGACTCTCGCTAGGGTCACGATGACCTCGGTAGCGGATGTCATGACAATGCCGTATGTAAATACGGCAAGAGCTAAGGGATTATCACCGCTCAGAATAACTGCCATCCATATTTTAAGGAATGCCATAATTCCGATCGTTACCCTTATAGGACTCGACTTCGGCAGCTATCTTAACGGAGCAGTGGTCACGGAGACTATTTTTGGCTGGGACGGCATAGGACGGTTTACCATGGAAGGCATAATTAAGAGAGACTATCCGGTCATCCTGGGATGCATCGTTGTAAGTACGGGGATCTTTGTTATTGTTAACTTGATGACCGATATCATTTATCAGTATCTCAATCCGGGGATAAGGCTTCATGACAAGAAAAGGTAAGGTAGCATTGCTGTTGATCCTACTTCTGTTTATCACTTCACTGGTCGCACCACTTTTCAGTACCGTTGACCCCAATAGAATAGACCTGGAGTCACTCAAGAAAGCACCGAGCCCGGTTCATCCATTCGGCACTGACAATAAGGGCAGAGATATTATGTGGAGGGTAATCTATGGGGGCAAGATATCGATTGGTGTGGCGGTGGTTGCCGCGCTTATCTCTGCTGGGGTTGGCTTTTGCGTTGGACTCGTCTCAGGTTATCTTGGAGGCAGGACGGATTTGCTTATGATGTCAGTTGTGGACTTCCTCTTGTCTTTCCCCTCACTTTTACTCGCTGTGGCAATTTCCGTGATACTTCCTCCCGGTGTATATACCGTGATGATAGCACTATCAGTGGTGGGCTGGACTTCTTTTGCACGGCTGATACGAGGCCACGTGCTCACTCTAAGAGATATGGCGTTTGTAGACGCTGCAAGGGTGGTGGGCTGTAGCAATATGCGGATACTGCTTTTTCATATCGCGCCTCTCTGTATCCCCTTAAGTCTTGTGATGATTGGGATCAAACTTGGCGGGTTTATTCTCGCCGAGGCGACCCTGAGTTTCTTGGGCCTCGGTGCACAGCCTCCAATGCCCACATGGGGATCGATGATCAGCGCCAATAGGGCTTATATAGTCACCTCTCCATGGATGGTTTTGTTTCCTGGCATTGCTATTTCACTGACGGCGTTTTGTTTTAATATTCTCGGGGAGTCATTAAAGGAGAAGTGGCAACTGAGAGAACTCTGAGCAAGATCAGTGTTCCCTCAGTTTTTCTTCCGCTTCCTGTTCTGTCTTACAGTCAATGCACATCGTGGTTACTGGCCTCGCTTCGAGTCGCTTCAACCCTATCGCTTGTCCGCATGTCTCACAAATCCCATAGGAACCGTTATCTATCTTTTCGATGGCTGCCTCAATCTTTTTGAGCAGTTTTCTTTCCCGTTCTCTAAGTCGCAACGCGAAGTTTCTGTTTATCTCGGCAGAGGCCTGATCTCCCAATTCAGGGAAGGCTGTCTCTTCAGGAAGCGAGTTTTTTATCACGCCGGCACCTGTGAGGAGTTCCTCTTTCTGGCGTAATAACTTTTTTCTAATCTCCTGACATTTTTTTTCTCTTATGGAAATATGTTTGTCTTTCTTCATTTTTTCTTTGCTATGCATAGTTAGGCCTCTTCAGTTCCAAGAATTACAAATATGTTTTAAAGAATAACAGAAAATCTGAATGATAGTCAAACAAGCAGAGAGCCTCAGTGAGAGAAGGTTTTGCGCGTCATTGACAATACAACTGTACTAAATAACACGATTCTATTTATTTGCATAACTGAAAAAAACTTGACAACTGCACGAGACAATACTATAGTAAATACTATGGTTTTTGCGTACGGGATTTGCCATTTATATGCATCTACATCCCCATTTTTGGGTAACTAAAAAGAGCGAGGGAAATTATGACAAAGGCTGATATTGTGAATCTTGTCCTTAACAAGGTGGGGCTTCCAAGGAATGAGACGCAGGAAATTGTTGAAGCTATTTTTAATACTATTAAAGAAACGTTGGCAGCTGGTGAGTCAATCAAGGTTTCAGGCTTTGGAACATTTACTGTAAGAAAGAAGAGTGCCCGCATCGGGAGGAATCCGAAAACAAAGGAAGAGGTCGAAATTACTCCCCGCAGAGTGGTGACCTTTAGAGCAAGTGATCATCTGAAGGATCTATTTAAAGGCGAAAAATAAGACGTTGGACCACACGCAATGAGTGATGCACTTCAATCTCCCCAGACTCTGAGACTTTTCCCCGAAAAGCTCTTTTATAAAATTGGTGAAACTAGCCGGGTCATTGGCGTGGAATCATATGTTTTGAGGTACTGGGAAACGGAATTCCCTTTTATCTGTCCGCGCAAGAGCAAATCGGGACAACGGATTTATACAAAAAAGGATATCGACCAAATCCTTCTGATCAAGCGACTTCTCTACGAGGAACGTTATACCATTGACGGTGTGAGACGGAAGCTCGGAGGAAATGTACAAACAGAGATCTCGGAAGGCGGTTTGGAAGAGATAAGTGAAGCAGTCAAACCTCAGGAGAAAGTCCTCACACTTGTTAAGGAACGTCTCAGAAGCCTACTCAAGCAATTGTAATAAACGGGGCGTAGCGCAGCTTGGTTAGCGCACTCGCTTGGGGTGCGAGAGGTCGGCCGTTCGAATCGGCTCGCCCCGATAAATTCCCGTTTAATTCCAAAGAGTTTCGAAGCCCCATTTTCATCCACGCATGCGCCTCGCATGCAAATTACTGGTTTACTCAATTAAGTAATGCTTTTGGCTATGCCTGTTTTTATGTCCTAATTGCTCTTGCGTTTCCCTTTGGGCTTCCCTGTCATGCTTCCGTTTGATCTCAGTAGCTGTGCTATGCCTTGACGCTTGTTGCAAACTGATATACTTTACGTTGACATCCGACCTCATACATTGCAAGACGGGGGCTGACAGATCTGGACTTGTTGCGGCGATGTGGAAAACCCTAATTGACAAAGAGCCCAAAGATGAAGCCGCCAGGCAATTATCCATCCTGTACGGCCACCTCTCGATAGGCGACACGGCGGCCATGGACGATTTTTTTGAAAAATGGAACCCGAGACTATTTAAGTAACACAGTCAAGGCAGAAATGGCCTTATAACGGTGACGCTCAGATTCGCAGTGGCTGAGAGTTAGTGCGAATGCACCAATGGAGCAATTATCAGTGTGCGGCGTTGACTTGTCTGTACGGGCTGTGCAGGAGTTTCTTTTATTTTTTGGCCACCTCAATCGAGAGCCGAAGGCACTGATTTGAGCTTTGTGTTTCTGTCATACTTCTTTTCTACTTTGCTGTTGCGTCTTGCCTTTGTGAGCCGGTTCACTACAAGCTGGAAGATCCTATTGTAAAGCGGTAGGAAGCCACTGAGTGCATTGATGATTTTTCCTTTCATGCAGCTTAGATTCTAATCACTGCCGCTATTCTGATCCCAAAAAAGTTTTGCTGAGCCCCACGCTGAGCAATTAACAAGTGAAATATTAGACATAGATGCTATTCCGTTTCAGCTTTAGCTCGTGTCCAAGTCGTTGATCCCCCCAAGAGTGGTATGCCGATAAAGCCCCTCACATTCAATTGATTGGGTGACAGGAGCGTCATCCTGCCGCTGTATATCTTGCCGTTTTCCGAGTTGTATATCTTCCCGTTTTTCCACAAATTATGCCTGGCATATGCCAAGTCGATAAGGATATTCACACCAATAAGAGGCTTTTTTCTTAACTCCGGATCTGGATTATTACGATCAAGTATCGGCGAGCCTGGCACCCCTTCTTTTGAGCCGGCTTCATAAGTCGGTTCCTTCAACCAGGCAATTTTACCGCAGTATTTTGTGCCACATTTGTAGATTTCTATTCTTGCGTCTTGGTGCTCCGTATTCCACAACCCTAGAATATCGTCTGGACCCGAGGCAAAGACAAAGGCTGCGGCCAGCAATACGCTTGTAAAAACTATAAACCCACAGCGCTTCATATCGGCTCAGTTGACTGGGCCCATTTGCCCGCCCCCCATGACACATTGTTTCCATAAACGGGGCCAGTGATGACAATTGCCGTTCTTCCCCTTTCGTGCGGGGTGAATGCGCAGTTTCTTTCTCAAATCAGCAATGTCCTTGAAGTCGGACGGATCAATATTCGAAAGGTGCTCGGCGAGTATCCTTTCACCAAGATTCTCTACTGCCCAGTACGTAAACTCATTGGTGTACTCAAGTATGTGTCCTTTTGTGAAATACTGATAGGTGTGATAAAACAGGGGATCCTGGCTCATCCCTCTTATAAGGGTCATGAGTTCATGCAGATTCCTGGCCTTCTTGCCGATGGATTTGAGGATGCTCAGGCTCTGTGTGAACTCAGAAGGTTCAAAAGTGTCTTCCATTACTTACTCCTCTTTTTGATCGAGAACTCGTTGTCTTAAAGAACGGAACGTACTACGTAAAACCTAATCAGAAGTATACAAGATAAAGGGAGAGTAAACAAAAAACCAGAAGAGGAAAAACATCGTCCTGAGTATTTCGGGACGGAGGAGACTAATGACAAACTCCAATCTGTGGCCAACGCTGGAACATGGACTTCGTAAACGCGGTGTTCACCCTGCTATACGTAACATAACCTACTTTGTCTTATATTTTCAGTTGGTTAGATCCTAGTATCCATTATCCCTTTTGGGGAGTATTCAACGCTATCCTCCCTCATTGGCTGAGTTCTTTGCAATACCACATTAATGGCCTTGTAGAAATCCCTCTGGACTTTCAGATTAGAGACTCTGCAGTAGCACTGTGTCGTGGTAATCCAGCTGTGACCCAATAGATCCTGTATGGTGACAAAATCGGCATCTGCATTTAACAACTGGGTTGCCATCGTATGCCTCAAGTGATTCCTATAATGGAATATATTCCTTTTTCAAAATCAAGAAATATTCAGTTTATCAATCCAACTCGACACCTTTGAATCCGCGGCACTTGCACTGGTTCCGTGGATAGCGATTACCTCTAGTACAGTAGCTTTGGGACATGCTTTGACAATATCCTGTTCGCTATGGCCCATTCCGCTACCCTCGTGGGTACAAAATGGAACAATTGTCTTTCCGGAAAAATCATAGCTTTCCAAGAACGTGAACACGGGCATGGGCATCGTTCCCCACCAATTCGGATATCCCAAAAAAATCACATCGTATGCTCGCATCTTTTCAACTTGTCCTGTCAGCTTCGGCCTGGCTTTGGCACGCAGTTCATTCTTGGCAACTTCCGTAGTTTCTGAATAATCTTTGGGATAGGCAGTGACAGATTCGATATGAAACATATCGCCTCCCATTATCTTCTGAATCATGTTTGCGACTACTTCGGTATTGCCGACTCTTAAATCGACGATCCTGCCGCTGACATAATTTTGTCCATTCCGGGAAAAAAATGCTATCAGGCATTTCTTATTAACTAAATTCATAATGAAATACTCCTCAAAATCATTATTTCAATAATCGTTCCTATTATTTTTGATCAATTATTTTTTTCAGGTGATTAAACCCCGACGCCGCAGTGGGCCAGCCTGCGTAAAATGCAATATGCGTAATCGCGGCCGCAAGCTCCTCCTTCGTGAGGCCGTTTTCAAAGGCCTTTTTAAAATGAAAATCAACTTGCTCGATACGATTTAGCGCCACTAAGCATGTGACGGTAATTAAGCTCTTGTCTCGCTGTGAGAGGCCGGGGCGTTTCCAGATGTCACCGAAAAGAAAGTCCTGTGTAAGTTTCGCAAATTCCGGTGCTATAGCCGTTAAGTCATCTATCGCTTTTTCTTGTTCGCTGCTGTTTGCCATTTGTATCTCCCTTCTATTTGTTTGATTACCTCATCTTGGTCATCTTATCCGCCAATTCGTATGCTATCTCTCCTGCCTCGATCCTACAAAGACGTGATATGTGACTGCGTCCCAGGCATTGTGAATGCCCACAAACAGAAGCAGCAGCACTGCAGCGCCTACGAGAAACAGGGCTGGGCGCGTATAGGAGCTAACCGAGAATGCCGATATGGCCAGAACGGCGTATGCCACCAATGGAAGCAGGACATGAAATAACCAGTCCTCTAACACAGGGTTATAAGCGTTTTGCACGCGCATACACTTGGCCACGACCGCGACGTACACCACACCACAGAAAGCCACTAATCCCCAAAGGACTGAAATAGATGTAAACCCGTTCCATGGCGCGTTTCCAATCGCCGAAAGCAACAGCACGACACCGAAATGGACAATTGTCGGCGTTGCAAATGCGGAGCCGGCCGCTTGCGCGTCACCTACGATCGGTTTTGCGGCTATGAGCGTAATGACGACGAACTGCAAGCCGATTAGGGCGCCGGCAGACGAGCCGACGATTACGTAGAAGTTTTCCCATCCGTTGAGCACTGTCATAATCGATTCACCTCCTTTGCATCTCCATTGTACCATCTCTTTTTGCTATCAAGCCTTTAGCGATGTCATATCGATTACAAAACGGTACTTCACATCGGACTTGACCAGCCGCTCGTAGGCTTCATTGACCTTCTGGATGGGGATGACTTCCACATCGGCAGTGATGTTGTGCTTGCCGCAGAAGTCGAGCATTTCCTGTGTTTCGGCGATACCGCCGATGATTGACCCGGAAAGTCTGCGGCGGCCAAACAGCAGGGCGAAGGCAGAGACGGAGAGCGGTTTCTCCGGAGCGCCGACAAGGGTGATGTTGCCATCACGGCCAAGCATGTTAATGTATGCGTTGATGTCGTGATAGGCGGCGATTGTATCGAGGATGAAGTCGAACGTGCCTGCGTGCTGTTGCATCTCTTCAGCGTCGGTGGAGATGATTGCCTCATCGGCACCCAAACGGAGCGCATCCTTCTTCTTGCTAGGTGAGGTTGTAAAGACCACCACATGGGCTCCGAAGGCACGGGCGAACTTGCCCCCATATGACCTAGACCACCGAGGCCAACCACACCGATCCTCTTGCTTTTAATGTCGCCCCAGCGACTAATAGGCGAGTACGTCGTAATTCCGGCGCAGAGAAGGGGCGCAACCCCGGCAAGATTGAGGTTGGTGGGAATGTGCAGAGCGAAGTGTTCATCGACTACAATGCTTTCGGAGTACCCACCGTAGGTAACGCCCCCCAGATGTTTATCCGGAGAACCAAAAGTGAGGATCTGGTTTGGGCATAGCTGTTCTAGGCCATCCTTGCAATTGGGGCAGGTGTGGTCCGAATCGACCAGGCAGCCGACCCCCTCAAGGTCGCCCGGCTTGAACTTGGTGACCGCCGAGCCTGCCTTGATGACCCGACCGACGATTTCGTGGCCGGGAACAATAGGATAGACAGTGGGCATAATGCTGCTCCACTCGTTACGCACCGAGTGGAGGTCGGAGTGACAGATGCCACAGAAAAGAATTTCGATCTGTAAGTCGCGTTCTGTAGTATCGCGTCGCGGAATTGTGTCGGAGGCCAGTGGCGATGTCGCACTGGCAGCGGAATATGCTTTGACTTTGTACATGTTTTTTTCCTCCTATTGTTTTCTTCTTTTTTGCTCCGAATCAGACTTAGTATTGTTCCCGGTGACTTTTACATTCGGTCACGTCATGCCGCTCAAAGACCGGTCCTTTTTTCAAGTGCTTCAGGGTACCTTTCCCCCTGTATCGTGATTTTTGAGGCAGCGCTGTCGATTTCACGCAGATCGCCGGATGTAAGTTCGACATTGACCGCTCCGATGTTCTCTTCCAGACGCTCCAGCTTTTTAGTGCCCGGGATCGGAACTATCCAAGGCTCCTGGGCCAGCAGCCACGCTAGCGCTATCTGGGCAGGTGTCACTTTCTTCCGTTCCGAGATTGTGCGAAGCAGATCAACGAGGGTGAGATTCGCTTTCCGGGCCTCGGGCGTAAAGCGCGGGACAATGTTTCGGAAGTCGGACTTGTCGAACGTCGTTTTCTCATCAATCTTTCCCGTAAGGAAGCCTTTACCAAGAGGACTGAAGGGAACAAGGCCGATTCCGAGTTCCTCAAGTGTTGGTAACAATTCTTCTTCAGGCCGCCTCCACCACAGTGAATATTCGCTCTGGATTGCGGTCACCGGCTGGACAGCGTGCGCGCGGCGGATTGTTTTCACTCCTGGTTCAGAAAGGCCGAAGTGCTTGACCTTGCCTTCCCGGATCAGGTCTTTTACCGCTCCCGCCACATCTTCGATCGGCACATCCGGGTCAACACGGTGTTGATAGTAGAGGTCAATGGCATCGACCCTGAGCCGCTTGAGCGAGCCTTCGACGCTCTGTCTGATCTGCTCAGGCCGGCTATCCTGGACCTGTTGCCCGCTGGCGTCGTGCTTGATCCCGAACTTGGTGGCTATTGCCACTCTTCCACGGAATGGAGCGAGGGCTTCGCCTACGAGCTCCTCATTCGTGAACGGACCGTAGACTTCAGCTGTATCGAAGAACGTGACACCCAATTCCACGGCCTTCCGTATGAGAGCGATCATCCCTTGCTGATCTCCAGCCGGACCATAACCATAGCTCATTCCCATGCAGCCGAGCCCGAGAGCCGAAACTTCCAGGCCGCTTTTTCCTAATATACGCTTTTTCATTGCTTATCCTCCTTAGCTATCAAACGCAATGCTTCCTTATCATCTTCTCCATGATTAACGAGGCGTCAGGCACCCCTAGGTAATGCAGCCAGAAAATACATTTTTTGCCCCTCAGCGGTCTATCAGTTTCATATGGACCTCGGGAAGCCGTGCCCCTTGCACCGTAATCTTTGCGAAGGCACTGTCGATCTCGCGGAGGTCGTCGGGCGTCAATACGATTTGCGCTGCGTCAAGATTCTCTTGCATACGCTCCAGCTTCCGCGTGCCAGGGATGGGAACTATCCAAGGCTTCTGGGCCAGCAGCCACGCTAGCGCTATCTGGGCAGGGGTCGCGCTCTTCCGTTTTGCGACGGCCCTGAGCAGATCGACCACCGCCAGATTGGCTTTCCGGGCCTCCTGGGTGAAGCGAGGGAAGCTCGCGCGCAGGTCGGAAGTGCTGTCGAAAGTCATGGTCGCATCGACTGTCCCCGTGAGGAATCCCTGACCCAGCGGGCTCCAAGGCACAAAACCGATACCCAACTCCGCACAGACCGGCAGCACTTCCGCTTCGGGATCGCGGGTCCAGAGCGAGTATTCGCTCTGCACAGCAGTGACGGGGTGTACTGCATGTGCGCGACTGATCGTCTTGGCGCTGGCTTCAGACAAACCGAAGTGTTTGACCTTGCCTTCCTGAATCAGATCCTTCACTGCCCCTGCAACGTCTTCGATCGGAACGTTGGGATCGACGCGGTGTTGATACAAGAGATCAATCACATCGGTCTTGAGCCGCTTGAGGGAGGCTTCGACGACCTGCTTGATGTGTGCGGGCCGGCTGTTCAGACCTGGAAATGCGGTGAGGTCGAAGCCGTACTTCGTGGCGATCACCACCTGCGTACGGAGGGGAGAGAGCGCTTCGCCCACAAGCTCTTCGTTCGTGAACGGACCGTAGACCTCCGCAGTGTCAAAGAAAGTGACCCCGCGTTCCACGGCCGCGCGGATGACGTTGATCGCCTGTTGCTTATCGGCAGCCGGGCCGTAGCCGAAGCTCATGTTCATACAGCCGAACCCGATGGCCGAAACCTCCAGATTGCTTTTTCCTAATTTGCGTTTTGTCATTGTTTCTCCTTTCACCTGCTTAGGATCGAACTATTTCGTATATTTTGCTCACATCTATTTACCACCTTGTTCATGATTTTATTATAATCCTGAAAGAACAAAGGCAGGTAGATCAATCCTGTTAATTTATTGCCTAATCGTACGAGATCTTCGATAATTGATTGCAACAGTGAAGTGGGGTATGCTAACAATAAAAAAGAGATATGAATGCATAAGCAGACTATCAATGAGGTGTTTGAGAATAACAGTATGGAAGGTGCGCTCGAAGCTTTGGGAAAGAGCATTGCCCGATGGACCGATAAAGGCGACAAGCCCATGACCGCGATCCCGGGCTTGTCACTTTATCGACGGGACGAACCGACCCAGCCGACAAGTTGCATGTGCGAGCCGAGCATTTGCATGATCGCGCAAGGGGCCAAACGCGCGCTGCTTGGAGACGACGCGTATGTGTATGATGCGCACCATTTTTTGATCACATCCGTGGATCTACCCACGGTTGTGCAGATTACCAAAGCGAGCCGGGAGAAGCCTTGCCTGGCGCTCATGTTGAAACTTGATCAGCGCGAGATGGCACAACTGATGGTGGACAGCAATCTGCCCCCGCGGCGTCCGCAGCAATCGAGCCGTGCAATGGCGACGGGCGAGGTCACGTTGACGCTGCTCACCGCCTTTCAACGCTTGATCGATTTGCTTCATGAGCCGAAGGATATCCCGATCCTTGCGCCAATCATACAGCGGGAAATATTTTACCGTTTACTTGTAGGCGATCAAGGTGCTCGTCTGCGCCAGATGGTGTCGGTGGGAAGTCAGAGTCATCAGATAACGCGGGCAATCTATTGGTTGAAGAGTAACTTCACACGGCCGTTGCGTATCGATGACCTCGCAACGCAAGTCCATATGAGTACATCGACCTTCCACCATCATTTCCGGGCGCTTACGGCCATGAGCCCGCTGCAATACCAAAAATGGTTGCGTTTGAACGAAGCGCGTCGGTTGATGCTCACTGAAGGTCTGGATGCAACAACCGCGGCATTTCAAGTCGGCTATGAAAGCCCATCCCAATTCAGCCGCGAGTACAGCCGTCTGTTTGGCGACTCGCCATTGCGCAATATCACGAATTTGCGCCAAATGACTGCCAAGTGAGATGGCCTAACCAGTACTTCCAACTCCTATCACTAAGGGCTGCCTGCTCATTGCCAAGACATTCTTGTATTTCAGACTGACGATTTCCATCCGTAAACTATATAATTTTCGTGATGTCTTCCTGTGCAGACTTCAGCTTTAACAGAGCAAGTAGAGAAATATCTTGACTCTCTTGCTTAGAAGGGGAAGTACTGTTGCGTATAGCTCCCTTCTTTTTTGCATAGCGACTTTCGCCCCGTAGGACTAAACCGCTAGCGCGGTAGACCTCCGTCTGCCACATGTTGTTTGAATAAGATCAACGTATTTCCCAGCCCAAATAGCCTCCTGTCACACTTGTTGTGAAAGCCGAATCTCATTACAATCT
>JBKQMP010000018.1:0-17738 GCA_052146665.1 Dissulfurispiraceae bacterium
GCGCCTGATTTTACCTCTACCTATTCAGCCCGAATCTGCTCCCATCCGAAAATAGCTCCGTTAGCTCTTCTTTATTCGCCTTGAGGTTATTGTTAAGGAATCGCTGATTCAAGATTGTGCTGTTTGACTTTTGTCGAAATAATGCTATAATTCTTCATTAGCAGGACAATGAAAGGGGGTAGAAATGTTTAGAGGACTTTTTCAGCCGATGCATCTTATCGTAATACTGGGTATTCTGTTGGTGATTTTCGGTCCGAGTAAACTTCCTGAACTTGGTGCCGGAATTGGCAGAGGAATCAAAGAATTCAAAAAATCCCTTTCACATGATGAAAAGGCGCCCTCTGAAGAAGACAATAAAACGCAGTCTTCAGATGTGACGCGGGAGTGAGCAATTACACATCCAGTAGGTCGTTATCGTTTAGCTAATTCACCAAAAGGAATCCGGCATATCTACTCTCACAAGTGTCGAATTCTGTCTTTTAAGTAACCTCTTCACAGGTGTGCGTGAGTGCGCCATTATCTTGATTTTCTTATCAAACTATGGACAGATGGTTAAAGCTAGGATAAATACGGCACCGTCTTATCGGAAACATCTTTTCAATGGCTTCTTAGAACCCATCGGCAGTATGCGCTACTTAAACTGAACGATTAAGGCCATGAGATGTCGCATTATAAATCCCATAGTCGCGGTGATCTGGTCTGTAGTGATTGAGCATGGGGATACCTTCTTGAATCTGCACTTGATCTCTTTGCAGACAACATGCAGGGTTGTCATATCACATTGATGATGAGCATTGCCATTATCGGAAGACTAATTATGATGATGCACCAAGACAGTTGAGGTGAGAGTGGATCGATTTAAGGAACTACCATCAAGGATGAAGTGGGCTCACATACAGCGCTTCTATGAGATGCTTCAACCATACCTGAAGGCTTCTCCCATCAAGCTCAACAGGCCTTTTGCAGGAAGAGTTCTTGTCCTCTCTCCGCACATCGATGATGATCTTATAGGGTGTGGAGGCACCCTTAGCAAACATGTTGAGGCAGGTAACCCGGTGATGGCGCTCTATTTTGCTGATTGCACCGAGGACAGGATTAAGGAGGCGAGAGCGGCTGCAACTATAGTCGGTTTTGACCAACTTGAATTTCTTAACTACAAATCAAAGACCTTGCTTGACCATAAGGACATAGGAGAAAGGCTTAGTGCGACTATAAGTTCCTATAAACCAGACATGGTCTACCTGCCTTCACTTTTTGACCGACATGCCGACCACATTGCGGTAAACCATTATTTATCCGAGGCTAGCCGTAAATACGGGTATAAGTTTACTGTCAATGCTTACGAGGTATGGAATACCCTTGTGCCAAATGTAATTGTAGATATTTCGTCTTGCATTGATAAAAAGAAAGATGCAATAAAATGTTATAAGAGTCAGCTGGTTTCAAACGACTGGGTGGATGGAGCCATCTCACTCAACAGATACAGGGGCGTATCTTCGGGTGTGGGCAAGTATGCGGAGGCCTTTATGAGTTATTCGTCAAAGGAATACCGTATAATCTGGGAGCGGATTTATGCCAGCTAGGCCGTTGACAGTAATGAACCTGATTTCTGACGAAGGAAAAGGGGGGGCAGACATTCTAGCCCTTGACGTCTCTAGGGGACTGAAACGTCGTGGCCACATGGCAATATTTGCTTGCCCGTCAGACTGCTTCTTAAACACTGCGGCGCACGCTGCGGGACTCGAGGTGTATCATATCGATCATTCCGGAAGTCGGGATATGACACCTCTTTCTGCATTCATGACGTTTTGCAAGAAGGAGAGGGTCGATATTGTAAATGTCCATCACTCTCATGGTAGGCATATGCTCATTGCGGCAAAGCTCCGGGGACTGGAATCAAAGGCGGTTTTCACACGACATTGCATCCCAGGTCCTAACATTGCAGCGATTTTCTATAATTTCATACTGGATATGAACCTAGCTGTGAGCGATACAATTAAGAAAAGCCTTCTAAGGAGCGGCATTTGGCAAAGTAAGGTCACTACGGTATATGGTGGAATCGATGTCGAGAAATTTGAGAAAGTGCCAACAGAAAAAATAGAAGAATATAGACAGCGGTATACGCGAAAGGGCGTTTTCACTATAGGTATGGTGGCCAGGTTGGGACTAGCCAAGGGATTCAGAACAGATAAACCAACGATGAAAAGGCATGAAGTGCTTTTTAGGGCACTTGCAGGCTTGAGTGATCCTTTTCACTTGCTCTTGCTCGGTTTGCACAAAGATAGAGACATAGATTATATAAAGGTCATCGCACAGGACAACGGTCTTGATACTGAAAAAATGACCTGCTGTCTTTTCCAGGATGACGTGGCACCCTTCTATAAAATCATGGATCTCAACGTGTTGCCTTCGCCGGCCGAGGGCTTAGGACTTGCCGTAATCGAGGCAATGGCCTCAGGAGTTGCCTGCATTGGCGCTGACAGCGGAGGCATCAGAGAGGTGATAACTAACGGCACTGATGGTTTCCTGTTCAAGGCTGGTGATAGTGAAGACCTAGCAAAAAAAATAGGCATCCTCAGAAAGGACAGGGAGTTGAGGGAATCATTTATTCTAAAAGGCAAAGAAAAAGTAAGGGAAAAATTTGATATAGAAAAGACGGTGCTTGAGACTGAGAGGGTATTCTATCATCTAATGCAAAAATAAGTGACAGTCGGTACTGGAGAAAAGGGATATCTTTAGTTTGACGACAGTTCCTCAAAACACGCAAGTTATACATCAGCCACAAGCCGTATACTTTTAATTTTATAGCGAAGGCCCCTTTCTGAATCAACCGGGAGCTTAGCTGCTATTGATTGGTCATCATCGGCGTTAAGAAGGCTATTTTTAAAGGCGGTTTTTTGTCGAGATACATAGGCATAATGCGAAGAAGAGAGGTATCTTGTTGACATGGCGTTTGAAGAGGATCATAGATTAATCTCGGGCAATATTGTCGATCCTTTGAGGGCGGAGATATATCCTGGTACCCTTGAAATTCGGGGTCGTAAAATTGCCAATATCATAAGAGAAAACAAAAGATACGATACATTTATTATCCCTGGCTTTATTGATGCACACATTCACATTGAGAGCTCGATGTTAGTGCCGTCCGAGTTTGCAAGGCTTGCCGTAATGCACGGTACCGTCGCTACTCTGTCTGACCCGCATGAAATTGCTAATGTAATGGGCATTGATGGAGTGGAGTATATGATAGAAAATGGGGGTACAGTTCCTTTTAAATTCTATTTCGGTGCCCCATCATGTGTTCCTGCCTCCCCTTTTGAAAGTTCTGGAGCCTCTCTCAATTCGAAAGTCATTGATACCCTGCTGGCAAGAGACGAAATCAAGTATTTGAGTGAAGTGATGAACTTTCCGGGAGTGCTCAAAGACGATCCAGAAATAATGGCAAAAATTGACATTGCAAAAAAGTATGAGAAACCCATTGATGGGCATGCTCCGGGACTTGGCGGAAGATCTTTAGAAAAATATATCGGAGCTGGGATACTTACCGATCACGAAACAGTTGATTATGACGAAGGCCTTGAAAAACTTTCGTTGGGCACGAAACTGCTCATCAGAGAAGGCTCTGCTGCTAAGAACCTAGAGACCCTTTATCCATTAATAATCCGATATCCTGACCAGTGCATGTTCTGTAGTGACGATAAACACCCCGATGATTTATTGAGGGGGCACATAAAAGAAATGGCCAAAAGGGCTCTAATGATGGGGCTTGATATAATGAATGTGCTGAAGTGTACCTGCGTTAATGCTGTGAAGCATTACGGATTGGATGTGGGCTTGCTCCAGAAGGGTGATCACGCAGATTTTCTAGTAGTCGACAATTTAAAGGAGTTGAATATTCTGAAGGCGTATATCAATGGACAGATTGTCGCTGAAAGGGGAAATACTTTACTCGTTCATGCTCCCGTGAGAATCCTGAATAATTTTAGAGCTCAGGAAAAAGACATATCCGACTTTGAAGTTCAAAAAAGAGGGGAAAGGATAAATGTGATTGAAGCTATTAATGGGCAGATACTTACTGGCCATATCCTAGCAGTCCCAACGACTTTAAACGGCAAAGTAGTTGCCGACATTAGGAGAGATATTCTAAAAATAGTCATCGTTAACAGATATACGAATACAGTTCCTGCTATTGGTTTTGTTAAGAATTTCGGGCTGCAGAGAGGGGCGATTGCCTCTTCGGTTGCACACGACTCGCATAATATAGTGGCTGTTGGGACAACAGATGATGACATATGTACTGCGGTCAATCTGCTGATAGCGCGGAGGGGAGGGTTGTCTGTTGTCTCATCTCACTTTCAGGAAGTTCTGCCTCTTCCGATAGCAGGGATAATGAGCAATCAAGATGGGTTCAGCGTTGCGAAGCAGTATGTCACGTTAGATACCCTTGCAAAAAAAATCTTGGGTACGCGACTGACCGCGCCGTTTATGACTCTATCCTTCATGGCACTTTCCGTAATACCAAAACTTAAAATAACTGACCAGGGGTTATTAGATGTGGAGAACGTAAAGTTAATAGATGTGTTCGAAAATAGGTGAGGTTCACGATAACTATGCAATTTTTTTTAATAAATAGAGTAAATACTCCTTATTCCCTTTTTGCCCGAGTATAGGCGATTCCATGAGTCCTGCAATCTGAAACCCGAGAGATTCGAGATTTTTCTTAACAGCCTCGACAGCTTTCTCTCTCTTAGTATCATCCTTTACAATGCCGCCTCTGTCAACCTCTCCTTTGCCAACTTCAAACTGCGGCTTGATGAGGGCGATAACTTCGCCACCTTCTTTTAAGAACTCCAATACCGTTGGCACAACTTTTACAAGTGAAATGAAAGAGACGTCAATGGTTGCCAGGTCAATTATGTCTGGGATTTGGCTCCTCTGAAGATATCTTATATTCGTTCTCTCTAATACTACGACCCTCTTGTCTTGCCTCAGCTTCCACGAGAGCTGACCATAGCCCACATCGACACAGTATACTTGTTTTGCTCCGTACCGAAGCATGCAATCAGTGAAGCCCCCCGTCGATGACCCTACATCCATGACTATTTTATCTGTTAATTCCACATCAAAAGTCTTAATGGCGGCCTCAAGCTTCAGCCCCCCGCGACTTACAAAGGGAAAATCTGTATATTTCAGTTCAATGAGGGCATTTGCATTCACCATAGTGCCAGCCTTAGTAACCGCTATGCCGTCAAGGTAAACCTTGCCTTCCATTATCAGTGCCTTTGCCCTCTCGCGGCTGATAACCAAGCCTTTTTGAACTAGGACTTTATCCAAACGGTCTTTCATTTCTTTAAAGGTGCATGAATTGTCTCTATAATACGTTCCAAAGAAGTCACCACATGCGAAATTAGGCGGTGATATCCTTGCAATCAGTCCAAAATTTGCATCTAACGTTCATCTCGCGGTCAGGAAGATTTGCTGTCCCGTGGCGCTTCTCCATTGAGGCGCTCACGCCCTCGAACGTCAACGAAGCAATTAATTCTCTTGATAAAATATGTCACAATAGGTAATTATAATATTAACTTAAATTTTGTTTTAGATAACAGTGCAGGCCTTCCTTAGTAGATTACCACTAAGATTTTGTATTCACCAAGTTATCAGAAGGTTACTTGAGTAGAATTGGACTCATCACTTCCATCCTTAACAATTAAAGGCAAAAAGATAACCATACCTATTATACAGGGTGGAATGGGTGTAGGCGTATCGTTATATCCTCTCGCAAGCGCTGTTGCGCGGGAGGGCGGCATGGGCATTGTATCAAGCGCCTGCCTTGACAGGCTTGTATCTAGGAGGAAGGGGAAAAAGCTAAACACATACGATGCTACTTATGAAGAGGTTTCTCTTGCTAAGTCTACTGGAGGCCTTGTCGGCATAAACATCATGGTGGCTCTTGTAAGGGACTATGAAAGCTCTGTGAGGGCGGCAATTGATGCGGATGCTGACGTGATTATTTCAGGAGCAGGACTACCTCTCAGCCTGCCCGCCATTCAGCCTCCTAAGGATACCGCACTGATACCAATAGTATCATCTGCACGGGCACTTGAGTTAATATGCAAGAAATGGGAGAGATTGCACTACAGACCTGATGCTATTGTGCTGGAAGGGCCTCTTGCAGGCGGTCATCTCGGATTCAAGATTGACCAGATTGGACTCGAATCCAATAAACTTGAAAACCTTTTACCGCCTGTCAAAGATATGGCTGTAAAATATGGCGATTTCCCGGTCATTGTTGCAGGGGGGATTTATAATCATGATGATATTGTGAGATTTCTGAGAATGGGTGCAGATGCCGTTCAGATGGGGACTAGGTTCCTTGCGACAGAGGAGAGCAGCGCCACGGAAGACTATAAGCACGCTGTCATAACGGCAAAAAAAGAGGACATACTAGTTGCTGACAGGCCTGGTTCTCCTTGTGGCCTGCCGTTCCGGATAATAAAACAGTCTCCGATGTTTGCCTCTGCATTGAAGAGACTTAGGGAACCAAAATGTGACAAGGGCTACGTGCTTCTGAAAGATTCTGAGGGCCAGTTTAATCGTTGCCCCGCAAAGGAAAGCAACGAAAATCATTTCTGCATCTGCAATGGCCTTTTGAGTTCTGCAGGTTATAATCCCGATAAAGAGGAACCACTTTACACCGTTGGCACCAATGCTGACAGGATTGACAAGATAGTCAGTGTCAGATCTCTTATGGACGAACTTGTTGGCATCGCGGGCATAACAACTTCATGATGTTACGGTAGACAGCTGAGTCAGAAATAGACAAGATCCTTCAAATAGCTATTGAAAAGCTCAAGACCCTTCTTGTGTTCAGCTGTCAGTTCATAATCAAGATTATCCCAGTATCTGATAATCTCTTCCTGCGACAAGAAGGCCCGTAAAGGCGAATGCTTTGAAATCTCCGGCAAATTGTTTAACGCAATATTCTTTGCACTATTCAGGCTTTCAATAAACAGATGTAGCAGTTCATTCCGGCTACTAGTCGAGGATTCTCTCTCTGTTTGATAAATTTCCTTCTTCATAATCCAGAGGGCAAATACAAAGGGTAGGCCGGTTTGTCTGTACCAGATGTCGCCAAGGTCATAAATAATGGGATAAGCAGCGTTTGTGAGCCGCCTCCCGCGTACCTTTTGTCTCGCATTGTATTTAAGTGCATCATCGCCTATCAAAAGGAAAGCGTTGCCGTCTGACTCGTCTGGATTGTTCGACAGATCCAACGTGCAGTGGATCCGATTGAATGTTTTTAGGATAATACTAAGAAGCGCAATTGATGTCTCGGACTGGGAAGAAACATAGACAACACTGCCATCCAATTTCTCCAAGGTTTTTTGACTAAAGAGGAAAATGCTCCCGACGGGCCCTTTCGAGCTTATCGAATGACCCTCGACGATGCTGTAAAGGAAAGGATTCCTTAGGTACTCTATTGAAGAGGAAGGGCTTATGTCGACACTACCTTCCCTGAGCATCTTGTTCAGAGCCGAGGGAGGACCCTCGATAAATTCATATGATGAACAATCAAACTCCCTTTCCAAGGTGTAAAATATAGGAAAGAGGTTTGCATAGGGTATTCTGCCTATTCTAAGTTTCTGTGGTTTCTTCTGCCGCACTATCCCTTTACCACACCCATTGGTCTTAATCGGAGCACTCTTCTTGCAATGCCTGCATTGTGGACCACGTTTACCACGTTTGAGATGTCTTTATACGCTTCTGACATTTCCTCAGCAAGGATGCTACGACCTGCAGCCCTCACAATAATTCCCTGATCTTCCATCTCCCGCCAGATGGCTCTACCCCTCGCTTTTTTTATCGCCTGATGTCTCGACATGACTCTTCCCGCCCCATGGCATGTGGAGCCAAATGTCTCCAACATCGCTTTTTCTGTCCCCAACAGCACGAATGACGCCCTTCCCATATCCCCAGGAATCAGAACTGGCTGGCCGATACTTTGATAAGCCTCGGGTAGCTCTGAATGCCCTGGAGGAAATGCCCTCGTACTTCCCTTTCTATGAACAATTACCTTTCTTTTTTCTCCATTGACCACGTGTTCTTCCACTTTAGCGATGTTATGGGCCACGTCATAGACGAGGTTCATGCCGAGTTGTTTGGGAGAAATCTTAAAGAAAGAAATGAACGCCTCGCGCGTCCAATGCATCAGACATTGCCTGTTCGCCCATGCATAGTTTGCCGCTGCTTTCATTGCGGCCAGGTAGTTTTGCGCCTCCCCACTCTTGTATGGGGCGCAGGCGAGTTCTTTGTCGGGTAGTTCGATGGCATATTTTCGCACTGCCTTCTCCATAACCTCAAGAAAGTCGGTGCATACCTGATGGCCAAAACCGCGGGAGCCGGTATGTATCATAACGGTTACTTGATCTTTAAAAAAACCAAGTGTTGCTGCAGCCTTTTCATCATATATCTCATCAACGTACTGAACTTCAAGGAAGTGATTACCAGAACCCAATGTTCCCTGCTGAGCCCTCCCTCTTTCGTACGCCTTCGGGCTGATACTGTCAGGGTCAGCACCATCGATGCACCCCCCAGACTCAATTTTTTCAAGGTCTGAATCATGTCCAAAGCCATTATCAATAGCCCAGCGAGCACCTTTTAAGAGAAGCCTTCTTTCATCTTGAGGATCGAGACGAATCCTTCCCTTTGATCCGACACCCGCTGGTATTTCATTATATAGGATCCCAACTAGATCCTTTATCCTCGGAGCAACCTGTTCCCGTCGGAGGTCGCTCCTGAGGAGACGAACCCCTCAATTTATGTCGTAGCCAACGCCGCCAGGAGAGATTATCCCATTGTCCAAGTCAAAGGCGGCCACACCACCTATAGTAAAGCCGTAGCCAGTGTGGATGTCAGGCATTGCTAAGGATGATCCAACAATACCAGGCAGTGTCGCGACATTTGCAACTTGTCCTATCGCCTCAGGCTCGAGTTCTTGCTCTAATAGCTTATCAACAAAGATGACACCGTTTGTTCTCATTCCGAGCTTGTAGTCTTTAGGCACTTCAATCCTGTTGTCATCTATTCTTCTTAATTTTTCTAATACTGCCACGACAGCCCTCCCTAAATATCGAAGATAGCCTCAATCTCCCATTCGCCGTTGATCTTCCTGACCTTTAGATTATGGTAGGTTGCAGCCTTGATGAGTAATCTTTGTTCATGCTTTTCGAGATCAAAGTCTTCTCCATAAACCTTCACTTTTATCCTATAGTCTGGCATTGACCGCTCTGGGTCACTATTTTGGGAAGGCCCCGTACAAAGACCCTCCGGTGCTGAACTGACGAACTCTATCTGCTTACCAATAAAACCAAAGGTGTCAAACTGAAATATAAGTTCATTAAGGTAACGGACAAGCAGTCCCTCAAGGGTATCCGCATTTATTTCTATTTGAATGCTTGTCTTTATATCGACCTTTTCCCTTTCGGTAATCAGATTGAACATGCCGAGGCCTGCATTTATGAAAGCTTCTTGACAGTTACTCCCATAAGCTCTTACCCCTGCATCACCATAGGTGTCTATAGACTCAAAGCGCATATTTACATGATATCATACGGGACAAATAGGTGTATATTAGATATAATTATGCATACATGAAGCCGTCAGACAGATTAAAATTATGTCCGGGGATGAATCTCATACATACTTAAGAACTCTTTGAAATGGAAAACAATTTTACAATAGACTCCATTGAAAAAATATTTGAACAGAAATTCACTACTGTTCGCGATGTTGATCTTCTTTGGAGAGGACCTGAATCATTCAAAAAGATCCTTGACACTATCCTTAGTGCAAGAAAAGTAGTATGCCTCCAATTCTACATTTTCAGGAACGACGCGACGGGCTCGGATCTGTCTGAACTGTTAAAACACAAAGCTAGAGAGGGCGTTCATGTCTATATTCTATATGATCATTTCGGGTCCTGGGAAACTCCAAGGAAGTTTTGGAAAGAGATGAGAGAGGCCGGAATCAGCGTAAGGGCGTCACGACCGTTCAAGTGGACGACCCCGTTTCATTATGTTCACAGAGACCATAGAAAACTTATCGTTGTGGATTTGAGGGAGGCATTTACGGGTGGACTAAATATTGCCAATGAATACATGGGGTTTCATCTTAGGACTAAGGGAATTGGATGGCGTGATACCGGCATCATGGTCAAGGGCCCTATGGTGAAAATCCTCTTTGACACATTTAAGAAGGCTTGGTATACCTGGGGCGGAGAAAAAATCGAGTGTGGAGATATAAATGTTATTGAGGACATGAAGGTTTTAAGTGCGCAATCATGTGAACAGTCATATGATAACGATGGGGGTATCCCTGCGATCCCTATTTTTGTCCATTCTTCCAAGGGAAGGCGGAGAATGAGAAGACTGCTCTATTACAGCATCAATCACTCTCAAGAGTCTGTTACACTCACCACGGCTTATTTTACGCCGAGCAGGCGAATGGTGGAAACGTTGGAGAATGCGGTAAGGCGCGGCGTCAGAGTGACGCTTCTTGTGCCTGGCATGACCGACGTACCAGCAGCATTCTATGCCGGAAGAGCTTTTTTTGCAAGGCTGCTGAAGGCTGGGGTTGAGATATACGCCTATATGGGCGAGATACTTCACGCCAAGACATACTCATTCGATAAATGCTGGACTATAATCGGTTCTACCAATCTCGATTTTCAGTCTCTTAGATGCAACGATGAAGGTAATGTGGGAATTCTCGATTCCGACTTTGGATTAAGAATGATCGAGATTTTTAAAGAAGACTTAACGCATTCAGTTAAGATTGATCGAGAAAGCTGGCACGAGAGACCATTTCTAGAGAAAATAAAGGAACACTTCTTCGCTTTTTTTAGGAGAAGACTCTGATTCCTGAAACACGAAATCTGGTATATCAGGGAATATGAGGCAGTGTTTGTCATGCATATTATAAGCCTTGTGGGGAATAGGCTAAACGTACCCCCCGAGGCTTTGCATCCCAAAATGCGGGTAATCATGTCTCGAGGAGACATCATTGTTTCAAGAGCCGGGGTTGGTACTCGCTGACGTGTTAAAGACAACAATTTTGGAGTGGACTGATCACTGAGGGCATCGCATTTTCTTTTACGACATAGCGTTGCGGCGCAATGCCGCCAGACACTCGCTTGATAAATATTGTAAAATCGTGATGTGCCCGGGAGAAGAAAAAAAAGGGAGCAGCCGAGCTGCTCCCTTTTTAAAAACTGCTTAGTCAATCCTTACGGTACTACTTTTTTTGTACCAACTGTGTTCTAATCGTTGCCCTTTCCAGAGATGCAGTCGCTCTTGCAAAATCAATTGCCTCGGCTTTTCTTAGCCTCTCCTCTGCGCGCTGGATAGCTGCTTTAGCCCTTTCCACATCAATATCTTCTGACTTTTCTGCGCTGTCGGCGAGGACAATTACCTTATCGGCAGATACTTCCGCATAGCCGGAGTTAATAAATACATAACCTATGTCATTGCCTTTCTTGTAGGTTAGCATACCAATTTTCAATGTTGTAATAAAGGGGATATGTCCAGGCAAAACGCCAAAATCACCCTCAGTTCCCGACGTGGACACCTCGTCAACATCGTCACTGAGAATCTGACCATATGGCGTAACGATTTCTAATCTTAGTTTATTGTCCATTTATCTCCACCCCTGATAGTGCCTTCTTATTACCTGCTCCAGCCAAGTTTCTTTGCCTTTTCTTCCGCATCTTCAATTGTCCCGCACATGTAAAACGCCTGCTCGGGCATGTCATCAAACTGACCGTCAGCTATTGCATTAAATCCCTTTATGGTATCCTCAAGTTTGACGTACTTGCCGGGTGTGCCGGTAAATGTTTCTGCAACACTGAAAGGCTGACTCAAGAATCTCTGTATCTTTCTTGCCCTTGAGACTACTATTTTGTCGTCTTCTGAAAGCTCTTCTATGCCAAGGATGGCAATGATGTCCTGGAGCTCCTTGTACTTCTGCAAAATAGACTGTACTTTTCTAGAAACGGCGTAATGCTCGTCTCCAACGATCTTTGGGTCAAGGATCCTCGAAGTGGAATCAAGGGGATCAACTGCGGGATAAATACCCAGTTCGGAAATCTGCCTTGACAGCACAACTGTTCCATCGAGATGTGCAAAGGCAGTAGCAACGGCTGGATCTGTAAGGTCATCAGCGGGGACATAGATAGCCTGCATAGAGGTGATGGATCCTTTGTTCGTAGTGGTAATTCTCTCTTGCAAGGCACCCATATCGGTACCGAGTGTCGGCTGATAACCGACGGCTGAGGGCATTCTTCCAAGCAGCGCTGAAACTTCGGCACCAGCAAGGGTGTATCTAAAGATATTATCAATAAAGATTAAGACATCCTGTCCCTGATCCCGGAAATACTCTGCCGCTGTGAGAGCGGTAAGACCGACTCGAGCTCTTGCTCCAGGAGGCTCGTTCATCTGGCCATAGATAAGTGCAACGTTGGGGAGAACACCAGAGTGCTTCATTTCGAGGTAAAGGTCATTTCCTTCTCTTGTTCGCTCGCCGACACCTGCAAAAACAGAGACACCGCCGTGTTTCATGGCGATATTGTGAATCATCTCCATGATGACGACTGTCTTGCCGACACCGGCGCCTCCAAACATACCCATTTTACCACCTTTAACAAAAGGCACAAGGAGGTCGAAGACCTTAACACCTGTCTCAAATTGCTGTGTGGTAGCCACCTGTTCAGAGAATTCAGGAGCGCTTCTATGAATAGGCCATTTTTCATCCGATACAACAGGTCCCTGTTCATCAACTGGTTGACCTATAACATTAATTATCCTACCGAGGACGCCTTTCCCGACAGGCACTGCTATTGGCAATCCGGTATCAACCGCCTTCATACCCCTAACGAGACCGTCTGTTGGACCCATGGCAATAGTCCTGACTTTATTGTCACCGAGCTGCACCGCGACTTCGAGTGTGAGATGAATCGCAGGGATACCCTTTGACGGATCTCCTGAGTCATCTACTGTAATTGCGTTGAGGATTGAGGGAATCTCTTTGTCAAATTCAATATCGACCACTGCGCCGATAACCTGGGCTACTTTACCTTCATTCATTGTTCTGACCTCCTGACTCTTTATACTTCTATTTCTCTAATTGATATATTTAACCTACTGTTTTAAAGCTTCAACACCACCGACAATGTCCATCAATTCCTTGGTAATACCTGCCTGTCTGACCTTGTTCGCGTGGAGAGTCACCTTGGTGATAAGTTCCTCACAGTTCTTTGAGGCGTTCTCCATGGCAGCCATCCTTGCCGCTTCCTCTGCTGCCTGGGATTCAAGGAGTGCCCTGTACGCCTGTATCTCTATATACTTTGGCAGGAGTCTTTCGAAGAGCAACTCTCTTGAAGGCTCGTATAAAAATGGAGCGTAGGGTATATTGGCCGCAGTCTGTGTATCGGACGTTTCCATGCCTCCTATCGGGAGCAGCTTTACGACAGTGACCTTTTGGACGATAATGGACTTAAATTCATTATAGATGAGTATGACCTCATCGCTTGTTTCGCTCGAGTAGTTCTCTATGAGATCCGCTGCGATCTCTTGGGCACTAACATAGTTTATTTTGCCTGAAAGCCCTAGCCATGTCTTCCTCAATGGGATTTCTCGCCTTCTGAAGTAATCGCGGGCCTTTCTGCCCACAATACTCACGCTCACCTCACGGCCTTCCTTCTTGAGCGTGTTGATGTGCTGGTTTGCAGCCTTCAGGATATTCGTATTAAAGGCCCCGCATAGACCTTTATCGGACGTAATCACCACTAATTCCACCTTTTTCGGAGGCCTCGTTAAAAGGAGAGGATGGTCTTCACTGCCCTCTGTTGCTTTTGCGAGATCGGACAGGACTGTGTTCATTTTTATGGCATAGGGCCTGAAATTGAGCATCCTATCTTGGACCTTCCTCAATTTTGACGCGGCTACCATCTTCATGGCAGCGGTAATCTTTTTAGTCCCCTGTATCGCCTTTAATCTCTTTCGTAGATCCCTTAATGTTGCCATATATATCCTCTCCTATGTTGCTGCTCTTATGCCTGGAAGGTCTTCTTGAATTCTTCGACAGCAGCGGTAATCTTGGCCTTCAGGTCATCATCCAATACCTTTTTCTCTTTCACTTCATTCTTGAGATCCTGTTTCTTCGCCCTCATGTATTTTATGAACCCGTCCTCAAAGGACTTTATCGCTTCAACCGGGACATCATCAAGAATGCCCTGTGTCCCTGCAAAGATTACTATTATCTGCTCCTCAACAGGCATTGGCACGTACTGATCCTGTTTGAGAAGTTCAACCATCCTTTTACCTCTTTCGAGCTGCGAACGAGTCGTCTTGTCAAGATCTGAGGCAAACTGCGCAAATGCAGCAAGTTCCCTATATTGCGCAAGATCAAGCCTGAGCATGCCTGCAACCTGCTTCATCGCCTTCGTCTGGGCTGCTCCGCCGACTCGGCTTACTGAGAGGCCAACATTAATAGCGGGTCTCACGCCTGCATAGAAGAGTTCTGGTTCAAGGTATATCTGCCCATCTGTGATTGAGATAACATTTGTAGGAATATATCCGGAAACATCACCTGCCTGTGTCTCGATAACGGGCAGTGCGGTGAGTGAGCCACCACCTTGTTCATCAGAGAGTTTCGCAGCTCTTTCGAGGAGCCTTGAGTGCAGATAGAAGACGTCACCGGGGTACGCTTCACGGGCTGGTGGACGTCTCAAGATCAGTGATATCTGCCTGTATGCATGGGCCTGTTTTGAAAGATCGTCATAACAGATAAGAGCATGCTTGCCATTATCCCTGAAATATTCTCCCATGGCACAGCCCACAAAGGGAGCGATAAACTGCATCGCTGCAGGTTCACTTGCTGTAGCCACTACAACAATGGTATGGTCCATTGCACCGAATTCCTGGAGGGTCTTTACCGTTTGGACGACGGCGGAACGCCTCTGTCCGACCGCAACATAAATACAGACCACATCGCCGCCTTTTTGATTAATTATTGTATCGATAAGAATGGCTGATTTGCCTGTCTGACGGTCACCGATTATGAGTTCTCTCTGTCCTCTGCCTATAGGGATCATACCGTCCACGGACTTAATGCCTGTCTGGAGTGGTTGAGTCACTGGCTGCCTCTTAATAATCCCGGGAGCAACAACATCGACCTGCTTCAGCTCTTTGGTATTTATTGGCCCTTTCCCATCTATTGGTTGCCCGATTGCGTTAACAACCCTTCCTATCATCGCCTCACCGACGGGTGTCGACATAACTTTGCCAGTCCTCTTGACGATGTCCCCTTCTCCGATGAGCCTGTCCTCGCCGAAGAGAATCGCGCCGATGCTATCTTCTTCAAGGTTGAGGGCCATGCCAAATACGCCCTTCGGCAGTTCAAGCATCTCCGCCGCCATGCAGTTATCAAGGCCGTAGATTCTAGCAACACCATCACCAACATAGGTCACAACCCCGACTTCACTGACATCAACACGCTTTTCAAAGTCGGTTATTTGTTTTTTAAGTTGCTCACTTATCTCTCCAACTTTTAATTCCATTTTGTCACCCCTTTATAAGCTTATCTCTCAAAAGCCCTAATTGGCCTTTTATACTGCTGTCATACATGGTGCTGCCCACTTTAATGCGGACACCGCCAAGGAGCGAAGGATCCGTAACAAGTTCAAGATCTATGTCCCTCCCCGTTACCTGTTTTAAGGACTTTATTAACTGCTGTTCGTACTCCCTACTTATGTTGACCGGCGAAGTGACCACCGCCTTTACCCGCTTTTTCATCTCAAGATAAAGGGTAATAATGGCTTTAACCATTTCAGTGAGTGCACTGAGAACCTTTTCATTGGAAATATGTACAAGATATTTGGCAGTGCCTTCTGCCATATTCAGCTTCTGCGCGATAAGGGCTATCGCCTTCTGTTTTTCGTCATCAGTAAAAACAGGGCTGACCATAAGTGTCTTGAAATGCTCATCTTTCTCCATCAGGTCCGCAATTGCACTGAGCTGTCCAATTGCCCGAGGCACTTCTTCCAAGTCAACGGCTTTTAAAAATTGTTTTGCGTATTTTTTTACACCTCTTACCGTTTTCAATTTCTACCTTCTAATAACTTTATAGATTCTTGCAGGAGTCTGTCCTGCTCTCCTGTTGTCATTCTGGCTTTAATCTTCTCCTCTGCTAGTTGCATGGCCGCTTCGACCGCCTCCGCTTTAATGGTTTCTTTTGCGGTTTTGACTTCGTGTTCAATGTTGGCCTTTGCTTGCTGCACTATAGCTACCTTCAATCTTTCCCCTTCCTCTATCAGCCTATTCCGTTCGGTATCGCCGGAACTCTTTGAGATCGCCATAATCTCTTCTAGCTCCTTATCTTTCAGCTTGAGCCTCTCTTCAACCTCTGAAAGCGCCTTTTTCGCAAGCTCCTTTGCCTCTTGAGACTCTTTGATGCTCTTCTCTATAAGTTCTTTCCTCTCCCGTAGAAAGGTTGTCAGAGGCTTGCCGAGGAATTTGACCAATAAGAAAACGAGTATGCCAAAGTTGACTATCTTCCACACCCAGCTCATTACGCTGCCGCCGCCCTGTTCACCACTTTCAGCACCGAAAGCGGCCGCAATTAGCGTAAGGCTTAACATTGCGCAACTAATGAAATAGCAGCCTATTTTTTTCCACGCCCCGTGTCCAATAGTATGTATTTGTGTTCTCATACCTTCACCAACTTTCTCACAATTTCCTCAGAGAACCTGTCAACATCGGCCTTCAAAGCAACTCTGGCCTTTTCAGCTTCAGCCTTAAGCTCCCCGCGTGCTTTTTCGATCAGCTCAACGGCCTCGGCTTCAGACTTTGAGAGCGTCTCCTTTTGTTTAACGAGCCCTTCTTCTCTGAGGGTATTGAAAAGTTCCTTCGCCTTGCTTTTCGCAGCTGAAAGCTCAGCGTTCATTTGTGCGATAGCGTCGTCTTTTCTTGATGTCAGCGACTTTGCTTCATCGAGCGCGCTTCTTATGTGGCCCTCCCTCTCCTTAAACAACTTTGCGAGGGGTTTGAAGAGTATAGCATTAAGAATAATAAGCAGGACGAGAAAATTGGCAAGAAGAACAAAATACCAGTGATTGAACTCTAACATGGCTTCACCTTCTTTTTTCTATGGTGTTCAAAATAACGAAAACAACGATACCATACCGCCTGGTTTTTGTCAAGGAGTTTTCATGATTATTAATTTTTATGATTTGATAGTATTCCCTTATAATTAAAAGCTTCGCGAAGGATACAATCCCAGTTTTTTTCAAGTCACTTGCATGGTA
Source organism: Dissulfurispiraceae bacterium (assembly GCA_052146665.1). Classification (GTDB taxonomy): domain Bacteria; phylum Nitrospirota; class Thermodesulfovibrionia; order Thermodesulfovibrionales; family Dissulfurispiraceae; genus JBKQMP01. Next base: position 17,360 of record JBKQMP010000018.1, read on the forward strand.
TATGAGTTTGATGTCGGCATGCGAAACAACTATCTTACGCGTTACAGCGGTTGGTTATTGGAGGCTTTTAATGGTTTCACTCAGCATTTCCGATGCTGTCCGAATTTCGGTTATTGAGGTATCTTTGCCAACACTCAGTCTGATTGATGAAAGTGCTTCAGTATCTGATAACCCCATTGCCTTTAACACAGGCGACGGTTTTCTGATTCCTGCATGACAGGCCGAGCCCGCCGAGAAGGCAATTTCATGTTGTAATTCTTCAATGAGATTCTCCGCAGTGATGCCCTTGATTGAAATATTTAAGGTATTGGGCAACCGCAATGTTTCATGGCCATTGAGTCTCAGAACCAGTTTGCCTTTTAACAAGGCAAAAAGCATT